>WHTO01000038.1 GCA_009377665.1 Dehalococcoidia bacterium
CCTACAGCCGTGTGTTGACGCCGCCATCGACGTAGAAGGTCTGCCCCGTCACGAAGGCGGCGCCGTCGGAGGCCAGGTAGAGCGCCAACGGCGCGACCTCGTCCGGTTTGCCCAACCGCCTCATGGGGATGTACTTGACCAGCGCCTCGTCGGCAATGGGCAGGGTATCGCCGTCCCCCTCGAGCCATCCGGGAGCGATGCAGTTCACGGTGATGCCACTGGGCGCGAACTCCTGGGCGAAGGACCGAGTCAACTGGGTGACGCCGGCCTTGGCGGCACTGTAGGCAGCCGTATTGCGGACGCCACGCGAACCCAGCCCGGACGAGACGTTGATGATCCGCCCCCAACCCGCGCGCTCCATCTCCCGAGCCGCGGCGCGGCCGGCGAAGAAAGCGCTGGACAGGTTGATCCCGATCGTCGCGGCCCATTCGGATTCGCTGAAAGAGCGAGCGGGCTTCGCCACGAAGAAGTCGGTGGCTACGACGAGGATCTCGAGGCCACCCAACTCCTTGGCGACCTGCCGCACCATGACCTGTGCTCCGGTACCCAGCGTGGCGTCGATGGCGTGCACCGTCGTGCGGCGGCCCATGCGGGAGATGGCGCGCGAGAGGTTGCGCGCGCCGAGCGCCGCCTCCGGTGCGTTAGTCGCGGCCGAGATCCCGACATCGGCGCCGCTCTCGGCCAGCGCCAGCGCTATGGCTCTGCCCACCGGGGTCATGCCCAGCACGAGGGCACGTCGGCCGGACAGGTCGAATCCGCCCTTGTAGCCCTCGTACAGGGCTTCGCTCGTCACGGTGTCCGAGGCTCCCATCCGCCCGGTGTGATACCACCCGAAAGTCCGCCCCCGTCGATGACGAAGGACTGGCCGGTAATGTAGCTTGAGGCGTCGGAGGCCAGGAAGACGGCCAGCGGGCCCAGCTCGGTGACCTGGCCAATGCGGCCGACCGGAATATAGGCGCCGCGCGCCGCGCGCTGCCGGTTGCGCTCCTCGCTCCTGCCCTCCTGGGCTACGACACCGGGAACGATGACGTTCGCCCGGACATTATGTCGCGCCAGCTCAAGCGCCAGGGATTTGGTCAGCGAAATGACACCCGCCTTCGCCGCGGCGTAGGCGTGGGTGTGATGCCCCCTCATCGCGGCACCCGACGAAACGTTGATGATCACACCGCTTCCAGATTCGACCATCCTGCGGGCAGCAGCGCGCGCACAGTAAAATGCGGAATAGAGGTTGAGCTCGATCATCGAGCGCCAGTCGTCGTCCGGCGTCGCAACGACGCTTTTCGCCATCGCCGCCGGGGAGCCACCGCCGGCATTGGAGAGCATGACATCGATCCGGCCAAAGGCCTCCATGCAGCGCTCGACAATGCGTTCACACTGGATGGGGTCGCTCACGTCGGCGGTGACGATCTCTGCGCGCCGTCCTATCTCGCGAACGCGTGCGGCAACGGCTTCGAGTTGTCCCTCGGTACGGGCGGCAAGCACCAGGTCGGCGCCGGCGTGGGCCAGCGCGCACGCCATCTCGGCGCCAATCCCGCGGCCGGCGCCGGTGACGGCCGCGGTCTTCCCGGCCAGCTCGAATTTCTCACGAACCACAGCTACAGGCTCAACCGAGCGCCGTGGAGCAGCAAGTGCTCAATCTTCCCCCGTCTCCGACTGCTCTTCCAGGCGCGCTTCGATCTCCTGGTCCATCAGCGTCACCATCAGCGCGCTGATGTTCGCGGCGTCTTCGACGAAGCTGAACTCCTGCGGCGCCGCCGTGATGCTGTAGCCGACCATGTTTAGCCGGCGGAAAACCACAGCGTACCATTCGAAAATCTGCTCGCCGCGGACAGCGACCCCGGATAGGGCCTCCGTCTCATCGCCGATCCGTGGCGCTGGTATCTCTTCATACTCGAATCCGCCGTAGCCCTGCCCACCGAGAACGAGCGCGCTCAAGACCTGGATCGAATCGGCGGTGGCATCGAAGGCGCGGCGCGCACCCGGCTCCTCCTGGTAGCGGTCGAGCGCGCATTCGAAGTAGGCGATCTGCTCGGGAGTCTCGGCCAGCGCCTCGCTCGAGAACGCCGAGCGCTGCCCGGTCACCCGCCCCCATTCGCCGTAACCGTCGAGGCGCGCTTCGGGGTTGGGTGAGAGCGCCGCGGCGTCTTCATGGCTGGTTTCGCCGCTCTCCATCAGCTCATAGGGAAAGGCAGCCGGGATGTCTTCGACCGTGCAGACGTAGTCGCGGGGGTCGAAGGCCGGGATCTCATCGCCGGGCTGCACTTCGGGTGCGGGGTCTTCTATCTCGACCTTGCCGTCATCGCCGCAGGCCGAAACCACAATGGCAACTGCCAGCAGAATGACGAGCAGCGTCGCGACGCGATGACCAGGCCCGGCGAGCCGTAGCATCGTCAAGCTGGCTCAGTTCTCTCTTGCTCAGAACCGGCGTCAAACCGCTGCTCAGCGATCCAGGCGGCGATGACGTTGGTCAGCGGGACGGCGGCGATGATGCCGAGGCTGCCGACGAGGGCGCGCACGATCTCCTCCGCGATGAATTCCCGATTCACCAGTTGCTCGAAAGGCTGCGCCTGGATCGTTACCAAAAGGAGGATCGGGAGCGAGGCCCCGGCGTAGGCTAGCACTAGAGTATCAACAGTAGCGGCCACGTGGTCGCGGCCAACGCGCGATGCCCTGACGAACAGCTCGCCAAAGCCCAGCGAAGGGTCCGCACGCTTCAGCTCAAAGATCGTGGAAGCCTGCAGCACCGTCACGTCATAGAGGACGCCTAGCGACCCGATGAGGATCCCGGCAAGGAGCAGGCCGCGCAGGCTGACCTGGCCCGCTGTCTGCGACTGCACGAAGGTGGCCTCGTCCGAGAAAACGCCGGTGAAGTCCATCGCCTCGACCGAGATGTAGGCCAGGACGCCCGTGATAATCAGCGCCACCGCTGCCCCGCTCGCCGCGGCCGCCGTCTTCCAGTTCAGGCCGTGCGAGAGCAGCAGCGCGGGGACCGTCGCCGCGATTACGCCGACCAGGGTTATGAGGACGGCGTCGTGGCCGGCGAGGATACCGGGGATGATGAACTTGATCAGGATCAGTAACGTCACGCCGAGAGCGATGACAGACCTCGCCCCCTGCCATCCGCCAACGACCACGACGGCGATCACGAACGCGGTCAGCAGGAGCATCAGGTTGTCGCTGCGGACGTAGTCCTGGATGTTGAAGACGCGGGTGCCATCCGGGAGCTCGCCGGTCGACAGCAGCACGCGGTCCCCCGCGCTGTACGGAATGGCGTCGTCGCCCACGCCGAGCGTACCCTGCCGGATATCGACCACATCCCCCGAAAATTCACCCTGCGTGAGCTCCACCCGCAGGTCCTGGATAACCTGGACCGAGCCCTCGAAGCCCTGGTCCGCGGGGTCTATCTCCTCCGTTCCCAGCACTTCGATCACCGTGCCCTCGACGAGCTCCAGGCCAGACCCGCCGTAATCCGGGATACCGAAGATTATCGAGTTAGGGACAAAGAAAGCCGTGCCGAGCACAACGAGGGCGCCGACGCTGACAATCGTCGCCTGGAGAAGCCAGGGCTGCTCGCGCAACAGACCCGGCAACCCACCTTCTAGGGGCGGGCGAGCGCCAGGGCGGGCCATGAGGCTGCGCTGCGCTGCTGGAAGACCACTGTATCCAGGACGCTCTCCATCTCCCCTATGTACTGGTCGAAAAGCTCGGCATCGAACACATCCTCGACGATGCGGACGTTGATGCCGTTGATCGTGACAAGGATGAACCGTGCCTGCTCGTTGGGTGCCCAGCGCGTGTTGAGCAGCGGGCCCTCCGATGACTCCTCGATGACGCCCGTCATGCGCACATCCAACTCGAGGCTACGGACCCCAAAGCGCTCGCCCTCCTCGACCGGACTCACAACCTCGATCTGGGGGATCGCCACGATGGCGCCGGCGATCTCTTCCAGGGGGACCGCCTCGAGCTCGGTGCCGACGAACGATTGGAAAAACAGGAGCGCTGGCGACCTCTCGCCCTCGACGGCCCGTTCGAAGGCCACTAACCCTCGAGACTCCGGGCATGTCGTACAGCGGCGGAAGTGGTCGGGCGCCCGCAACGAGAAGCCGGGATCGAAGGTCGAAGTTTCAAAGACGGTGCCTTCGCCGTCGGATCCCTGGTCCTCTTCGGCCGTGGCCTCAGACTCGGGATCCCCGCCGTCCGGCAGCCCGTTGTCATCGTCGTCGCCGCAGGCGACGGCTATGGCGATCAGCGCCAGTAACAGGAAGAGCGCGGCGATCTTCCTCTGCACCGCCTAAGGGTAGAAGAGTGCGCGATTAGAGAAAGGTCAGGCGCCGCCGGCCGGGCGCGGCGCCCCGGGCGCCATCCAGTCGTCTTTGACGGGGCCGTGGAGGTCGCGCCGGAGGTAGCGGGCGAGCAGTCCATGCTGAGGGGACAGGGCGAAGACCAGGAAGAACACGGCGGTGGTCACCAGCACGATGCTGCCGCCACCGGCGACATCGAAGTGATAGGAGACGAAGAGGCCAATGACGCCGTTGACTGCACCGATCGCGCCGCCCAGGACCATCATCGAAAGGAGACGGTCGACCAGCAGGTGGGCAGTCGCCGCCGGTGTGACCAGGAAGGCGAGCACCAGGATCGTCCCGACCGCCTGGATAGACACGACTATGGTCACCGTGATCAGTCCCAGCAGGAGCAGCTCGAGCGCGAACGTCGGGTAGCCCATGGCCGCGGCCGATACCGGGTCGAAGGACGCCAGCTGCAGCTCCTTGTAGAACGCCGCGATGAGCGCGAGCACGACGATGGCCGTGACCAGCGTGATCAGCAGGTCGTTGTCGGAGATGCCGAGCACGTTGCCGATAAGGAGGGAAGAGAGGTCCCGGGTGTAGGTGCTGGTGCTGCTGATCAGCACGATTCCCAGGGCGAACATGCCGGCGAAGAGCACGCCGATGGCCGTGTCCTCGCTGATCCGCTTGTTCCGGGAGAGGACGGCGACGAGCAGCGACGTGAGCAAGCCAAACACGATGCCGCCGAGGAAGAACGACTTGCTGAGGAGAAAAGCGATCACGACACCGGGAAAGACGGCGTGGGCCAGGGCGTCGCCGATGAAGGCGAGGCCGCGCAGGACGACGAACGAACCCACGACGCCGCATAGGAACCCCAGCAGCATGACCTCCCACAGCGCCCGCCGGAAGAACTCGAACTGAAGCGGGTCTGTGGCCCAGTCAACCATGGTGCTGGTGGACCTCCAGCGCGGGCTCGAAAGCGCCCTCACCGAGGATCAGCAGCTGGCCGCCGTTGGTCGCGTGGAGATTCTCGGGCGACAGCGTTTCGGCGGGAGCGCCCATCGCCACCATCTCGTGGTTGAGGCAGCAGACGCAGTGGCAGTTGCAGGCGGCGGCGGTCAGATCGTGCGTCGCCATCACAATCGTCCGCCCGGCCGCGGCCAGCTCGTGCATCAGCTCGAGGATTCGCTCCTGCGAGGTGGCGTCGACGCCGCTGAGTGGCTCGTCTAGCAGGAGAATGGAGGCGTCCTGGGCGAGCGCCCGGGCCAGGAAGACGCGTTGCTGCTGGCCTCCCGACAGCTGATTTATCTGACGCGTCCGTATGTCGTGCAGATCAACCATGCTCAGGGCTTCGTCGACGATGGCACGGTCCTGGCGTCCCGCCCGCCGGAACCAGCCGATGCGGGCGTACCGGCCCATGAGGACGACATCCTCGACGGTCACCGGGAACTCCCAGTTCACCTCTTCGCGCTGCGGCACGTAGGCTATCTCGGCGCGCTGCCGCCCAGACGGCTTGCCGAAGATCGACACGCTTCCGCCTGAGATAGGCACGAGACCGACGATGGCCTTAAGGAGGGTGCTCTTGCCAGCTCCGTTGGGCCCGACGACGCCCACGATCTGACCGGCCTCGATGCGGGCGTGCACCCCACCCAGGGCGCGCCGCGAACCGTAGGCCACGGTGAGATCCGCAATCTGGATCGCGGCCACGCCGCTCGCCGGTCGCCTCTCCGTATTCAGCTGCACGAACGCACCCCCTCGTGGCTTCGCCCTGTCGATGCCCATGGCTTCGCGCGCATCGACGGACGGGCGCTCGCTCGCTTCCAATGCCTCAGCTTAGACGACATCCGACGCCTGACCCGGAGGCGAGCCTTACTGGCATCCGAGCCCCTCCGTAATGGTCTCCGCGGTGTAGATCATCATGCCAACATAGGTCTCGGCGCCAGACCCCTGCGGCCCCAGGGCGTCGGCGTAAAGCGGGTCGTCGACCACGACAGCGCCGGTCTCGGCGGCCACCTGCAGCAACTCGCCTGCTCCTCCACCTCCACGCTCAGCCCGGCTTCGGTGAAGATGGCCGGCACGTCCTCGTCGCGTATCAGCTCGATCAGGCCGGCCAACTCGCCCGCGGAAGGCTCCGCGGTGGTCTCCACGCTGGGGATCACGGCGCCAATGATCTCGATGCCGTAGCGGTGCGCGAGGTGAGTGAAGGCATGATGGGTGGTGACGAGCTTGAGCTCGCCCGGCGCGCAGCGGCTGAAGATCTCCTCGACCTCGTCGTCCATCTCACGTACCTCGGCGGCGTACGTGTCGTAACCCGCCCGGTAGGCTTCTTCGCCATCGGGATCAACGACAGCAAGCCCGGCTGCGACGTTGTCCAGGATCGTCAGCACGTTCTGTGGGTCGAACCAGACGTGGGGGTCCCCGCCTTCGTGATCGTGCCCGTGATGGTCGTCGCCTTCGTGGTCATCGTTGTCCCCGTTGTGGTCGTCTGCCTCGTGTTCGTCCTCAGCGGCGTGATCGGCGTCCTCGCTATGCTCATCCTCACCGTCGGCGTGCTCCCCCTCGTGATCCTGCTCGTCGAGCAACTCCACGCTGTGCAGACCTTCGGAGGTATCGACGACGTGCGCTGAGCCACCTGCGTTCTCGATGACCTCGGTCATCCAGCCGTCCAGCTCGAGGCCCGCCATGAACACGAGATCGGCGCCGGCGACAACCTCGGCATCGGATGGCCTGAACTCGTAGTCGTGGGGGTCCACGCCGGGATCCAGGAGACCAACGACCTCGACGCGATCGCCACCAACGTTGCGGGCGAAGTCGGCCAGGTGGGTTGTCGTGGCAACCACCGTGACCCGCGCCGAGGCCCCGTCCGCGCCCTGCTCGTCCTCGCCGGCCTGGGCCGTCGCTTCCCCGCTGGTGGCTCCGCCAGTTGGCTCATCGTTGTCCTCGCCGCAGGACACGACAAGGGCGAGGGACATCAGCGCCAGTCCGCCCAACCATTTCATCGGGGATCGCCCTTCAATTGATACTTAGTCTCGTTGATACGAAGTATCGATCACCGGCGGTTGGTGGTCAATGCCAGGGCCGGGCACCCCCGCCCGCCCGTGCAGCGCGTAGCCTGAGTCCGTGACGATTCGCGTTGGCATCCTGACGATTAGCGACAAGGGCAGCCGCGGCGAGCGCGCGGATTCGAGCGGGCCGGCCATTCGCGAAGCCCTCGACGCGCTGGATGCCGAAGTCGTCCTCTATGAGGTGGTCGCGGATGACCGCGAACGGATCGCTGAGTATCTGCGGGCCTGGGCGGACGGCGACGAGGCCGACCTTATCCTCACGACCGGCGGCACCGGGCTGTCCCCGCGCGATGTTACCGCAGAGGCCACGCTCGACGCCGTGCACTGGCTTGTCCCCGGGATCGTCGAGGCGATGCGCGCCGAGGGGCTGAAGTTCACGCCGATGTCCATGCTGTCGCGGGCCGTCGCAGGGGTGCGCAACCAGACGCTGATCGTCAATCTTCCCGGCAGCGAGAAGGCGGTGCGCGAGAACGTGGCCGTACTGCTGCCGGTGCTTCAGCACGCCGTTGACTCGCTTCACGGGAGCGTCGGCGACCACACCGCCTGACGCCGCTGCGTCAGGGGATGCGGCGCTTGATCTCGCAGCTGGCCCTGGCGATGTCACCGGGTGCTGTGTGCGGGGGGCCGCCGTCGCAGATGTCGCCGGGTCCCGGACCGCCGTCGAGGATGTCGCGACCTGCCCCGCCGAGAAGGACATCCCTGCCGCCAGCGCCGAATAGCTGGTCGTTGGCGGCCATGCCTTCCAGGCGGTTGCGGGCGGCGTTGCCCCTGATCTTGTCGGCCCTCGGCGACCCACGGACGTTCTCGATGCCGATCAGCGTGTCCAGGCCCTGTCCGCGCGATTGCGGCGCCTGGCCCGCGAGGTTGACGTTGACGCCGCGGGCGCCGGGATAGAAGAACGACGCGGTGTCGATGCCGGGACCGCCGTCGATTATGTCGCTGCCGGGACCACCGACGATGAAGTCGTTTCCCCCGCGTCCGCAGATCAGGTCATTCCCGGCACGGCCGTCGATAACGTCGTTTCCAGGCGTCCCTGAGATCACGTCGTCGCCAACGGTGCCGTCAAACGGCGCCGTGAAGATCGTGGCCGGCTCGCCGAGGCAGGCCGGCGCGATGTCCAGCGTGCCACCACCCTGCAGAGGCGACGCCAGCGAACGGTTGCCGGCGGCGTCCATGGCCCTGGCGCTCACCTGATGCGACGCGAAGTCCATCATCGCCTCGACGGTGAAGGACCAGAGCCCGTCGGGTCCGGCGGCCAACCCACCGGGGCTAATGACCTCCGAACCGGCAGTGACAATCACCAACGCGTGTGGCTCAGCCGTGCCGGTGAAGGTGGGCGTGCGCCGCCACGTCCTGTTGTCCGCCTTATCGGACCCGGTATCGCTGGCCGCAGCGAGTTCGATGAACGGGGCCGGCGGCGGGACGGTGTCCACCGTGAAGCTGCTCTCAGTGATTTCCGAATCGCCTGTCTGTGGTGTGACCAGGACCTCGACCAGGTAAGAGCCGTCGGGCGGCCGCGTCATCGCATAGTGCCAGGATCCAGCACCCGTCGCCGCCTGCAAGACCTGACCCGGGGACACAAAGGCCGCGCCGTCCCAGAACGGCCCGTCGCTTCCCTGCCGAACAGCGACCTCGACACTCGTCACGCCAAGAGGACCGAACGCTGAGCCACAAATGCCAACCGGGTTGCAACCAGACGCCCAGGCTGCTGCATTCACAGCGGAGCCTTCGACAGGAAAGCCGATCGCGGTATTCGATGGCCCGACTACCGCTTCGACAGCGGAAACCAGGTTAAGCCTGTGCTTGACCGCCTCGTTGCGCGGGTCGGTGATCTCTGGGCCGGTGTTCGTCAGCGCTGACTCTACGTCGCTTAGTGTCGGGTTGCCGGGCGTGATGGCAGCCAGCACCGCGGCGGCCCCGGCCACGTGCGGGGCGGCCTGCGATGTGCCAGACATTATCCAGCCTCCCGCAGCAATCCGTGCGCCGGGCGCCAGCGCGTCGAGCAGAACCGGATGACTCATCGAGAAGCAGGTGATCTGATCTGGCGCGGTCGTGAAATCGCTGCAGTTGTTTGGAGGCTGTCCCCAACTAGGCCCGCCAAGGTCCTGATCGTACACAGCGCCAACGGCGTGAGCGCCGGCGAGGCAAGCAGGACGGGCAATTCCGGACTGGAATATCTCCTGGCCGGGGATGCCGTCGACGTAGGCATCGTTACCCGAGGAAATGACCGGGAGTACGGAGTTGGCGCGCAGTGCCGCGAAGGCGCCGACCCTGGGATCAATGCCATCATCAGCCCAGGGCGCGAATGCGCAGTCGGACTCACTCGTGAATGCCTGGCTACCGCCCAGGCTCATGTTGACGGCCCTGACGTTGTAGGTGGCAGCCTGTTCGACGACGAAGTTAAGGGCGTCCACCTGGTCGACAACGAAGCTGCCGGAGCCGTCGAACACGTCCAGCCCCAGGATGCCGGCTCCTGGCGCCACGGCGGCGACGATTGCCGCGACGTTTGTGCCGTGGCCGTGAGCGTCCAACTGATCGTCGTCGGTGGGTGTGAAATCCTGGGCGTGGACGACGCGGCAGCCGGGCTCCCCGGCGTCTGTGCACGAGCCGAAGATGGGCAATGTGTAGTCCACGCCCGTGTCGAGGACGGCCACCGACACGCCGTGCCCCGTGAACCCCGAAGACTCGACCTGGGGCTGTCTGATCAGCGGCAAGGACTGGTTGGTGTGATGCTGATCGACGAACGGCGTGGTGATGCCGACCACGTCGGTACGACCCGCCAGGACGTCGAGGGCGCGCTGCCTGGTAATCCGCGCGTAGAAGACGCCGACGTTCTCGTAGCGGTCCAACACCTGCACCCCGGGTGACGCCGCGGCCAGGACGCTATCGATGCGCATCGAGAAAAGGGCGGCCGCCTGGGACTGGATGCGCGCTCGCTCGCTGAGGGGCGCCGGCGTGGCACGCAGGATGTCGTCGTAGCGCACGGTGACCAGCACCTCGGCGAGGCCATCCGCGCCGAAGTCATCCCTCACGCTGGCCGGGATGTCGCCAACCGTCCGCGGCGAGCCCGCGCTGACGCCCCACGAGCTGATGCTGAGCACGACTAACGGGACGAGCAGGGCAATGGTCGCGCGCGCTGGCATCTGACTCCCTTCGCTAGTGAGACGCCGCTACAGAGGTTATCGGCAGTTCGGTCGAAGCGAAGGATGCAGCCCAGGAATCGCTCCACACGCTGTCGCCATCGTAGGGAAGACAGGGAGCCGTGGCGACTAACGATTGTGGCGGTTCATGGCGACCTCGAAGCCTTCGCGCAGGATCGTGCGCAGGGCTTCGATCGCCGTTTCGGTGGCCTGCTCGAGGAGCTCCTGGTCCGCGGGCGAAGGCGGGGCCAGCACCCAGTCGGCGATCTCGGACGGGTCGTAGACGGGCTCGTCGTTGCGATAGGGGCGGCCGATGCCGATGCGGATGCGTGGCAGCTCGTCGGAGCCCAGGCGCTGGATGATTGACTTCATGCCACGGTTGCCCCCGCTGCCGCCTTTGAGACGAAGGCGGACGGTTCCGGTCGGAAGATCCAGGTCGTCGTAGACGAGCACGACGTTCGAAAGGGGGATGCGAAAGCGCTCGACGAGCGCGGCCAGGGCGTCGCCGCTCTTGTTCATGAAGGTGCGGGGACGGGCGAGCGCCACTTCGCGATCCTCAACACTGCCCAGGCCGACGCTGGCGACGCCGCTGTGCTTGAGCTCGATGCCCTCGAGCTTCGCCAGCCGTCCGATGACGCGATAACCCAGGTTGTGCCGGGTGCCTGCGTAGGCGGAACCCGGGTTGCCCAGTCCAACAATCAGGTAGTCGGGGATGGCGGCAGGAAACGCTTCCTGCCGCCATCTCCGGCGGAATCGCTCAAACACGAACTGAGGCTAACGGCGATGGGGTTTAGATTGCCGCCATCTCTCCCGCGCCAGCCCCGGACCCGACAGGCGCACACGTCTGGGCGGCGGACGCCATGCTGCCCTCGTCGGCCTCAAGAAGCGCTATCAGCACCTCCGCCGCATCGCCCTTTGAAGAGTCGATGCAGGCGGTCCGTCCGAGCGGCAACCAGGAGGCAGGAGGCTTGCTCTCGTCGTGGACAAGGAGTGAAGGAACGCCGAAGGCGGATGCTACATGCAGAGGCGAGAGGTTGGCTGAGACGACGACGCGTGCTCCCTCCACGACAGCAGCCAGCTCGGGTATGGACGTTTCACCCGCAAGGACGAGCGCGGGAGTCCCGGCCTCGCCGGCCACCCACTCCGCAGCCAGGCGCTCGTGGGGCAGTCCGGTAAGCACCGGGAGGAAACCGAACCGCGTGCTGAGCTCGACCATGACCCGGGCGAAGGCGTCGGGACCGACTTCCTTTCCCCGGGAGTCGGCGCCGGCGTGGATCACCGCGTACGGCCTGCCGGCCACTTCGTGGTTCTCGAGGAGCTTAGCCGCCGAGGCGGCGACCTTCTCCGGCGTCTGCAGCACGCCTCGGGTCGAGCCGGTCCCGGCGAATCCCCATGCCGCTACGACTTCGAGGCAGCGCTCCACTTCGTGCCCCTGGCCGAACCCCCGAAGCCGCGTCGTCAGCAGCGACCCCGGAACCTCGGCCGAACGGCCCAATCGCAATCGGATGCCTGCCATGTAGGCGGCGTAGGCGGCGGGCAGCGGCGACTGCGCCTGGTTGGTGAGGACGATCGCGGCGTCAAACTTGCCGTCCTTGATCTCCTCGATCATTGCCTTCTCGCGGTCGGGGTCGAAGGGCATCTCCTTCCTGGCGTCTGACCAGGCCGACGTAAACGGCACGATGTCGCTGACGCCGTAGAGGCATGGTCCGAGATCGGCGGCGCCCTGGCTCGTCATCAGGGTTATGCGGGATTCGGGAAGCGTCGTCCGCATAGCTCTGATCGCCGGCATCGCCATGATCGTCTGAGCAATGTTGTCCATGCGAAAAACGAGGAAGCGGTCATCGCCGCGCCAGGTTGGTGTCATCAAGAAAACTCACTCCTTACTCAAACGGGTACGCCGAGGACAATCTTGTCGCCATCTTCCTCAGACAGGCATCTCGAAAACGTTACAAGCCGCGGCCGCGCGTAGCAGACCACTGTCTACCAACACCGTCCCATGCGGTTTAGCCGCCGGGCCGCTCGAGGAAGAGGGCGAGGCACTTGGCGCTTCCCCCGGCCTTCAGAAACTCGGACAGGTCAACGGCGTGCGGCTGGAAGCCCCGATCGGAGAGCAAGCGGCTGGTTTCCGGGCAGCCTTGCTGCAGAAAGACGGCATCGCCAAGTACAACGGCGTTGCAGGCGAAGCGTAGCGCCTCCGCTTCGGGCACGGCGATCAGAGTCGCTATCTCGTTGGCCATCGCCCGCCTGCCGTGGTCATCGAAAGCCCCGGGGTAGTAAAGCGCGGTGTCCCCATCGAGGGGACAGAAGCAGGTATCGAGGTGGTAGAAGCGTGGGTCGGTCAGCTCCAGCGAGACGGCTTCGGTACCGGCGATCTCGGCCAGCAGGTGATGACCCTGGACATCAGAACGGAAGCGGTAGGCGGCGAACAGGGTGTCGCCGACCAGGAACGCGTCGCCTTCGCCCTCGAAAGCCAGCCTGTCCGGAAGGACTTCAACCAGGTAGCCGGCGGCCTCGAACCAGCGCCGGAAGACCGCCTCTTCCGGCTGGCGCTCGGGGTAACGGAAGTTAGACATCACGACCCGGGATCCCAGGACCATCCCGGCGTTGGCGGTGAACACAAGGTCTGGGAGGCCGGCGACGGGCTCAACCAGCTCGATCTGCGCGCCCGCTGCCTGCAACGCCTCGCGCAGCGCGGACCACTGGCTCTGCGCCCGCCGGCGGTCAGCGGGACGCTTGATGCTCATCCAGGGGTTGATCTCATAACGGACCTCGTAGTGGTCGGGCTCGCACATCAGCAGACGGGCGGAGGCCCCGCCGTCAGTCACGGAAGTGAGTGAGGAGCTCGGTTGAAGAAGGGCTCCACGTTCGACGGCCTCGGTCTTCAAACTCAGGCCGGGCTCCCCTCTATGGCCGAGCTCATGCCCTGGGCCATCTTGATGTCGGGGGCGTGGTTCACCGTCCAGGCGACCCTGTGCGTGACGACGTCAATCAGGGCCGAAGCCGACGGAAGTCCGGTGCCGCTGCGCTTGAGTCCGCCGAAGGGCAGATGCACCTCGGCGCCGATCGTCGGCAGGTTCACATAGCCCACACCGAAGTCGCACACATCCTGCAGGCGTCGGAGCTCGCGGTAGTCCTCGCTGATGACGGCCAGCGAGAACCCATACTCGGTGGCGTTGTAGATGTGCGCAGCGTCTTCCACGTCGTGGAAGGGCACGATGGCGGCGTGCGGTCCGAAGACCTCCTCGCAGAGGACGCGGGCATCGGGCCGGTAGTCCATACGATAGGCGAAGGCGCCGGCCCAGTTCCCGTTCGGGAAGCCCGCCACCTCGGGGGCCGCGCCGTCGAGGAGGACGTCGCCGCCCTCGTCGCGCGCGAGCTTGTTGTAGTAGGCGGTCTTTTCTATCTGGTCGCGGTTGATCAGCGGGCCCATGAACGTGTCATCGCTCAGTGGATCGCCGACGCGAAGGCCGCGGGCGCCGGCGACGAAGCGTTCCGTGAACTCGTCGATGCGGCTCTCGTGGACGAGCAGCCTCTCCGCCGACACGCAGCGTTGCCCGGTGGTCTTGAAGACGCTGATCAGGGCCGCCGGGACGGCGATCTCCATGCGCGCCGACTCGCTTACGATCATGGCGTTTTTCCCCCCCATCTCGCAGGCTGCCATCTTGTTCGAGAACTTCGCGACCTCCTGACGGATGTGCGAGCCCACGGCGTAAGACCCGGTAAAGAGCACCACGTTGACGTCCGGGTGCTGGACCAGGGGCTCGCCGACCTCCTCGCCGAAGCCCTGGACGAGGTTGAGGACGCCCGGAGGGAGCCCCACGTGGTCGAAGTATTCGACGAGACGCTGGCCGACGATCGGCGTCTCCTCGGAAGGCTTGAACACGACCGTGTTGCCCTCGGTCAGCGAGGGGCCTATCAGCCAGGTCGGTATTGCGAATGGGAAGTTCCAGGGCGTTATGGCGACGGCGACGCCCTTGGGCTTGCGCAGGACGAAGGCGTCCTTTTCGGCGATCTCGGAAGCCAGCGCATAGCCGTCGGCCATCCGCGCCCGTCCGAAGCAGTACTGGAGCATGTGGATACCCTCGACGACGTCGGCGCGGCACTCATTGATCGGCTTTCCGCACTCGAGCGCCATCGCCGCCGCGAGCTCGTCGGTGTCGCCTTTGGCCAGCTGGACGACGGCGTCCATGTATTCCGCACGCTTTATCCGGGAGAGGGCCCGCCAGCCCTCGAAGGCCTCGCGCGCCGCCGCGACCGCGGCATCGGCGTCCTCGGCGCCAGATCGGGGCGCTGCCGCGATCACCTCATCCCAGTTGGAGGGGTTGCGGTCGGGAAACGTTTCGCCGCCCCCGGCGTCGACCCAGCGGCCGTTGATGTAGTTCTGACAGTCGGTGACCATGCGGCCTCCTCAACTCTGCGTTCTGAACGATTGTCGGGAAGGAAAAGCCCCTCCGAGAGAGGGGCGTGATTCGGCGGACTCAGGGTCAACCAGGCAGAGCACGGGCTCATCGGGGTACATTCGTCGCCGCCTGCTATCGAAGCCCCATTCTAGTGCAGTGCCCAGGCCGTCCATTCAGCGCAACGAGACTGTGAACAGGTGATCGCGGGCTGCCTCCGGGCCGGCGGTGCTCCCGAACAACCACGATGCGTCCGCTTCGGCGTCCAGGTCCGGTCGGCAGCAGACGATCTCAACGCGGGAAGCGGGACCGCCGGGTCTTGCCGTAGCGATCACCCCGGTGGAACCTTGTTCGTATGCGCATCTCCGTCAATGGGTTCCAGGCGCATTATCGTACCTGGGGACACCCCGACTCGCCGCCGCTGCTCCTGTTGCACTCGACGAGCTTCGGCGCCTGGATGTGGGAGCCCATAGCCCGCCTGCTCGATAGCAGCTACTACGTGGTCGCGACCGATCAGCGTGGTCACGGCGACAGCGAGGTGCCCGACGATGGGTATAGCCTGGAGCAGCTCGGCGATGACATGCACTCTATCGTCAGCGAGTTGGGTCTCGAGGGCGCGCCCGCGGTTGGTCACTCGTCGGGGGCGACCACGCTGCTGGTGGCGGAGGCGCGGCACAATGGCACGTTCAGCAAGCTCCTGCTCATTGAGCCCATCATGCCACCGCCAGCGGCCCTCAGGCTGACCACAACCACGATGATCGAGCAGGCTCGGCGCCGGCGTACTGCCTTCGCCAGCCGGGAGGAGATGTTCACCTCATTCCGCGACCGGCCACCGTTCGACACCTGGACCGACGAAGCGCTGCGGCTCTACGCGCAGCAGGGCACGCGGCCCGAGGACGGCGGCGTCGCTCTCAAGACGCCGCCCGAATACGAAGCCCGCATCTACGAGGCGCTGCTGCGGCTTGAGCCGGACGAGCACCTGGCCAGGGTCGGCTGCCCGGCGCTCCTCGTGCGGGGGGAGCAGTCGGGCCCCCATCACGTCGCGATGTTCGACCAGGTGCAGAAGGCGCTGGGCGCCGACACCGAGATAGTCGCCGGCTCGGGCCACTTCGTGCCCCAGGAGCAGCCCTCAACCGTAGTCAGCCTGGTCAAGCGATTCATCGGCTGACGTGGAACGAGCGCTTGACGGCATCCGTGTCCTCGACCTGACCGACGTCAAGGGCGCCTGGGCGACCAAGCTGTTGGCGGACCTGGGCGCTGACGTGGTCCGGGTCGAGCCCCCCGGCGGCGACGCCATGCGGACGCTTGGACCCTTCTATCGGGACCAGCCCGGCGCGGACCGCAGCCTGACCTACTGGTTCTACAACACTAGCAAGCGGGCCATCACCCTCGACCTGGCCGCGCAGGAAGGGCGGGCCAGCCTGCTGAGGCTGGCGTCCGAGTCCGACATCCTGGTCGAATCGGCGGCCATGGGCTACCTCGATGGCCTCGGCCTCGGCTACACGGAGGTGGCCCGGTCGGCGCCGGGCCTGATCTACGTGTCGATTACGCCGTTCGGACGCAGCGGGCCGCTGGCTTCCTCACCGGCAACTGACCTGACGCTGTCGGCGATGGGCGGGATGATGCACGTAACCGGCAATCGTGAAACACCGCCGCTGGTCGCCTTCGGGCAGCAGACCTACCACGTCGGCGCACACTTCGGAGCGATCAACGCACTGGCCGCCCTTCGGGGAAGGCGAGCGAGCGGGCGAGGGCAGCTGATCGACGTGTCGATCGAGGCCTCGGTCGCCGCATTCATCGAGCACGTCAACATGTGGTATCTCTACAGCGGGCGGCTGGCCAAACGGCAGGGGTCGCTGCACTGGAGCTCAGCCTTCAAGACGTTTCGGGCAAGCGACGGCTACGTCTGCATCAGCTTCTTCCACCAGTGGGAGTTCCTGGTGGCGTGGCTGCTGTCCGAGGACGCCGCCGACGACCTGGCCAACGAACAGTACCTCGACCGCCGTTGGGCGGTCCGCCATCTCGACCACATCATCGAGGTGGTTGGGCGCTGGGTATCCGGCAAGACGGTTGAGGAGCTGTTCCGCGAGGGACAGCAGCGCCGCTTTCCCTGGGCCCCGGTTCACACCATCGAACAGCTGCTCGGCGTCCCCCAGTTGCGTGAGCGCGACTACTGGACTCCGGTTGTGCACGACGAGCTGGGGGCAACGTTCGAGTACCCGGGCGCGCCCTACAGGCTATCCGCCAGCCCCTGGGCGATCAGCCGGCGGCCACCGCTTCACGACGAGCACACGCGCGAGGTCCTCGGTGGATAGCGACCGCGGCCCGCTGGCGGGCGTGCGCGTTCTCGACTTCACGTGGGTACTGGCGGGGCCGTACGGTTCCCGGATCCTGGCCGACCTCGGCGCTGAGGTGATCAAGGTGCAGGCGACAGCCACGGCGCGCGGCATGACCGACGGGCCTGACTCGCCGTTCTTCAGCGTCTACAACCGCAACAAGCTCGGCATCTCGATCAACATGCGCAGCCCCAGCGGGGTCGAGCTGGCCCAAAGGATTCTGGCGATCAGCGATATCGTGCTGGACAACTTCTCGACGCGCGTCATGAAGCAGTGGGGCATGGACTACGAATCGCTGCGCCCGCTAAAGCCGGACATCATCTGCTGCAGCATCTCGGGCATGGGATCGAGCGGCCCCTGGAAGGACTACGTCAGCTTCGGGCCGACGGCCCAGGCGCTCACCGGCTTCGCCCTGCTCAACGGCTTCCCTGAAAAGGAGCCGGCGGGGTTCGGCTACTCGTACTCGGACCACACGGCTGGCACGATGGCCGCGCTGGCGATCCTCGCCGCGCTGGAGTACCGAGATCGTACCGGAAAGGGGCAGTACATCGATACCTCGCAGTTCGAGGCCACCGCGTCGTTGCTCGGACCTGCCCTGCTGGACTACACCGTCAACGGGCGCAGCGCCGCGGCTCAAGGCAACCGGCACGCCTGGGAGATCTGGACTCCACACGGGGTCTTCCCCTGCAGCGGCGAGGATCGCTGGATCGCAATCGCGGTCACAGACGACGACCAGTGGCGTCGGCTGGTGGCGATCATGGGCAGCCCGGCCTGGGCGCAGGGATTGGATACCGCCCCGGCGCGTGAGCAGTCTGCGGCGACGATTGAGGAACACATGGCGGAATGGACCCGCGATCGTCAGGAGCGGGACCTCATGCGTGAGCTATCAGATGCAGGGATAGCGGCCGGCGTCGTGCAGAATGGCCGCGACCTGGCTGACGTCGATGAGCAGCTCAAGCACCGCGATTTCTACGTCTCCACCCGCAGGGACGACGGAACTGAAGCGTGGTTCGATGGCTTCCCGGCGATCTTCTCGGACGAGGGGTTCTCGGTGCGGCGCCCCTCCCCTGCGCTCGGCGAGCACAACGACTACGTATTCAAGGAGTTACTGGGCCTGAGCGACGACGACGTGGTCGCGTACGCCGCGGCAGGCGCGTTCGACTAGCTGCTCGCCACACTGGCCTATGATCGAGATGGGCCGGGCCCGGCCCGATACGTCTTATGTCAAATCATCAGACTGACTCGCCCACAACTCCGTCACGAGCCGATTCCCTCCAGGCCGGCACGATGCTTGCCGAGCGCTACAGCGTCGAGGAGGTGTTGGGGAGTGGCGGAATGGCCACCGTTTACAGGGCCGAGGACACCCTGCTTCGCCGGACCGTGGCGATCAAGGTAATGGCATCCTGGCTGCAAGCCGATGAAGCCTACGCGCGCCGCTTCATGGACGAGGCGCAGTCCGCGGCGAGGCTCAACCATCCGAACGTTGTGACGGTCTACGACACGGTCACGGAACCTGATCGCCGTTTCATCGTCATGGAGTACGTTGACGGCAAGAATCTCGACGAGGAGCGCACCTCGAGCGAGCGCGAGGCCGTGGCCATCGCGATCCAGGTCGCCGAAGCGCTCGAGTACGGGCATGAGAACGGGATCATCCACTGCGACGTGAAGCCGGCGAACATCCTGGTCGGACGGAACGGCCGCGCGCGGCTGGTCGATTTCGGCATTGCCCGCGCCGCCACCCAGACCTGGGCCATGGCGACCACCGTGCTCGGCACGGCGGCCTATATGGCGCCGGAGGTGATCGAGGGCCACCGCCCGGGCCGACAGAGCGACATCTACTCGCTCGCCATCGTGCTCTACGAGATGCTGGCCGGTCGGCTGCCCTTCGAGGGCGAGTCGGTCGCTGGCCTCACCGCACAGCGGCTGGTCAAGGATCCGATACCGCTGCGTCGCCTGAAGCGCGACGTGTCACCCCAGCTCGAGCGCGTGATCATGCGGGCGCTGGCGAGGAATCCCGAGCGCCGGCCGCCCACAGCGATGGAGTTCGCGAAGCAGCTTGAGCAGTATGTAGCGGAGGTGGGTAAGAGTGCCCGCTCGCGGCCTTCGGACTCCGACGACCCGAAGAGGAACGTCGAGCCCGACGCTGACATCTGGCGTGGCGACGACGACAGCGTGTCAGAGGCGGCATCCCGCCGGGCGGCAGTCCTGCGCGAACGCCGGCACGCCGCCCCCGCTGCAGCACCAACCCCCGGCGAGGACCCGTTCCGCCCCGAGAAGTCGCACCAGGCGATCCCCGATCGTACAACCGTGCACAGGATACCGGGGCGGCGCCCCGAGCGATTGCTGGGCCTCTCGCCTCCGATCGCGCGCGTGCTCGGTGGAGTGGCAATCGCCATCGCCCTCTTCCTTCTGGCCTTTGGCGTCACGCTGGTTATCGTCGACTAGCCAACCAGCTCTGGCGTGGTCGCGGGCGACTATCGCCGGGGCGAGCGTCCGCACGCTGACCAGCAAGCCATCCACGCCAGGAGCGCCACGACATGACCAGACGATTCCGAATTGCCGCCGGGGCTATTGCTGCTGCCCTCGGGATCCTGGCCGCGGCATCCTGCGGTGGCGACAATGGGCCCAGCCTCGAAGAGTACTTTGAGGAGCTGGAGGCGATCGCCGAGGAAGGAGACGAGATTGGGGACGAGCGCGAGGAGCAGCTCGACGAAGACCTGGAAGCCATTGACGACCCGGCTTCGGACGAGACCAAAGAGGCGATGATCTCGTTCATCGAGGCTGCCCTT
The DNA here is from genome assembly GCA_009377665.1 of Dehalococcoidia bacterium. Classification (GTDB taxonomy): domain Bacteria; phylum Chloroflexota; class Dehalococcoidia; order WHTO01; family WHTO01; genus WHTO01. The sequence goes on from WHTO01000038.1 coordinate 20,011, forward strand.
GAGCGCGGCGAGGAGAGCACCGAAGAGCTAGGTGTACTGAGCACAGAGGTTGGTGACAGCCCGGGTGAATGAAAGGGGCCTCCGACGGAACGTGTGATTGTACGAATCACCGTCCGAGGAGGCC
>WHTO01000253.1 GCA_009377665.1 Dehalococcoidia bacterium
GCCACGAAGACTTGACAGCCAGCGACCTCGTCGGCCGCTACCTGCTGGAGGGCGAGTCGACGCGCTGGATCGACGGACCGCTAACGCGGGCGGTCAAGGCCGGCGCGATCGGCTACCTGGACGAGGTCGTCGAGGCGCGTAAGGACACGACGGTCCTGATCCACCCGCTGACCGATCACCGGCGCATCCTGCCGATCGAGAAGCGGGGTCAGGTGCTCGAAGCCGCGGACGGCTTCCTACTCGTAATCTCCTACAACCCGGGTTACCAGAGCGCGCTTAAGGACCTGAAGCACAGCACCCGACAGCGCTTCGTCGCCCTCGAGTTCGGCTACCCGCCACGCGAGCTCGAGGCGGCGATCATCGCGCACGAAGCCAACGTCAGCGACGACGTTGCCACCAACCTGGCCAAGCTCGGCGAGAAGGTCCGCAACCTGAAGGAGCACGGCCTGGCCGAAGGTGTCAGCACGAGGCTGCTAATCTACGCGGGCCGCCTGATCGAGAAGGGGATACCGCCGCGCCGGGCCTGCCAGGTGGCGGTCAACTGGGCACTCACCGACGACGGCGAAGTCCAGCGCAGCATCGAGGAAGTCGTTTCCTCGATCTTTGAGTAGCCCGCGGCGACGCGTATCGGGCTACGTGCACGCGACTGACGACCAGCAACCCGCGCCCGTGTGGTCCACCGGACCTGCCAGCTCAATCCATGCGCCGGAGGTCGACCTTCGCGTCGTCAACCGGCTGATCACCGCCGCGGTCGGCTTCCAACTCGGCCAGGGCCTGCAAGTCATCGCCTGTTACCGGCTCGTCGTCGTACTCGGCCTTCTGGAGGAAGGCGGGAGCGTCTGGTCTGAGCCGGCTCAGCAACCGGGCGGCCTCCTCAACTTCCCGGTCGGGGCAACTCATCGACAATGCGATGGAGGTCAGTCTCCGTCACCACTGCCTGACTCTAGTTGCGGACTCTCGTCGAAGTCGTCGAGGTCGAGGATGGCGCGCAGTGGAGTCGTGCCCCCTGTCCGGGCACTTTACCTCGGGGCGATCAGTCGCCGGACTGATGCTCGAGCCTGCCAAGTGCGACGAGACTGTCGAGATCCTCTGACAGTTTCCGGCGCGAATCGTCCGACCACCTCTCTCGCGTCACCCAGCGCCGGGTCGGCGGCGGCGCCGAGCATGCGGCTGACATCCCCAACATCGACGATGCGGCTGGATAGAAGCTTCATCAAAACCAGGTATGGGAGAGTAAGCACTGGCAGGCCCTGCTGGTCGAGGTTGGTTCTCGCCTCATCCAGGGCGGAGAGGCCACCACTCGCCCTGCCCCTCGATTACGTCTACGGCGACCTCCGATGGCGTTCGCCAGCTGGAACCGCCGATGGAAAGCTCGCCGACAGGACTGAAACCAGCGTCCAGCAATCTCCGGCGGACAGCCTGGCCGTCCCGCTCCAGCACAACTATGTCGAGGCCCTGGGTAGCTCGCTCGGGCATGTAGCGTCGCGTCGCAACAGCATCGGCGACAGCCCACGGGATGCCACGGAGTGGTCCCTTCAAGTCCGGCCACTGCACCCTGGCACTGCTTTCGGGAAGCAGCGAAAGGCTGCCAGATCCCGGCTTGAGCCGCTTCCGGGCGATGCTGATTAGCGTCTGACGGATTGTCTCGCCGCGCCGGGCGGATGCCACTGTGGGGCCTAGTTGCCGCGGCGCTTGTCGAAGTCGTCGAGGTCGAGGCTTTCGATGAAGTCGCGGAAGGCGGACATGCGCTGGAGCTCTTCTTCCTTGATCTCGGGCGCCTGCTCGCCTTCGACGGCCTGCTTCTCGTTCTCGTCGAGGAGCACGCCGGCCTTCTCGAGCACGCCTTCTTCGGCAAAGATCGGCACCTTGGAGCGCACCGCCAGGGCAATAGCGTCCGACGGGCGGGAGTCTATCTCAATCGTTCGCCCCTCGACGTCGAGGATGATCCGCGCGAAGAAGGTGTCGTTAGAGAGGTCGTTGACGACGATGTAGGCCACGCTGGCGCCGAGGGAGTCGATGATCGCGCGCAGGAGGTCGTGGGTCAGGGGACGAGCGACCGACACGTCCTGAAGGCGCACGGCGATGGCGTCGGCCTCCGCCGGTCCGATCCAGATCGGCAGGTAACGGTCCGACTCCTTCTCCTTGAGAATCACCACGCGCTGATAGTTCATCAGGCTGACGCGGATGCTCTCGATGGACATCTCGATCACGATCTACCTCCGGCCTCCCTGGGGTGGCGGCACGTCTAGCTTAACCTACCACTCTTCGAAAGAGCCCCGCCGCGGTCCTGATCGACCGGAGGGGACACGCTGCCGGGCTCGGCTGCGCCTTCATCCTTGCCGCCGAGGGGAAGCTCCGCTTAGCCGGTGGCGGCTGAGGGGGCGCGCTCGATGAAGGCGACGATGCGGCGCTCGACGGTAACACGGTCCAGGAGGACGTGACGCTCGCACCTCTCGCAACGCAGCCCGATGTCGGCCCCGATCCGCGTGACCGTCCATTGATCGCCGCCGCAGGCGTGGGCCTTCTTGAGCTGGACGCGGTCGGCGGGGCGCAGGTCCATCGGCGCCTTCACCTGGCGCCGCACCACCTGGGCATCGCGTACGCCGTTTATGGCGTCGCGCAGAGCAAGGGCCGCTGCACGCGCCGCCACGTCGAAGTCCTTGCCCGCGCCGGCGTAGATGACCTGGCGCGAGGCGTTGAACAGGCAGCCCTGGCCGGATCGGTCAAGCGTCGCTGCAACGCTGGCCTCGAGGTCGCCACCCTGCGCTCCGAGCCCGGGCACAAGAAACAGCAACCCCGGCGCGAGCTTGCGGATAGCGCGCCCTTCGTCGGGATAGGTGGCGCCGACGACCAGCCCGATGCTGCCGTCGTTGCCCCACTCCGCCGCGCGGCGGGCGATGACCTGGTAGAGGGGGGCGCCGTCGTCACCCGTGCGCAGGTCCTGCAGGTCGCCGGCGCCGGGGTTGGACGTGCGGCAGAGGAGGAAGACGCCACGTCCGGGTCGCAGGAAGGGCTCGATGGAATCGTGTCCCAGGTACGGGTTGACGGTCACCGCGTCGCAGTTCCAGACATCGTAGATGGCCCTGGCGTAGGCCATGGCCGTGTTGGGTACGTCCCCGCGCTTGGCGTCCGCGATCACGGGGATGTCGCGAGGGATGGCTTCGAGGGTCTGGGCCAGGGCTTCGTATCCGGCAGCTCCCATCGCCTCGAAGAAGGCGAAGTTGGGCTTATAGGCGCAGGCGATGTCGCTGGTGGCCTCGATGATCGCGCGGTGGA
>WHTO01000254.1 GCA_009377665.1 Dehalococcoidia bacterium
AGCAGGACGTAGTCTTCCTCTGGCTGCTGCTCGCCACCAGCGCCTCCGGCCTGCTCCTGATGAGCCTGCGGGAGACCGAGGCGATGGGAGCGCTGCTGACGATCCACCTGGCCATAGTGGCGGCGCTGTTCCTCACTTTGCCTCACGGCAAGTTCGCCCACGTCGTCTACCGCTACGGGGCTCTGATCAAGTATCAGATCGAGTCGCGGGCGGAGACGCCGCGCTAACACAGGGAGACGAAGCGATGGACCTGCAGCTGGAGGGGAAGACCGGCGTCGTAACGGGCGCCAGCGCCGGCATCGGCCGCGCGATCGCGAAAGGCCTCGCCGCGGAGGGCGTGCGGCTGCTGGTCGTGGCGCGCCGGCAGGAGCTGCTGACCAGCCTCGCCGACGAGATCGAAGGCGGAGGCGGCCCGCGGCCGCGGACCCTCGCTCTCGACGTCATGGAGCCGGACGCGGCTGCGACGATCGCGCGGCAGGCATCGGCGGACCTCGGCTCGGCCGGGATCCTGGTCAACTGCGCCGGCGGCAGCCGTCCGCTGCCGATCGACGCGCCGGAGGAACGCTGGGAAGAAGCGATGACGCTCAACTTCACGCGCGTGCGCCAGCTCAGCCACGCGCTGCTGCCGGCCATGATCGAGACAGGCTGGGGGCGGATCATCAACATCACCGGCAAATCGGAGCCGGAGGACCTCAACGCCGCGTTCGCCGCCAAGGCCGGGGTGCACGCCTGGGCCAAGGGCCTCTCGCGCGAGGTCGGCCGCTTCGGCATCACGGTGAACTGCATCCCGCCGGGCCGGATCATGAGCGAGCAGATCGAGCGCAACTACCCGGAGGCCTACCGTCAGGAGCACGCGGCCCGAGAGATACCCGTGGGCCGCTACGGCGAGCCGGAGGAGCTGGCCTGCCTGGCAGTGTTCCTGGCTTCGCCGCTGGCTTGCTACATCACGGGCGCCGTCCTGCCGGTCGATGGCGGCCTGCGACGCTACTCGTTCTAGGACCAACCACGCCGCGCAAGCTGGCGCGCCCAGAGAGGGCGTCTCTATAATTGGGCTCCAATGGAAGCTGCTGAACACGATTACGGCCAGACGGTCTCGATCGACGCCGAGGCAATCGGCCGGCCGGGCCAGCGCCGCTTTCGCCTCGTGGCGCGGTCGGCGACGGCCTGCGCGGCGATCTGGATGGAGAAGCAGCAGCTCGCCAGCATCGGCGACTGGCTGGTCGAGATGCTGAAACGGCTGGACGACGAACGGCCGCCGCCGGAGCCGGAGGTCGAGCCGCTGCCGCCGACCGAGGCTTTCGACCTCTCGTTTCGCGCCAGCCAGATCGCGCTGGGCTTCGCCGAGGAAGCCAACCTGTTCGCAATCCAGGCCTTCGAGGAGCAGCGGGCCGGCGACAGCGACGACCCGACCTTCCGCTGCTTCATCGGTCGGGGCCAGGCGCGAGCCCTCAGCCGCAAGATCGAAGCCGTCGTGTCGGCCGGGCGACGCCTTTGCCCTCTCTGCGACCAGCCGATTGACCCGGAGGGCCACGTCTGCCCCCGGTCCAACGGCCACCACACCGGCGCCGCCGTCTAACTCCTACCTTCGCCCGCGACTCCAATCATCGCTGCCGTGGCTGACAGCGGCGCCTTAGATTTCGCCGCCTGCCCCGCTAACCTCCAGCCCATCTACGGGAGCGGGGCGGGACAGAGGGCGGGGGGGCGATGGCGACGCTTAATTTGCAGGTGGAGGCGTCTGGGGGCGACGTGATCCACATCTCCAACCACAGCTTCAGCACGAATTCGGCGCTGTTCAACAGCGGCCAGCCGGTGGCGGGCATCGGCCGGGACGCGGCGGCGCGGTTCGACGATGTGACGGTGCCGGCGGGCTCGACGATCGTGAGCTGTCACCTGACGCTGACTTCGGACCGCAACGGTCAGACGTCGTCGGCGGTGAACACCAACCTGCGCTTCGAGGCGGCGGACGACCCGGCCGCCATAGCCAACGACACGGACTGGCACACGCGGTCGCTCGGCGACCCGGTGGCCTGGGACGGGATCGAGTCGGTGGACGTGGACGATGAGTTCACGAGCCCGGACCTGGCCTCGATCTTGCAGGCGGTGATCGACCGCGGGGGATGGGCGTCGGGCCAGGCGCTGCAGCTGTTCTGGCTGGAGGACGGCTCGTCGGTGGGGGCGTCGCGGATCGCTTACTCGTTCGACGCGAGCGAGACGAAGGCGCCGAAGCTGGCCATCGAGTACACGGAGCCGGGCGCGGGCGGGCTGGCGCCGGCGGTGGCGCTGTACCATGCGCGGCATCACAATCGGAGCGCGTGATGGACGTAGACGACGAGCGCACCGAAGGCGAGGATTGCCCGCGCTGCGGTGGCTGGCAGGACTGGGAGACCTGCTGGAATTGCGGCGGTGAGGGCGGCCGGGACCTGTACGAGGAAAGCCCTATCGAATACCCACCTGGAGCATGGCGCACGTGCGACAACTGCAAGGGCGAAGGCGGTTACCTGGTCTGCTACGCCTGCGCTCGGGGCGAGAGCACTGGGGCGGGGCGCTTGGATTCTTCGACAGGCTCAGAATGACAGGGGTGGGGCGCTCAGAATGACAGTGGGTAGGCGATGACGATGATTTTGAAGCAGGCGACGGCGGTGGACGTGCTGATCGGGCCGTTCGTGGACCTGGCGGACGGGGCGACGGCGGAAGAGGGCGAATCGCCCTCAGTGCTGCTCTCGAAGAACGGGCAGGGCCTCGCGGCGAAAAGCGACGCGACCACGCCTGCCCATGACGACGCCGGCTATTACAACTGCGAGCTGGACGCCACCGACACGGGGACGGTCGGGACGCTGGTCCTGGTGGTTGAGGCGACGGCGAACGCGCTGCCGGTGCGACACGAGTTCCAGGTGGTGGAAGAGGCGGTGTACGACCAGCTCTTCGGGGCTTCGGCGCCGGGGGCGGCGACGGTGGCGGCGCTGGCGACAGTGGACCAGGTGGTCGACGACATCCTGGTGGACACGGCGGTGATCGGCGCGGCGGGCGCGGGCCTGACGGAAGCCGGCGGGACGGGCGACCAGCTGACGGCGGTGCCCTGGAACGCGGCCTGGGATGAGCAAGTCCAGAGCGAGGTCGAGGACGGCCTGGCGGCGTACGACCCGCCCACGAAAGCGGAGCTGGACGCGGGCCTGGCGGGGCTCAACGACCCGACTGCCGCGGCGATAGCCGACGCGGTCTGGGATGAGGACCTGGGCGACCACGACAACGCGGACTCGG
>WHTO01000039.1 GCA_009377665.1 Dehalococcoidia bacterium
CCCCGCTCTGGACGGGCGACTCGTTCCGCCAGGCCAAGGTCCAGGAGGTTGAAGACGGCTACGAGATCATGCCGGGCGCGCGCATCATCGACATGATCGGCCACTCACCGGGCAGCATCGGCGTCGAAGTCGAGACCGACGACGGCGTGGCAATCGTCACCGGCGACGCGCTGCACTTCGCCCACGTGGCGCTAAGCAAGCAGAACCCGCTGGTCTTCTACAACGACAGGCTGGCGACGCAGGCCATCGAGCGCGTGCTGGACCGCGCCGACGTCATCTACCCGGGCCACGATCAGGCCTTCCGGGTGGTCAACGACAAGATCGAGTACGTCAGCAAGTTCGAGGTCACCCTGACCGCGATCACGGCCGACCGGCCGGGGCTGAGCTTCTCGCAGGAGCCCGGCCTGGGCGCCTGGCGCGTGATGCCCGGCGTCGAGGAGGTCGACGGCAGGGTGTCGTCGGCGAAGATACCAGGCCGCTAGGCAGACCAGGACGGCGGCCGCAACAGGGGCAGGCGTCTAACGCCTGCCCCTTACGTCTGACTCAGCCCGGGTGTGGTGCTGGTCAAGGGTGCATCACCACCCGCCCGAAGACCTGGCGGCTTTCCAGGTAGGCGTGTGCCTGCGCGGCCTCGGCCAGCGGGAAGGTCTTGTCGACCACGACGCGAAGCTTGCCGTCGGCGACCTCCTGCAGCAGGCGCTGCACGAGCGTCTTGGTGCGCTCGCGAGCGTAGCCCATCTCGGCGGCGAAGAGGACACCGGTGAGGCTCTTGCTGCCCATCAGCAGGAGTCTCGGGTCGGGCTTCTCGTCGTCGCGCCCGGCGAAGCCAACCGTGATCGCCCGTCCGCGATAGCGCAGCGCCTTGATGCTGTTCTCGAGGGTCCGACCGCCGACCGAGTCAACGACCAGGTCGACCCCCTTGCCCTCGGTAAGCTCCTGCGCGGCGGCGACAAAGTCCTGTTTGGTGTAGTTGATGCCGTGGTCGAGGCCGAACTCTTTCAGCCGCTCCAGCTTCTCATCGCTCGATGCCGTGGCCAGGACGGTGGCGCCCGCACGCTTCGCGAGCTGGGTAGCCGCGATGCCGACGCCGCTGGCCCCGGCCTGGATCAGCACGGTCTCGCCCTCTTGCAGGTGTCCGAATTCGAAGAGGCAATCATCGGCCGTCCCGAACGGGACCGGTATGCACACCGCCTCGTCGAATCCCAGGTTGCCCGGAAGCACCCAGGTCGAGCCCGAGGGCGCCGACGCCAGCTCGGCGTGAGAGCCGCTGGAGATGATCGTCACCACCCGCTGGCCGGGCTGGCGGTCCTCGACGGACTCGCCCACCTCGCGGATAACGCCAGCGCACTGGTAACCGACGATGTGGGGGGTCGACGGCATCGGGCCGCCGGCGCGATTGAGCGCGTCGCCGCCCTCGATGCTGATCGCCTTGACCTCGATCACGACGCCGCGACGATGCAGCGAGGGATCGGGGACATCCTCGTAGCGCAGGACCTCTGGTCCGCCTGTTTCGTAATAGACCGCTGCTTTCATCGCTGTCCGCTCCTTTGGGCTGTGTCTTCACATGGTCGCGCACTTTGCGGCCGTCGACGATTCCCAGCTTACGCATACGCCGCTTGAGACGTGCACACCGCTGTCTCACCGAAGCAACGCGGGCTCCCACGCCGTCCGCCCCAATGTTTCAGCAGACCGTGGCAAGATGGACTCTGGCGTCTCGGGCCGGACGGGCTGGCCAGCACCGTGAGTCGTAGTACACTATGCCGAGCGAGCGCTCACTCGCAACTCGTGGGGATGATCCCGGGACCGGCGCTACGCGGAGGAGTTGGCATGGCTCGAACAGGCGCGCAGTACCTGGAAGGGCTGAAGGACGATCGCGAGGTCTGGCTGGGCGCCGAGCGCGTCGGCGATGTCACCAGCCACCCCGCGCTGCAGGGCGCCGCCGGTTCCGTCGCAGACCTCTATGACCTCCAGCACGAGGCCGCTGATGTCTGCCTCGTGACCAACCCCGATGACGGCGAGCCAATGAACGCCAGCCACATCGTGCCCCGCTGCGCGGCGGACCTGCAGAAGCGGCACGCCAGCGTCGAACGCATCGCCCAGACCAGCCTCGGCATCCTCGGACGCAGCCCCGATTACCTCAACGTCACCTTCGCCGGCTTCGCCGGCCTCGCCCACATCTGGGCCGCGAACGGAAACGACCGCGGCGCCGCCAACCTTGTCGCTTTCCAGAAGGAGGTCGCCGCTCGCGACCTCTGCCTCACGCACGCCATCATCCACGCCACGGTCGACAAGAAGCTGGGCGACCTGGCCTCGGGCGGCGGCGAGATCGCGCTGCACAAAGTCGAGGCCACCGCCAACGGCATCCTCGTGCGTGGGGCCCGCGTGCTGGCGACGCTGGCGCCGTTTTCGGACGAGATGGCGGTCTATCCGAGCCACACTTTCCCAAATTCCGACCCGCGTTACGCGCTCGCCTTCTCGATCCCGATGGACACGGCGGGCCTCAAGCTGATCTGCCGCGACAGCTTCTCGCTGCCCTCCAGCGCCTTCGACCATCCATTTTCGAGCCGCTTCGACGAGCAAGACGCTTTCGTCGTCTTCGACGACGTAGAGGTGCCGCGCGACCGCATCTTCGTCGACGGCGATCACGACATCTGCGCCAATGTCATGAACATCGGCTGGGCGGCCAACGTCATGCAACAGACCTCGCTCCGCGCCGCCGTCAAGCTCGAGTTCGCCTATCAGCTCGCCGTGAAGATGGTCGAGGCGCTGAACGCCGGCAATCCTCAGACCTATGAGATGCTGGGCGAGATCTGGAGCTACGCCGAGCTGACGCGCTCCGCTGTCAAGTCGGCCGAAGAAGGAGCGTACGACTGGGGCAACGGCACCTGGCTGTGCGACGAGCGGCCGTTCAGGGCCCTGCGCCCGATGCTTCCAAAGTGGTTCGCCCGCGTCAATGAGATCATCAAGCTGCTCGGCGCACACAACCTGCTGACCACGCCCACCGCGGCGCAGCTGGCCGAACCGAGCCTGCGGCCGTTTATCGATAAGTACCTCCAGGGCGCGGCCGGCACAAGCGCCGAGGAGCGCAGCCGCATCTTCCGCACGGCCTGGGACTTCGTCGGCACGGCCCTCGGCAGCCGCGTCGAGCTCTACGAGCGCTTCTACCTTGCCTCGGCCCCGCGCACCTTCCAGATCGCCCACCACGTCGCCCAGAAGCAGCCCGGGCGAAGCAGGCTGGTTGATGAGCTGCTCGCCAGAAAGTCGGAATGATCGAGGTCGCCGGAGTCTCCGTCTCCACCGAGCACTACATAGGTGGACGGCGCGCGGCGTTGAGCCGGTCGTTCGACGACTTCTCGCCAATCGACGGTTCACGCCTGGCGAAGGTCTCGGCGGGCGGCGAAGGCGAGGTCGACGCCGCAATCGAGGCGGCGCGCTCGGCCTTCCCGGCCTGGGCGGCCCTGGCGCCCGCCGGCCGCGGCGCGATCCTGCGCCGCTTCGCCGGCGGCATCCGCGAGCGCGACGAGGACCTGGCGCGTCTCGAGACCATCGACAACGGCTCCCTGTCCGCCGGCAACCTGAAGAACGTCATCCCTCGCGCCGCGTATAACATAGAGTTCTTCGCCACGAGGGCGGAGGCCCTGGACGGCAGGGTCATCAGCGGCCACGTAGCCGACAACCACGTGCGTTATGAGCCCTCGGGCGTTGCGGCGCTGATCTCGCCCTGGAACGCCCCGCTGATGCTGGCGACCTGGAAGGTCGGCCCGGCGCTCGCCGCCGGCAGCACAGTCGTCCTCAAGCCGCCCGAGTGGGCGCCGCTCACCTGCTCGCTGATGGCCGACATCGCGGAGGCCGCGGGCGTCCCCGCTGGAGTGCTCAACGTCGTGCAGGGGATCGGCGAGGAGGCCGGCGCCGCGCTCGTCGCGCACCCCGGAGTTGACCGCATCAGCTTCACCGGCTCGACGGATACGGCCCGGTCGATCTCGGCGTCAGCGGCCAGGAACCTGACGCCGGTAAGCTTCGAGCTTGGCGGCAAGTCGCCCTTCGTAGTCAACGCCGACGCCAGCCTCCAGGACGCCGCCCGGACCGTGGCCGCGCAGTACATAAACGCCGGCCAGGTCTGCCTGGCGGGGACGAGGGTCCTCGTCGAGAGCTCGGCTGCCGAGAAGTTCCTCGAAATGGTCCGCGCGGCCGTCGAGGCGCTTCCCGTGGGTGACCCGCGCGAGGGGTCAACGAGGATAGGACCGTTGATCACGCCCGAACACTTCGAGCGCGTCGACGGGTACGTCCGCCGCGCCCGCGAGGACGGCGCCGAGGTCCTCTGGGGGGGGAGGCCGCCACCAGTTCGGCGAGCTCTACTATCAACCGACGCTGATCAGCGGCGTGAGGCAGGACCAGGAGATCGTGCAGAAGGAGGTCTTCGGCCCGGTGCTCACCTGGCAGACGTTCGAGACCGAGGACGAAGCCGTCAGGCTGGCCAACGGTACCGAGTACGGCCTGGCCGCGATGCTGTTCACGGGAGCCGAGGAGCGCGCCGAGCGGCTATCCCCGCGGCTCGTCGCCGGCACAGTCTGGGTCAACTGCTTCTTCGTGCGCGATCTGGAGGCGCCCTTCGGAGGCGCCCGCAAGTCCGGAGTCGGCAGGGAGGGCGGAGACTGGAGCTTCGACTTCTTCTGCGATGTGAAGAACGTCTCGATCCGCAAGGGGTCGTTCCAGCCAGGTCAATGACGAAAGGAGTCTTGGATGGGTGAGATCGTTGCAGCGGCGGTATGTGGGCACGTCCCCACAGTCATGCTTCCCGAGGAGATCCGGGTGAAGCTCGGCAAGGGTGAGGACAGCAGCCTCGTCGCCGGGTTCGCCGAGATCCGCAGCGTGTTCGACGACAAGGACGTTGACACGCTGGTTATCTTCGACACCCACTGGTTCACCACGACCGAGCACCTGGTCGCCGGCGCCGAGCATCACAAGGGCACCTACACGTCCGAGGAGCTGCCGCGCGTCATTCGCGACCTGGAGTACGACTATCCGGGCGCTCCCGAGCTGGCGCAGCTCGTCGCCGAGGTTGGCAAGGAGCGGCGGGTCCCCGCCTACAACGCGACCAACCCGAACATCAGCCACCACTACCCCACCCTCAACCTGGTCAAGTACCTGCACAAGGGCGAGAAAGTCCTCTCGGTCGGCGTCTGCCAGACCGCCGAGGCCCCCGACTTCCTGGCTTTTGGCGCCGTGGTCGGCGAGGCGATCAAGCGCAGCGGCTCGCGGGCAGCCCTCCTGGCCAGCGGCGGCATGAGCCATCGCTTCTGGCCGCTCCGAGAGCTGGGGGAGCACAACGAGTACACCCCCGACAACCTGATCACACCGGAGGCCCGCCGGATCGACGAGCACATCCTCGGTCTCTGGTCCGAGGGCAACCACGCCGGCGTGATTGATCTCTACCCCGCGTACCTGGAGCACTCTCCAGAGGGCTACTTCGGACACTACCTGATGCTGGCGGGCGCCCTGGGCGGGAGGGACTTCAGCGGCCGCGGCGTCCTCTGCTCGAAGTACGAGAGCTCGCTCGGGACCGGCCAGGCCCACGTCCTCTTTGATGTCTCCGCCGCCAGGGTCGGGGTGCCGGCTTGAGCCTCTCGGGCTGGACGCTGCCGCAAACTCCCAGCGGTAAGTCGTCGATCCTGCCGCCGCCACCCTGGCACTACTCGGGCGAGATCATCTCGGCCGACTTCAAGGCCGACCCGGCGCGAGTCGCCGAGCTAATGCCCCCCGGCGTAGAGCCGAAGGGCGACGGTAGCTGCTCGTTCGTTTTCGCCGACTGGTGCTCGGCCGCCGACCTCGACCCGCTGATCAAGGAAGACCCGGCGCGCGGGCAGTATCGCGAGGCGTACCTCGTCCTCTATGGCACCTTCCAGGGCAAGCCCGTCGGCCGCGTCCCCTTCATCTGGGTGGACAGCGACCTCTCCTTGATCCGCGGCCTGATCCAGGGTTTCCCCAAGAAGCTCGGCAGCATCGCCATGAGCCGCCCCGTCGAGGTCGGCCAGGGCGGTCCCCGCAAGGAGGTCGGCGCGCGCTTCACCGCGCACGTCTCGTCCGCCGGGCGCCGTCTCTGCACCGTCAGGGTCGACCTCGACGAGCAGCACGAGAAGCTCTATCCGCCTGCTGTCGCCACGCCGCTGCTGCACACCCGCCTCTGGCCGGGCATCGAGGGAGGCGCGCCGACGGTCCACGAGTTCGCCAGGGCAAAGATCGCCGGCTTCGAGCTCGGCACGGTGTTCAGCGGCAGCGCCAGCGTCGAGATCGGCGAGTCCGAGTTCGACGAGGTCGAGTCCCTGAAGCCGACCGCGGTCGGACGCGGCTACATACATTCGTTCGCGTTCTCGTACGTCGGCGGCGAGGCCCTTCCCATCGGGGAGGATGAGTCATGAGCGTCTTCGACGGCCCGCGCGAGGAGTGGCGGAGGATCGTGCACGAGGGCGCCATCCAGTGGGTGCGCCCCGCCGGCGATGAGCTGGTGCTCGGCGACGGCAGTCGCATCGCCGAGGCAGAGGCGACCTACCTGGCGCCCTGCGAGCCAACCAAGATCCTCGCCGTCCACCTGAACTACGAGTCGCGCCGGACCGAGTTCCTCGCCGAGCCGCTGGTCAGCCCGACCTACTTCCAGAAGCCGACCACCAGCCTCAACGCGCACCGAGGCGCCCTGCGCCGGCCCGATGGCTGCCAGTACCTGAACTACGAGGGTGAGGTCGCGGCGATCGTCGGCAAGCCGATGCGCAACGTCGCGCCGAAAGATGTCTGGGACTACCTGGCAGGCTTCGCCCCATCGAACGACGTCGGCCTCCACGACTTCCGCGACACCGACGCCGGTTCGATGCTGCGCGTCAAGGGCCAGGATGGGTTCTGCCCAGTTGGGCCCGGCGTGGTGAGGGGCGAAGATGTCCGCCAGGCGACGCTGCGCACCTACATCAACGGGAAGATTGTCCAGGAGGGCGCGCTTGCCGAGATGATATTCGGCATCGACTACCTCATGGCAGACCTCTGTCGTTACATAACGCTGCTGCCCGGCGACGTCGTCCTCACCGGCACACCGGCCAACTCGCGGCCGATGGAACTCGGCGACCTGGTGGAGGTGGAGGTCACAGGCCTGGGCAGGCTCAGCAACCGCGTCGAGGTGGCCCCGGCGGCGACCACCGAGGTCGGACACCAGCCAACGGACACCAAGACCGTGCGTGCCGTGGCACTCGGCAGCGAGTACCGGCGCCTGCGCGACGAGGCGAAAGCAGCCGCGGCGGCGGCCGAAGCGGGCGTGGGCGAGCCGTCGTCCTCCTGAGCGCGTCGGATGCGGGCCGGCTCAGGATGGCTCGGGCAGCGGATCCCGGGCGTCCACGCGGTCGAACACGCGGCGCGCCTTGCCCTGCTCGGTCCGCTGGAGATAGCCCGGCGCTCCGACGGTCACCGCGCAGCTGATGCGAAGGCGCTGCGCGAGGTCCGCCTTGAGCGCGGCGATCAGGTCGGCGCCGGCGCCCTCACCGGCCGGGCCGGCCAGCTCGGCGTGGACCTCGAGGCGCGGCATCGTCCCGCGCCGGTCGACGACGATGACGTACTGCCCGGCGAGCATCGGCTGCGCCATCACGACTGCTTCAATCTCGGACGGAAATACGTTGACCCCACGGATTACCAGCATGTCGTCGACCCGGCCCGAGATGCGGGCCAGCCGGCGCCCCGTCCGTCCGCACGGGCAGGCCTCGCTTTTCAACGCCGTAACGTCCCCCGTGCGATAGCGGAGGACCGGGAAGGCCTCCTTGGTCAGCGTCGTCAGGACCAGCTCGCCCTGGCTGCCCTCAGGAAGCGGCTCGCCGCTCTCGGGGTCGATGATCTCGGGATAGAAGTGGTCCTCGGCGACGTGCAGGCCGTCCTTCTGCTCCCGGCATTCGGTCGCTACCCCGGGACCGATAACCTCGCTGAGCCCATACACGTCGCAGGCGTCGATGCCGTCGAATGCATCCTCGATCTTTGCCCTTAGCTCGTCTGACCATGGCTCGGCGCCCAGGCAGGCATAGCCCAGCCTGAGATCGCCCAGCACGCCGGCCTCCTGGGCGCGCTCCGCCAGGAGCATGGTGAAGCTCGGCGTCGCGCAGAGCCCGCGTGCGCCCAGGTCGCGCATCAGCTGCAGCTGCAGGGGCGTGTTGCCACCGGAAACGGGCACGGACGTGGCCCCGAGCCTCTCAATCCCGTAGTGGAAGCCCAACCCCCCGGTGAAGAGCCCGTAGCCGTAGGCGTTGTGGATCACGTCGTCCGGCGTGGCGCCGGCGGCAGCGAGCGCGCGCGCGTTTACGTCCGCGAAGACAGCGATGTCGTTCGCGCTGTAGCCCACGATGGTCGGCCGCCCGCGCGTGCCCGACGAGGCGTGCAGGCGGACAACGTCGCGCATCGCGATGGCAAACATTCCGAATGGGTAGGAGTCGCGCAGGTCGGTCTTGCGCGTGAAGGGAAAGCGCGCCAGGTCCTCCAGGCGCCTGAAGCTGCCCGCCGCCGAACCGTGACCGCGCAGGCGTCCGCTCCAGAACGGCGACAGCGTGTTCGCCTCAAGCCGCGCCAGCAGGGCCGACAGCCGCTCCTCTTGCAGCGCCGTGAGTTGAGCTCGGGGCATTGCCTCGAGGTCTGGCTGGAACAGCGGCATTCGCGTGACCTACTCCGGCCCGGCCGCGGCCCGCACAACGGCGGCCCCCAGCAAACGCTCCACGTCCTCCTCACGTCCCAGTTCCACCAGCACTTCGGCCGTGTGCTGGCCCAGCAGCGGCGCCACTCTCTGGATGATCCCGGGCGTGGCCGAGAATTTCGCCAGCAGCGCGGTCTGCGTGATCTCCCCCATCTCGGGGTGGTGGGTGTTGACCAGCAGCTCGTTGGCCAGGAAGTGCGGGTCCTCGAACACGTCCAGCGGGGAGGTCACCGGGGCGCAGGGGACTCCGGCCGCGTCGAGCTGCTTCAGCAGATCGTCGTGGGATCGCTTGCCTGCCTCGGGCTCTATCGATTGGCCGATGGCCTCTTCGGAGGTTTCACCGCGAGCCACGTCGTACGCGGGCAGCTCCATTCCCAGTACGTCCGCGAACTTCTCCCAGTCGTCCGCATCCCGGCAGGCCACGAACAGCCACTTTTCATCGGAGCACTGGAACATCCGGTAGCCCGGCCAGACGCCCTTCGGCTCGCTCGGCAGCCGGGGTTGGCCCTTTACCCCGTCGCCGAAGAGGAACTGCCCCGACTGGCCGGCCATGGTTGCGTTGGTCAGCGACAGCTGGACGAGACACCCCTCGCCCGTGCGCTCGCGCATCCACAGGCCCGCGAGGGTGCCGTAGGCGTTCAGGAGCGCGGCGCTGTGGTCGGAGACGGCGACGCCCAGGAAGACCGGCTCGCCCTGCCCGCCCTGGCCGTCCATGGCGCCGGAACGCGCCTGCAACAGGGGATCGAACCCCGGGCGGTCGCGTCGCGGTCCGCCGAAGCCGTTGGCGACAACGCTGCAGTAGACGAGCCGCGGGTTGATCGCGCGCAGCGTCTCGTAGTCGACCTTCAGTCTCTCCGTGACGCCGGGCCTGAAATTCTCGACGATCGCGTCGGCGCTTCGGACCAGGTCATAGAGGACCTCACGGCCCTCCTCGTTCCGGAGGTCCACTGCGATGCTTCGCTTGCCGCGGTTCCATCCCAGGAAGCCGACAGCGATCTCGCGGAACGGGTCGCCGGTCAGAGGTTCGACCTTGATCACGTCGGCGCCGTGATCGGCCAGCATCTGAGGGCCGAAGGCGCCCGCGATATAGCCCGACATGTCGAGGACGCGGAAGCCCTCGAGCGGGTGGGCAATGATGTCGCCTGTTGCCTTGCGGGACTGTGGCTTGACGCCCTTCCAGGCGTCGCGGAGGGCCGTCGAGCCCAGCTTCGGGGCGCCGTTCTTGATCCGCGGGGGGTCGTCACCGACCCTTATCGGCACGCCCATCTGGATCGTGGGGCCGAGCTCGGGATCCTCGACCTCGGCGCGCATTTCGTTGAACAGAACCTGTTCGTCGTTGATGAAGTCTTCGCGGCTGCTGACAGGCGCGCTGGGCACATCGCTCTCTTCGAAGATCTTCAGCCACTCGGCGCGCGGCCTGGACGCTATCGCCGGTTGGATGATCTCGTACAGAGCATCGCGCGCGCCCTGGTCCACGATCCCCCAAGGGGCGTTGGCAAACCGCTCGTCACCCACGATGTCCGGGCGGTCGATCGCGATCGCCATCTTGTTAAAGAAGACGTTGTTGCCGCAGGCCAGGAAGAGCCACTTGCCGTCCGCGCACTGATAGAGGCGATAGGCGGGCATCGCCCCCTTGGGCGCCCGCGCCGCCAGCATCAGGCGGAAGATTCCACCGCCGAGGGCGTTGACCATGCCGCCCGTGTGCATCGCCAGGGCGCCCGCGATCCACGGGACCTCGATCAGCTGTCCGCGCCCTGTCTTCTGACGGGCGAGCAGGGCTGCGACTACCGCCCCCGCGCCAACGAACGCTGAACCATAGCTCGCGAAGGGAATAGTCAGGTAAACCGGGTCGCCCGTGGCCGTCGACTGGCCGACATAGAAGCCCGCCAGCGCCTCGGCGAGGGCGTCATCGGGATAGCGCTCGGTTTCCGATCCCTTTGACCCAAAAGGAGGCAGCCAGAGGTGAACCAGCTGGGGATAGTCCCTTTCGAGCCTGTCCTGGTCGAGCGCCGCCGGTTGCCGCCCCGGCAGCCAGCCCGTGACCAGTACGTCCGCCAGGCCCAGCAGCCGTTCGAGCTCAGGCTGGTCCTCGGGATCGTCGAAACGGATCACCGAGCCCGCCTTGCTGCGGTTCCAGACGTGGAATCCGGGCAGCGCGCGCGCCGGGTCGCCCGACGGCTTCTCGAGTTTGATGACGTCGGCGCCCTGTTCCGCCAGGAGCATCGAGGCGTAGGGGCCGGCTATCTCTTCACTGAGGTCGAGGACTCGCAGTCCTTCCAGTGGAAGCATGGTCTACCACCTTTCATTCCACGCGAGGAGGCGCCGGAACGGGATGACTCCTCGCGGGAAGCGGTCTCGGATGATAGTTGAGGATACTTGACGATGGGCGTGCGCTCAGTATCCTCGTAACGTTCGCCCAAAGCGCAGCCCACGGAGCGATGATCTCGCCCGCCAACCGTTGCGCCCCCCGTGCGATTAAGCCGTACATCGCCAGCTGGACCGCCCGGTCCGAGACGACAGTCCGAGAACAGGAGCATCGAGAGAATGGCCATAAAACTTCGCCGCGACAGCCAACAGTGGATCTTCGACTGGATGGTCAAGGAACAAGGCAAGGTCTTCCACTTCCAGCCCGACGGTCGCGGCGGTCTACCGAGAACTGTACGCAACCACGAAATGATCAGCAAGCACGTGGGCAAGATTGCCCTGCGCTTGCAGCGACTTGCCCAGGAAGAGGAGAAGGCGGGTCATAAGGAGACCGCCCTCGAGTTCTACTTCGACGCGGCGACCGCCTTCGGCAACGCCCAGCACATCATCTTCGAGAACAACGCCGAGAAGAAGTTCCTCCACTCTTCAGTGATCAAGAACTTCGACAAAGTGCGTGAGCTCGCGCCCCACCCCATTGAGCACGTCGACATGCCCTGGGGCGACAAAGTAATCTCGGGCAACCTTCATCTGCTTCCGGGCCGCCCCAAGGCCCCGGTCGTCATCTACATCCCGGGCTGCGACATGGTCAAGGAGATGTACCCGCACCCGTACTACAACCAGGCCCACCAACGGGGTATGCACATCCTTTCGCTGGACGGGCCCGGCCAGGGTGAGAGCAACCTGCGCGGCTACAAGGTTACGGAGAACAACTACGAAGACGCGGTCAGCTCGGTCATCGACTACCTGCAGACGCGTGAGGAGGTCGATTCCGACCAGATCCTGATGTACGGGATGAGCTTCGGCACGTTCTGGTCGGTGCGCTCGGCCGCCCACGACGACAGGATCAAGGCCTCGGTCCACCCCTGGGCTTCGATCTGCGACAAGTACTACCTGATGAACGAAGAGTCGCCCCGCTACAAGCAGCTGTTCTCCTACCTCACCGGGGCGGGCTCGGAGGAGGCGCTCGACGCGATCACGAGCAAGATGACGCTCGACAAGCAGCTGCCCAACATCAAGAACCCCATCCTCCTGACGGTTGGCGAGTACGACCCGCGCAGCCCGCTCCAGGACATCTACTCGCTGTTCGAAACCATCAAGGCGCCGAAGGAGCTCTGGGTCTACGAGGACACCCACCACATGGCAACGCTGACCGGTGGCAGCGAGGCGATGCTCTGGCGGCTCGACAGCCACTCGATGGTCCTCGACTGGCTGCGCGACCGCGTCGACGGCAAGCAGATCGCGAACGAGGGCAAGGCCGTCACCCTGCGCACGGGCATGGGCGGTCCCAGCGGTGCGACCGCCGCCGCGGGCCGCGAATGGTTTAACGTCTAGCTACAGGGTTTTACCCGAGGGGGTGGCTTCACCGCCCCCTCGGCGCCCGTTCCGCTGCATCCCGGGGAAAGTAGGTGACCAACAGGTGAAATTTGGACTTTTCCACACCGTCCAGTGGCCCGAGGGTACTGACCAGCGGGATCGTTACCGCGAATCGCTCGACGAAGCGATTCACGCCGAGAAGGTGGGGCTTGACGCCGTCTGGCTGACGGAGCACCACTTCAGCAGGCACGGGTTGATCTCGGACAGCCTCAACGTTCTGTCGCACCTCGCGGCTGAAACCAGCCGCATTCGCCTGGGCACAGCCGTCGCCGTGCTACCGTTCCACAATCCTGTGCGTCTCGCTGAAGCTGCCGCTACCGTCGACGTCCTCAGTGATGGCCGGCTCGACTTCGGCGTCGGCCGCGGCTACCAGTGGCTCGAGTTCAACGGCTTCGCCGTTGACATGGCCGAGCGTCCATCCCGCTTCGAGGAGTCGATGGACCTGATCGTGAAGTCGTGGACCGCTACAGAGCCTTTCTCGCACCAGGGCCAGCACTGGCAGTATGGCGATATTCAGCCGCAGCCACGGCCTTTGCAGGAGCCTCATCCACCGATCTGGGTGGCAACAGACAGCGAGGACGGCCTCCTGCGCTGTGCCCAGAACGACTGGGGCGTCATGCTGCCGCAGGGCCGTTCCATCCAGGTCGTCGCCGAGCAGGTCGGCCGTTATAAAGAAGCACTCAACAAGGTCGGCAAGCCCTACGACCCGTCGAAGCTCGTGCTGGCGCGCGGGCTCTACGTCGCCAAAGACGACGAGACGGCCTGGGCCGAGGCTCAGCCGCCCTACGTGCGCTTCCTCCAGGGGGCTGCCAAGCTTGCCGCGCCGCCAACGAGCGGCCCGCCTGCCATGAGCAACCCGTTCGATACCGACAGCCTGCGCGACGCCGTGGTCTTCGGCGGCCCGGAGAGCTGCATCGCCTCGTTGCGAAAGCTCCAGGACCTTGGCGTCGAGTACGTAATCTTCTTCATCCACTTCGGCGGCCTTGCACACGGCAAGATCATCCAGTCCCTTGAGCTGTTCGCCAAGGATGTAGCCCCGGCGCTCGTGCCGGCAGGAGCAGTGAACTGATATGACCGACAAGGCGCCGCGACTGCAGCGCAAGGAAAAGGAAGACCTGCCCGCGAGCTGGCAGCCGGCCTACGAGCACGTCCAGGAGACACGGAACAGCCGTCCCCTCGCCAACGTCTTCGCGACACTGGCCAACAGCCCGCGCGGACTTGAAGCCGTCGCCGCGGTCGGCGAGTACGTCCGCTTCCACTCCAGCTTCGAGGACCAGCTTCGTGAGCTGACCATCCTGACCGTCGCGCAGGACATCAGCTGCGCCTACGAGTGGACGCACCACTACCACATCGCCGAGAAGTTCGGTGTCCCCGCCGACAAGCTCAAGGCGATCGGCACGCCAAAGATCGAGCAGGAGCCGGCCCCGCTGGGGCCCACGCTCAAGTTCGCGCGCCTCGTGGGGGCGAACCAGGAGGTCGACGACCAGACCTACGACGCACTTAAGAAGCACATGGGTGAGGAGGGCATCACCGAGCTGACCGTCATGGTCGGCTACTACGGCATGCTCGGACGCTTCATCAACACCACCCGCGTCCCATTGGAAAAAGGGACGGAACCCGTTCCTTTCTCGAATCCCCGCTAGCAAGCCCAAAGGAGGGAATCATGTTCGCGGATATCAACGGCGCACGCATCCACTACGAGAAGGAAGGTTCGGGCCCGGCCCTCCTGATGATCCACGGCGGGCTGGTCGATACCCGGTCATGGACCAACCAGAAGGTCCTCGCTAGGAACTTCACGCTGATAACCCCCGACACCCGTGGCTTCGGACAGTCGACCAGGCCGGCCGGATCGCTCACCATGCAGGACGTGGTCAACGACTTCGCCGAGCTGCTCCGCCAGCTTTCAATCGATTCGGCCTACGTGCTCGGCTTCTCGATCGGCGGTATGTTCGCGCAGAACCTGGCGCTTTCGAACCCCGAGTTGGTGAAGGGCCTCCTGCTCGTCAGCACGCGAGCGGCGGGCTTCACGATGCCCCCGAGCAAGGGCGGCGCCGAAGAGGTCGCGGCGCACGTCAACCGTGCCTACTCCGAGGGCTTCCGCAACAGGTCACAGGAGTTTCTCAAGGGTTACATCGGTATGGCGCTCGAGAACGAGCAGCGCGGCTGGGACGATGTCAGGGCCACCACGACCAGCGGCCCGGACCTCGAAGCGATCCGCGCCATCAAGTGCCCGACCGTCATCATCCACGCCCGTGGTGACACCGCCGTCCCCTTCGAGCATGCCGAGGCCATGCACAAGGCCATCCCCGGCGCTCGCCTCGAAGTCGTCGAGGAAAGCGGCCACACCATGCAGATCGAGAAGCCAGAACTCTTCAACGATCTCGTCCGTTCCATCGTTCTCGAGTGGGAGGGCAAGAAGGTCGCCGCGCCCAGCGCCTGACCACAAGGCAGCCGATAAAAGGAGGGGGCCGATCATCGGCCCCCTCGTTCTTATCTCGGGATCGTCATCAGGACAGCGAGGGCTTGATCAGCACCTTGCAGAGGTCGCCGCCAGAGGACAATTCGCCGACCGACGTGTACCAGTCTTCCAGCGGACGCTCGGCCGAGATCAACGTGTCCACCTCAATCACTCCGCGCTGGAGCAGCTCGATGGCGTTGGCCATGCGGTCCGCGTAGGCCAGCGACCCCTTGATCGTCAGCTGGCGCCGCAGCATCGTCTCGGGCACCACCGGGATCGCGTCGGGCCCCGATCCCACCATCATCAGGGTGCCCGCCGATCGCAACAGCGGCATCACCTGGGCGTACGCCTTCGCCGATCCCGTGCACTCGAAGACGTAGCGGACACCCGTTTCGCCGGCGTACTTCTTGACCGCGGCCTCTAGGTCGTCCTTCATCGGGTTTACGGTCACCGCGGCGCCGAGCTTCGAGGCAAGCTGCAGGCGGTAGGGCGAGATCTCGGAGACTATCGGCTGCACACCAAAGGCCTTGAGCACCTGGATCGTCAGAGCGCCGATCGGCCCGCAACCCACCACGAGGGCGCTCTCCCCCTCCTTGATCCCCGAGAAGGCCACGCCCTGGTAGGCGACGGCGAGCGGCTCGGCCAAGGCCGCTTCCCGCAGCGAGAGGCCCGGCACGGGCACCGCCATCGTGTCGTAGACACGGATGTACTGCGCGTTGCCGCCTGTGATGTCGCGCCCCATGAAGTAGGTGGAGTTGCGGCAGAGATTGATGTGCCCCTCGTTGCAGAACTCGCAGCTCATGCACGACAGCAGGTGCTCCAGCGCCACCGCCTCGCCGACGCGCGAGCGGTCGACGCCCTGGCCGATCTCCACGATCTCGCCAACCACCTCATGGCCCATCACGTCGCCCTCCTCGGGTTTGACCGCGGGCAGGTGGACGAGATGAAGGTCCGTGCCGCAGATGCCCGAATAAGCCACCTGCACGACGACCTCGCTGGGCCCGGGCGCCGGGTCGGCAAGGCTCTCAATGCTCACATTCCCGGGTCCGCGATAGATTGCTGCTTTCACTTTTCGTTCCCTCCCTCGCTGATTCGCGATGACTGGCGGGCCGGCTCGACACTAGAACCGACGCTTTTGATAATCAAGCATGCTCCTGCCCGCGCGTAGGAGCCAGACGGACCGGCGGTGGTGCCCCATCCGTTGTATCCCGCGCCGCCCTGTCCCGCCGGCGTCACGCGGACGATGCAGGGCCGGGCGTAAGCCACACCGGTTGGCGTGCTACACCCATGATGGTCAGGCCTGGGAAGCGTCTGTCGCGGCAGCCAGCGTCGGAAGGAGTCCGCAGTGAATCTTGAGGGCAAGGTCGGGGTCGTCACCGGAAGCTCCAGGGGCGTCGGCAAGAACATTGCTCTCGAGCTCGCGCGGGCCGGCGCCGACGTCGTGATCGCGGCGCGCACCGAAGCCGAGAGCGACCCCAAGCTCCCGGGGACCATCTACTCCACCGCGGAGGAGATCGCCGCCGAGACGGGTCGCCGCGCGATCCCGGTGAAGGTTGACGTCACCAAAGACGAGGACCTGCGGAAGATGGTCGATGAGGCCATGGAGAAGTTCAGCCGGGTGGACATCCTGGTCAACAACGCCGGCATCATGATCCCTGGCAAGCTGATAGATACTCCCCTCAAGCGCTGGGACCTCGCCTGGCGAGTCAACGTCCGAGCCGCCCTCGCTGCCTGTCAGATGGTGCTGCCACATATGCTTAAAAGAGGCAGCGGGACCATCATCTTCATCTCCTCGGAGGCCGCCGAGATCAAAGGCGAAGGCAACATGTCCTATTCGGTAACCAAGCAGGCCGACCGCAAGGTGGCCGAAGGCCTGGCTGAAGAGCTCAAGGACACGGGCGTTTCCGTCTTCGCGATCTCTCCCGAAGGCATCGTGATGTCGCCGGGCGTCCTCTACCACGGCACCCACGAGATGTATCCCGGCCACGATGTCGAAGACCCCGAAGACACGGGCAGGGCGGCCGTACTTCTCGCCAGCGGGGCCATCGATGACCGCAGCGGCGAGCACTTCTACAGCCGTGCCCTCCTGCGCGAGAACGCCGAGCTGGTGAAGGGCTAGGGTGACGGCGGCGCGGCACCGGTCGATCCGGACCCACACAAGCCTGCGGGCCGCAGCTTGAACCGGGATAGCGCCAAGTCCATCCTCCTCGCCCTCGGGCTGGCCGCCGTCTTTCTGGTCGGGGTTCTCGGCACGCTTGAGGTCCTCGGCGATGACGACGACGACGATGGCGCCCTCGGCCCTTCAGGCACGCCCGCCGCCAATCTGACTCCCGACCAGCTCCTGGCCGAGGCCACCCGCCTGCAGGACGAGATAATCGCTCGCGACCAGGAGATAGCGACCCTGCAGATCCCCGAGGGACAGGCAGCGTCTGAAGATGTCGTCCTGTCGCTGACCCGGCTCAACGATGAGCGCAGCCAGCTCGCCACCCAGTTCTGCGACGTTGTCACCCGTTACAACGAGCAGGCCGCCGAGGCTTTCCCGACCCAGGTCAACGTTCAGTGCTGACGGGGAGACCGATCAGCCAGCTCTGAGGCCAATTATCCCGGCCACGATCAGGCCGACGCAGGCCAGCTTGAACGCCGAACCCGGCTCGCCAAGAAGGTAGACGCCCAGGATGACCGTCCCCACCGTCCCGATGCCCGTCCAGACTGGGTAGGCAGTGCTCACCGGGAGGCTCTTCAGCGCGAGGCCGAGCAGCCGAGGCTGACAGCCATCGCGGCCACCGTGGGGATCGCGACCAGGGGCCGCGAGAAGCCGTCGCTGTGCTTGAGGCCAATCGCCCACAGCGTCTCGAACAGGCCGGCGAGAAGGAAGAGAACCCATGCCATGACCGAAACTCCGTCAAGGGCAGGGTCGTCCCTACCAGGTGGTGTTTGACGGGCCGAGCCCGCGAGGTCGTCCTCAGCCTCACCATAGCGGACTGACAACGCCGGCCGCGATAAAGCGCGCGCCGCGGAAAAAAGTTATGCCCAGCGCTCGTTTGTTATGTGTTTGTAATGCTTCGAGGGGCACCTTCATAGGCATCCGAGCAGTTTACGGAGGGTAAATGCAGGGAGGAATAACTTCAGAGGGCCCCAACCGGGTTAATTTGCCCGAGGATGACATCCCGCAGGTCACCATCCAGGCCGGCGGCACCGAGGTCATGAGGGTCGGCGTCGAGTACGCCGCAATGTTCCTGATCTTCGCCGCCATCCTCGCCGGCGTCCTGGCCGTCCTCGGCTTGATCGCCATCCTGTTCACCGTCGCCCGGGCCGAGCTCTAGGCAACCGTCCGGTCGCGAGGGCGAAACCCCCTATTCCGCCCGCGACGGAGCGCGGAGGCTACTGCTTGCCCGCTCGCGCCCGGTGAACACAAACGGATCGAGGCTGGCCAGCCACATCTTCGTCGTGATCGCAGCCGCCTCCTCAACCGTTACGGGCGGGTCTACCTGCGGTCGCATCGGCGCCGCGAAGTTGGAGTAGGCGAACTCCTCCAGGCAGCATTGCGCGGCGATCACGGCCAGCTCCAGCTCTCTCGTGTGCGGGACCCCAAGCTGGGCCTCAACCGCGTCCAGGAAGCGCCGGCGAAAATCTTCCCGCACTTTCTCCCACAGGGCGCGGTAGGACGCATCGCTGATCCCTGCCTCCCGAAAGCTGCACATCATGTCCCGGTTCGCCCACCACCTCGTGAGGAAACCGAGATTGGCCGCGAAGATTGCGCCTTCGGGGTCGTCCTTCATGTCGCGGTGCGCACGCGAGCCCTCGAACAGCTCTTCATCGAGCCGGCCCAGGATCGCCTGGAACAGCTCGTCCTTGTTCGCGAAGTAGCGGTAGACGGCACCCTGCGAGAGGCCGGCCTGGGCGGCAACGTCGGTCATCCTCGCCCTCAGGTAGCCGTCGCGGCCGAAGATCTGCCGGCCGGCGGCGATGATGGCCTCCCTGGTGCGCTCGCCCTTCCTCATGTCGGGCACAGCGCCCGCCCAGCGGCCGTTGCTGTCGGCCGCCGGGAAAGCGATCGGCCTCCGTTCGGCGCCGAGATCCCGCGTCATAAAAACATAACCGCCGTCACTTTTCTTGGGCCATGGGTTCACGCATCTAGCCAGGGCTGGTCCGCTGAGACATGTATAGCGCAATTGCCGCCTCCAGCGCGAGCGCCCTCCCGTACAGGCTGCAGGCGTGCGTTGGCACCGGGCGAAAAGTGAGGGCCGTTTGACAAAGTACCGTGGCCTCGGTAGCTTTAGCTGCAGCAGCGAGCCGGTCCGCCGTGAGGTTCCGCGCGTCCGCTGTCCGTACGGCGCACCAGTAGCAGCCAGGGAGCACGAGAGTGTCTGATCGCCCGTACAACGCGGCGCTCGATTTCGTCGACGGAAACGTCGAGCGTGGACGCGGTGAGAATGTCGCCTTCCGCGATAGCTCGGGCGAGCTAACCTACGGCGAGCTCCAGGAACGGTCGCGGCGCTTCAGCGCCGCCCTCGGTGGGTTGGGCGTGTCCCAGGAAGACCGCGTGATCCTCCTGATGCGCGACACGGTAGATTTCCCCGTCGCCTTCTGGGGGGCGATCAGGGCCGGCGCGATCCCCGTCCCGCTCAACACGTTGCTTCCCGCCGACCAGTCCGGTATGTGATCAGCGACTCGCGCGCCCGGCTTGTTGTCGCCTCCGACGCGCTACTGCCGCTAGTTGTACTGAGCACAGAGGTTGGTGACAGCCCGGGTGAATGAAAGGGGCCTCCGACGGAACGTGTGATTGTACGAATC
>WHTO01000255.1 GCA_009377665.1 Dehalococcoidia bacterium
GGTGACCAGCGAGCCGCTGGGACGCGTCTATGTCGACGGCTGGACCCCCGACGGTCAGCGCCTCGTGCTCAATGGCAACGATGACGATGACAACTTCATAGCCGTCTTCGACCTGCGAACGCGAGAGATGACCAAGCTCTTTACCAGTGAGCGCTGGCTCGAGAACTCGGATTTCTCCGAGGACGGCCTGATGGTGGCAATCGCTGTCCCGCGCAACGCTGATGATCCCGAGGACCACGACATCGCCGTCTTCGAGCTGGATGACCCCTCAGAACTGCGCTGGATATCCACGGGCGAGGGGCATCGCGACGACGACCCATTGTGGTCGCCCGACTCAGCATTGCTTGCCTTCACCGCCGAGATCGGCGACACGACGAACCTCGTCATCTACGACGGTGCGGCATTGAAGGAAATAGCGAGGAAGGAGATCGAGGCTGATGTCCTCAGCCTGCGCTACTGGTCTCCCGATTCCGACTTCCTTGACCTGATCGTAGAGCGGCACGGCCGGAATTCGTTCTGGCGCGCTCATCTGGAAGGCTCCGACATTCGCCTGGTCGACAGGTCTGATCTCAGCGAAGGTTCAATCCACACCGCTCACCGCGACGGCGAGCGCGTGGCCGTAACGTCCTCCGCGATCAACAGGCCCCAGACGGGCCTCCAACTACTCGACCTCGACGGGAACGAGGTCGCCGAGCTCGACCTGGTCCACCTCGAACTTCCCTTGGGCACGCCGCGCTCGGTATGGCTCCAATCGAGAGACGGCGCCCAGATTCAAGCGTGGGTTGTCCGTACCGGTAACGACGACGAGGTCCAGCCCGGCCTCGTCTATGTCCACGGCGGGCCGACGATGGCCAGCAAGGACACATGGCGACGCGACATGCAGGCCATGGTCCTGAGTGGCTTCACGGTGATCGCTCCCAACTTCCGGGGCAGCACCGGCTTCGGGCCGGAGTTCCGCAAGGCCAACATTCTCGATGTCGGCGGCAAGGACCTCGAAGATTGCATCGCTGCCGCCGAGTGGCTACGCAAGCAGCCCGGCATCGACCGCGAGCGTATCGGCATTACGGGCGGCTCCTATGGCGGCTACATGGTCCTCCAGGCTCTCACGACGTCGCCGGACACCTTTGCCGTAGGGGCCGGCACCGTGCCTGTCGCCGACTGGATCCAGGACTACGAGCTGGCCGACGCCAGCTTCCGTTATTACGACGTGTACTTCTTCGGTGGTGCTCCTGACGAGAAGCCGGATCTCTACCGCGAACGCTCGCCGATAACTCACATCCAGAAACTGAAGGCGCCACTCTTCATCAGCGCCGGTCGGAATGACTCGCGCTGCCCCTTCCCTCCCATAGAGCACTTCGTCGAGAAGGGCTGGGAGCTGGGCAAAGAGATCGAGTTCAATGTCCAGGAATCGGAGGGACATGGCGCGGCCCGTAAGACGGCGGCCATCGATACCGAGCTAAAACTGTTGCAGTTCCTCCGCCGCCGGCTGGCGGTCGCTTGACCCGGTACTGTTCAAACTCCTAGCGTTGAGTCCCCACTGTCGCCAAGACGACAGCCACTACGTCGTCCAGCGGACATGAACCTCCCCGGCAGCGTCATACGCTGCCCTTGTTGATCAACGGCGGGAAACCGTCGAAGGAAGGAGGCGATAAGGTTGGCAGAACGAGACAGCGAAGAGAAGTTGAGAGACACAGAGCTCGAGGGCCAGAAGATCGACAAGTTTCGAGACGACACTGAGGGCCACAAGCTGAGAGGGGACAAGGAGGAGGAGGCCGACGTCGAGGGACACAAGCTCCGCGACGAGTCGGACGACGTGGAAGGCCACAAGTGGCGCTAGAGCTCAGCGCCTGATAGCGGTTGAAGAGGTCCGGTGTTTCCGGGCCTCTTCCTTACCTGTTGGGCTCTCAGCCGATTGGTTCATCAATCACTATTGGCGGCCAGGGCGTGCAGGACCGTCTTGACCTGGAACGGCGTGAGGACGGGATGCTTGCCAAGTATTCTGGCGATCAGCCCGGCGATATGCGGCGCCGCGAAGCTATTTCCACTGGCCTCGATGGTCTGCCCATTCAACCACGGCACCTCGACGTCGATTCCCGGCGCCCCGAACTCAACTGGCGGTGAAGGGTTGTAATCGAAGACAAAGGGATCCTTCCCGACGTGCGCAGCCACCGAGAAGACTGACGAATACTGCGAAGGATAACTCGGCCCCTCGACGTTGTTGACGGCAGCCACCAGCATTACCTGCCGGAAGTAGGCAGTGTCGGCCAGTTCGTGGAACAGGTCGAAGTAGTCGCGCTTGCCGGTGCTCAGGCTCATGTTGACGACCTGCATTCCGTTGTCGATAGCCCAACGCAACCCGGCGGCGAAGACGACCCCCTTGCCCGTTAAGCGCGCTCCGAGGACACGGATGCTGTAGATGTCGGCCTCGGGCGCAACAGCGCGGATGATGCCCGCGCAGGCCGTACCGTGGCCGAAAAGGTCGGGGTGTGCCCCATCGACCATTCGGACCTCGTCCTCCGAGTCCTCGTCATACTCCAGGGCAACCCCGCCGGCGACCGATCGGACGGCCGGGTGCGAGGCATCGACGCCGCTGTCGATGACGCCGACTTTAACGCCGGCGCCTGTGCTCCCCTCCCAGGCCCACTCTGGCGTGATCTTCGCCGGCAGGCCCATTGGCTCGATACGCGAAAGCTTCTCGGGCTCAAACTGCCAGGACCAGGCCGGCCTAGCCACGACGCTTCCGCCGGCGCAGATAGGCGGCGAACTCGGCCAGCATTCGTGATGCGGCTAGCTGCTCGCCGGATCCGGCCCGGGATACCTCGCTGAAGGTGGAAGCGAGCTCGACCAGCCGCGGATTAGGCTGTCGCCCATCTTCGGCGGCACTCACCAGGGCGTCACGCAGGTTCCCCTTCCTCGCCCCCTCTGCGGCGGCCGTGAAGAGGGCGTGGCCCAGCTCGGAGAATATACGGGAGTTCTCGATCGCCAGGGCTGCCTGGTGGGCGAAGAGACCCAGGATCTCCATCTCGTCGCCGGATGCCGTGCCCTCGCCCCGGTCGAGAACCTCGATCACGCCGATCATGCCTCGCTCGGTCTCCAGCGGCATCGCCAGGATCGAGCGCGGCATGTAACCGGTGCTTTCGGCCACGTCGCGGGCAAAATGGGGATCCTTGCTGACATCGGCGATCGCGATGGCCTGGCCCGAGGT
>WHTO01000256.1 GCA_009377665.1 Dehalococcoidia bacterium
TGGGGCCTCCTCGGACGGTGATTCGTACAATCACACGTTCCGTCGGAGGCCCCTTTCATTCACCCGGGCTGTCACCAACCTCTGTGCTCAGTACACCTAGGCTCCTCCTTAGAAGGCCCTCGCGGGCACACGACAGGAAGGAGCAGGAACACAATGGGTAGGAAGCGTCCTTATCTGATGGGTGGCGGTGGCTATGGCGGCACTCGCAATCGGCGGAGCCGATCACCTACGAAGACCGAAGCAGGGCGACGACGAGCTACTACGAGGTCGAGCTCATCGTACTAGGACGACCTCAAGAAACGGCCACACGGCTGCCCGGGGCAGGGATTCCTGCCGCCCCGGAGCTGGGAAGCATGCTGGGTGACCTGATCAGGCCCGGTGCTTCATGATCAGGTCGATCTCGACGATCAACAGGGAGTCGCCGACCATGACGCCGCCGCGATTTTCCTCGTCGTTCGAAGGGATGAGGCTCATGCTCGGCATTGTGCCCACGCCCTCGAAGATGCGGCGCCAGGCGCGCTCGAAGCCACGGTAGTCGCGTCGGGCGAATGCCAGGTAGATCCTGGCATCAGCGATATCGGCCAGCGTATAGCCATTCGCCTCCAGCTGCTCGCCGAGCAACACCATCGTGAACTCGGTCTGCACCTCGATGTCCGACCAGTAATGTGGCAGGCTCCTCGGCGTGATGACGAAAACGTCTTCAGCCTTCGTGTCCCTGTCGCTCTTCGCATAGCCGGGTAACGCCGCCTGCCCTGCCGTGAAGAACCAGTCGCCGGCCAGGACGCCGGGCGTGAAATTGACCTTGCGCACGTCAACGGGATGCCAGCGTATGCCTTTGCGCGTCTCTTCCTTCTTGAAATCGCCGTTGGGCGCGATGAAGAAGACGTTGGGCACGAAGACCGCGCCCGGCACCAGCAGCTCGCGCATCGCCATCGAGCTGCGCGGCGGCGGGATGGGATGCGTGTACTGTCCCCACACGCCGTCCACATCGTGGAAGTTCGTGAAGTTCGTCTCGTGGAACTGGCACTTGACGGCTTGCTTCAGGTCGCTGCCAGCCGCGCTGAGCACCTTCTCCATGTTCTGCAGGATGTAGTGCGTCTGCATCTCGGCGTCGGAGCCGTAGTACGGGTATACCGGCAGCTTGCCTACGGGCACGCCCGTCTTGAAGTCGGTGGCTGGCACGTTCGCCGGGAACACGAACGGCCCCGCCTTGATCGCCTGCGGGATCCACTCCGCGTCCATCGGGTCCGGCACGTCGTCGACGTGGATGACCTCGCGCTTCCAGGTTGAATCGCCCGCCAGGGCGACCCCGTTCAGGTTGAGCAGCACGCCGGGGATGATATGGTCCTCGCCCACGCAGGCCGTCGTCCGCACGGGCGGGTCGGTTGGGAAGTACTCCTTCCAGATCAGCTTGAACTCATAGAAATCGCTCGGGTACTTCAGGTAGACCTCGGCCTTGAGCATCCGCTCGAGGGAGGTTCCGGCGCCGGCCAGCACGCGCTTCAGCGTTTCCATGACGCCGCGCGCCTGGGCCGCCATCTCGGACTCGCCGACGTAGGGCGAGAACGACCCTGTGTGGACGACGTTGCCCTGCGCGTCAATCGGAAAGATCGACGAAACGAAGATGAGGTCATCTGCTCTGTTCCAACTCGGCGCCGGCAGTACCGGTTGCACCGACTCTCCCTGCATCGTCCCTGTTCTTACTGCGGTTGCCATTCCTCACCCCTTTCACGGCCCGCCCTTCAGCGCCGTTACTCCAACGAATGATTGACTCTGCCGGCCTTCGATTGGCGAGCAGAAGTCAAGAGGAGGTTTCGTAGTCTCTGGCCTGCTGTCTGATGGCCTCCTGATCGAAGTCTATGATCTCCGGCACGAGGGTGTTGTCGATAATCTGGGACACGTCGACGGGCTCGTCGAAGGCGAGCGGATCGCTCTCTTCTCCGGTTGCGCCTTCGAGCAGAAACCGCTGGTAGGCGTCCCAGCCGTCCGGGGGCATCTCGCCGTACGATGAGCCTGCCGGCGGTTCTGCCCTGTCGTTGAAGAAGATACGGATGAACGACTCCGTCTCATCCAGGGTCCCCGTCGCCAGCCCCGGTTTCCGTGGCTTCGACGTCACCACCGTTGGCTGCATCTTCGGTTGCTGTAGGCTGCCCGTCGTTATCATCGTCGTCGTCTCCGCAGCCCACTGCACCAGCTGCGACGAGACCACCGGCGGCCAGCGTCGACCCTCGAAGGAGGGTTCGCCTGGTTCATCCGCCTCCTCGCGTATCCCGGAACATAGATATGACCACCCATCGCAGGACTCCCTTCCATGGCCGCAGGGCGTAACGCCGTTCGAAGTGGCAGCAGCGTACATTGGACACTGCGGGTTGTCAATCCTTGACTCGGACTTAGCGCATGATTGGCTCTCGTTTAGCTTGACGATTGGCGCCGCGTTGAGGTCGGTTTCGGGCCTGACTGCATGGTCTTGCACGGGATCTATCTACGTCGTTGTCTCGCGAGTGGCTCACCGATTCCCGTTCTCCTCACCGCGAGGAGGATTAGAAGTCTCACGATGGCCTAACCACCGCCTAACCCGACGGTCCTGGCTTGAGCTCAGAAGCCCAGGAAGCTCCAGAAAGGGCGTGGGATCATACTGTGGCCATTCGGTTTGTGACGGAGGGGGCCGCGCCGCCGGTCCCTCTACGAGGCGATGGCCTCCAGCGTACGCTCGACGGCCTGGCGGTAGGTTTCGCCGGGCTCTACCGGGTCGGGCATCATGATCGGCATGTCGACGCCGCTCTCGCGGATGGCCTCGAGCTGCTCGCGACAGCGCGAGGCCGGGCCGAGGACGCAGAACTCGTCCAGCAGATCGTCGGTGAGGGCCGCCTTGATGCCGGCCAGGTCGTTGCGCTGGAAGGCCTGGCGGGTCGCGCCCGGCCTTCTTCGCACCGCGGTCGACGGCGTCGCGCAGTTTCTGGACACCGCTGAATGAGAACCAGGCGCAGATCGCGCCGTCGGCGATCTCCCGGCGACCTCAGCCATGCGCGGGCCGGCGGCTGCGGCGTGGATGGGCACACGCTGGGCCGGGTGCCTGATCTGCAAGGGCTGGCCCTGGTACGACTGCGGCGGCAGGCCGGGGTAGGCCGGGCGCCCCTCCAGGATGTCGCGGACCTGGTTGATGTAGGCGCGCATGTCCTCCGACGGCTTGCCGGGCTTGGCG
>WHTO01000257.1 GCA_009377665.1 Dehalococcoidia bacterium
GAGAGCAGGTCGCGTATCGCCGGCCGGTGCACGGCTTCGTCGGTGAAGTCGTCCAGGCCGACGCGCCCTAGCAGTAGCGCCGTGGCCACGACGTACTCGCCGCAGAACTTCCCCTGGAGCCCGGTCTGGGGCGCGTGGTAGATGAGTGCGGCGCTGCCGGTCGGCTCCACCCGGACACGGGCGGAGCCGACGCCCTCTCCGCGGTGCTGCTCGAACGTCGCCAGCGCCGCGTCGGCAGCCCGGTGCGTGTTGTAGCAGCAGGGGTACTTCTTGACGTTGAGCCCTCCGGGCTCGAGAACGCCAGCGGATCGGCCGAGTGCTTCCTCGAAGGCGGCCCCGTCCATTCCGGGACCGAGCAGCGCGAAGAAGCCCATCGGTCCCTCGATTGCCGCGTGATTGGCTGTGCCGCCGGTCGCGGCGAGCTGGACGGCGAGTACGGCGCTTTCGGCGGCGCGGGCCACGTGCAGCGACTTGGTCGTGGAGCCGAAGTTCTGGCGGCTGCCGCCCGCGAACGATGCCGCCATGCCGAGGGCGTGGGCGGTCCGGACCACGTCGAGGCCGAGCAGTCGGCTACCAGCCGCGGCCGCGGCGAACACCCCGATGGTGCTGGTCGCGTGCCAGCCACGTCGGTAGTGCTCCGCGACGCCGAGGCCGGCCGCGACCGCCACCGCGGTGTCGAAACCCGCCAGGTAGGCGTCCAGCAGCTGTCTGCCTGAGGCGTCGGTGTGCTCGCCGAGGGCGAGCAACGCCGGCACCAGCACCGCGCTGGGATGTCCCTTCATCGCGTGGCTGACGTCGTCGTAATCCAGGACGTGCGCCAGTGCTCCGTTGACGAAGGCCGCCATCGCCGGCGAGGTGGTCGCGTCCAGGCCCAGGGCGGTGACCCGCCCGGCCGGTGCTGCCGCTCTCGCGTAGGACATGACGATCTCGGCGTCCGGCTGCGGTAGCCCGCCGACCATCACGCCGACCGTGTCGATCGTCGCGCGCACGGCCAGGTGGCGTGCCGGGTCGCCGTACGTCGTCGACAAGGCACGCTCCGCCAGCCGCGTGGCGGCCTGGTCAACCGTCATGAGGGCCTCCCTGGATGCGGTTGGGTGAGCGTCATCAGTACGAACGGGGCATCCCCAGCACGTTGGTCGCGATGAAGGCCAGCGTGAGGTTGTTGTTGATCGGGGCCACCAGCGAGAGCCGGGCCTCGCGGAACTTCGCCTCGATGCCGTACTCCGTGGCCATGCCGTAGCCGCCGAAGGTGTCCATCGCCGCGTTGGCGGCTGCCCACTTCGCCGTCGACGCCAGCAGCTTCGCGGTATTCGCTTCGTAGCCCGGCTGCTTGCCCTGCTCGTACAGGTCACAGGCCCGCCACCGGACCAGGCTGGCCGCCGACAGGTCGGCATAGGCCCGCGCGAGGGGGAACTGCACGCCCTGGTTGCTCCCGATCGGCCGGTCGAAGACCACGCGTTCACTGGCGTACTTGGACGCCCTCTCCAGCAGGTAGAGACCTGCCCCGATGTGCTCCGAGGCGACGATGATGCGCTCTGAGTTCAGCCCGCTCAGAATGCAACGGAAGCCCTTGCCCTCCTCACCGATCAGGTTCTCCGCAGGTACGCGCAGGTTCTCGATGTGCAGTGCGGCCGTCTCGTGGTTGACCATCGTCCGGATCGGCGTCGCCTGGATGGAGTCCCCCGCCTCGCGGAGATCCACCAGGAACAAGCTGATCCCATCGGTCTTCTTCTCGACCTCGTCGTACGGCGTCGTGCGCGTCAACAGCAACATCAGGTCGGAGTGGAAGAAGCGTGAGATGAAGACCTTCGAACCGTTGATCACGTAGTGGT
Organism: Dehalococcoidia bacterium; assembly: GCA_009377665.1. Taxonomy (GTDB): domain Bacteria; phylum Chloroflexota; class Dehalococcoidia; order WHTO01; family WHTO01; genus WHTO01. The sequence goes on from WHTO01000257.1 coordinate 1,833, forward strand.
CGCCGTCGCGCAACGCCCGGGTGGAGATCTTCGTGGTCTCCGAGCCGGCGTCCGGCTCAGTGATGCCGAACGCCTGGAGGCGGAGCTCACCCGCCGCGATACCGGGGAGGTACTTCTTCTTCTGCGCGTCGCTCCCATGTCGCAGGATCGCGCCCATGGTGTACAGCTGTGCGTGCGCCGCGGCCGCGAAGCAACCCGAGCGGGTCACCGCCTCGAGGACGACCGCGCCGGCACGGATTCCCATGCCGCCTCCGCCGAACTCCTCCGGAATGGAGATCGACAGCCAGTCGCCATCCTGCAGGGCCTGCACGAACTCCTCGGGGTAGGCGCGCTTCTCCTCCTGCTTCGCCCAGTAGCTCGTGTCGAAGTCTCGGCACAGCCGCTCGACGGCGTCTCTTATCCCGCGCAGATCGTCATCGAGGATGTCGTCCTCGTTGAGACGAAGCATGCTCTCTCCCTTTCCTAGAACCGGATCGCCGACTGATGGGTGTCGCCGAGCGGGGTCACTTCCCGGTCCACTGGGGCGGCCTCTTCTCGAGGAAGGCACGGACGCCCTCCTTGCGGTCTTGGGACGCATACGGGTTTGGCCCGACGTTGAGTCGGAGTGCTGATGCGATGGGAAGCTCCCACCCCTTGGTGGTCATCTCCTTGTAGCGGCGCAGGGTGAGTGGCGCGTTGCAGACGATGCTGCGGACCAGGCGCTCGGTCTCCTCTTGCAGGCTGTCCTTGGCCACCACCTCGTTCAGCAGGCCGAGCTCGAGAGCCCGCGTAGCGTCGATGCGCTTGCCGGTGTACAGGAGCTCGAGGGCCGCGCCGCGCCCGATCATCCGGGGGAGGAGCACCGTCGCGAAGTTTGCGCCCATGCCGATCTTGACCTCCGGCATGCCGAAGAGGGAGTCGTCACTGGCGATCCGCAGGTCGCAGGCAAGCGCCAGCTCGAACCCTCCCGCCAGGACGTACCCGCTGATCGACGCGATCGTCGGCTTGGGAACCTCGAGCACCGACTCGAAGATGTTCCGGAAGGCGCCGGTCATGGGGGTAGGGATGCCGCGCCCCGCCTGCCCTGCGGCGTCGACCTCCTTGAGGTCGTTGCCCGTGGAGAAGGCCCGCGTGCCGGCGCCGCGGATGACCAGCGCCCACACGTCAGGGTCGTCGGTGAGCGCGCTCATCAACTGCGGGAACTGCTCACGGACCGCCTGCCCGAGGGCGTTCATCCGCTTCTCCCGGTTGATGGTGACGTAGGCGACGTGCTCTTTGACGTCGCACAGCAGCTCGTCACTCGTGCCTGGGAAGTTGCTCACGCCACTCCGCTCTGTTCGTTGCGACCGAGAATCTCGTCGGTGTGCTCACCAAGCC
>WHTO01000258.1 GCA_009377665.1 Dehalococcoidia bacterium
GCGATCGTGGCCTCGATCGAGGACAGGACCTTGCTGGATGCCAACGCCGCCCTGATCGTCCGCGAGCGTGGCCGGCTTTACGATGATCTGCGCGCGAGGGGGATCGAGGTGTGGCCCTCGCAGGGCAACTTCTTGCTCTGCCGCTTCGCTGGCGCCGACGGCCACGACCTGCGCGATAGGCTCAGGACGCACGGAGTCTTCACGCGCTATTACGACGCGCCGCTCCTGGCCGACTGCCTGCGTATAACTGCCGGGCGGCCCCAGGATACCGAGCGCGTCCTTGACGCGCTTACAGCAGAAGGGATGGGCAGATGACGGTCGAGCGTCACGGCGAAATCACGCGCCAGACCAAAGAGACCGAGGTCACCGCCGCGGTCAACATCTACGGATCGGGTACGGCCGAGCTGGCAACCGGCGTCGCCTTTCTCGACCACCTGCTCGATCAGTTGTCGCGCCACAGCGGCATGGACATAACTGTTCGGGCCGTCGGCGACCTGCACATCGATGCCCACCACACGGTCGAGGACGTAGCGCTGACGCTCGGGCAGGCCTTCGACCAGGCCCTGGGCGACCGCTCGGGCATCTCTCGCTTCGGCGACGCCACGGTCCCGATGGACGAAGCGCTGGCCAGCGTGGCCATCGACGTCAGCGGGCGCCCCTACGCCGCTCTCGACATCAGCTTCGCGTCGGAGAAGCTGGGCGAGCTGCCGACGCAGATGATTGCGCATTTTCTCTGGTCGCTCGCGCTGCAGGCAAAGTTCGGGCTCCACGCCCGCCTGCTCGCCGGTGTCAACGACCATCATCGGGCGGAGGCTCTGTTCAAGGCGCTGGCCGTGGCGATGCGCCGCGCCTTCGAGCCGCGTGCGGGCGGCGTGCCCAGCACCAAGGGCAGCCTCTAGCCTTACGGCGCCCCTCACCGACTCGGTTAGGCTGGGGATCGGAGGAGCCCATGCCGAATCTGCAGCATATCGACCACGTCGCCATCACGGTGAGCGACCTGGCTCGCTCAGAGGAGTGGTACAGGACGGTCCTCGGGCTGGAGCGGCGGTTCGAGATGTGGGACGAGCCGCTGATGCTTGGCGCCGGGGACACGTGCCTCGCGCTCTTCGCCGACGAGACGAAAGGCGACCGAGCCGATGCTCCGCACCTGCTTCACGTCGCCTTTCGGGTCGATAGGGAGGGCTTCCAGCGCGCCCAGGACGAGTTCCGCGCGCGTGGCGTCGACTTTCGCTTCTCTGATCACGGCCTCGCCCACTCGGTCTACATCAAAGACCCGGACGGCAATCGGATCGAGATAACGACCTACGAACTGGACTAACGCGGTCGGGTCAGTCGGCCGGCTCGACCTCGAAGCGGAACTCTTCGATCACGGGGTTGGCCAGCAGTTTCTGGCACATCTCGCGGACCCGGGCGTCGGCCTCGGCACCATCTGCTGCGTCGAGAGTGATCTCCATGTACTTGCCCGCCCGCACGCGCTCGACGGCGCGATAGCCCAGCGAGTGCAGGCCGCCGCGGATGGTCAACCCTTCCGGGTCATTGACGGTCGGCTTGAGGCTGACGTAGACACGAGCGAGAAAGCGGCTCAAGGGAGGAGGAGCTTCTTCCCGGTCAGGCGCTCAAAGGCATCCACGTATTTCTCGGCGGTCTTCTGCACGATGTCCGGCGGGAGTTCGGGCGCGGGGGGCTCCTTGTTCCAGCCGCTGTTGCTGAGCCAGTCGCGCACGAACTGCTTGTCGAAGCTGGGCTGGGGGCGTCCGGCCTCGTAGCCGGCGGCCGGCCAGAAGCGGCTGGAATCGGGCGTGCCAACCTCGTCAATCACGATCAGCTCGTCGCCCAGGTAACCGAACTCGAACTTGGTATCGGCCAGGATGATGCCGCGCTCCAGCGCGTAGTCGGTCATGAACTGATAGAGCGAGAGCGTGCGCAGGCGCAGGACGTTGGCGGCCTGCTTGCTCACGAACTCCTCAACTTCCTGGTAGGTCATGGGCATGTCGTGGCCGGCGTCGGCCTTCGTCGTGGGCGTGAAGATTACCTGGGGGAGGCGCTGGCTCTCAATCAACCCCCCGGGCAGCTTGATCCCGCTGACGCTGCCGCTCTTGAGGTAGTCCGACCAGCCGGAACCCGTGATGTAGCCGCGGGCGACGCACTCCACATCGACCCTCTCGGCCTTGCGCACCAGCATCGCGCGGCCGACCAGCTCGCGCGGGAGGCTGAATGGGAGGTCGGGGTCGTCCGTAGACTCGATGACCTTGATGAAGTGGTTGGGCACCACGTCGCCCGTCTTCTCGAACCAGAACGCGGACAGCTGGGTGAGTACGGCGCCCTTGTAGGGGATGCCGCTGGGCAGCACGACATCGAAAGCCGAGATGCGGTCGGTGGCGATGATCAGGAGCCGGTCGCCGAGGTCATAGGTGTCTCGGACCTTGCCGCGGGCGAAGCGGTTGGGCAGGGAGGTCTCCAGCACAACGTCCACAGGCCAAGGATAAGGCGCAGCCCCTTCAATCGCCGCCCTGCCGGGTATCGCACAGCGCGCGATCCGGGTGGTGTTACAGCCGTGGCAGCTGGGTCCTACCGCCGGTGAGCGGTCTCGGCGACGCTAAGATGCCCTGCGAACGGCGCGCACGAGATCGCCCTTGTTCATCCGCGACCTGCCCCTGACATCAAGCTGCCGGGCGCGCTCATAAAGGTCTTCCTTGCGCCACTCTGGCAGGGGCATCTCCGCGCCCCCGGCGGTCGGCGCCGTATCAGGGTCGCTCGACTTCTTGCGGGTGTTTGGGCCGCGCACTGACGCGGGTCCGAGGGGCCCTTCTTGTCCTTCGGTACCCACCTGTCGCCTTCCTTCTTGTAGGAGTGCTTCAGGCTCGCGAACGCCGTGCGGTGCGCTCGCTCGCCCTCGCCGTAGCTTTCAACGGCGCTGTCGTGGGTGTCCTTCCAGATCTCCTGGGCGTGCTTGTCCGAGCGCTTGATGGTACTCGGAATCTCGGTCCTGTCTCCGTCTCTGTCGCGTGGCATCTTCCCCTCCTCAGGTATCGAGCGCGGGGAGTCTCCCTCAAGGATAGAGGCGCCTAGATGTACTGAGCACAGAGGTTGGTGACAGCCCGGGTGAATGAAAGGGGCCTCCGACGGAACGTGTGATTGTACGAATCACCGTCCGAGGAGGCCCCATGCACCGTAACGCGAA
>WHTO01000259.1 GCA_009377665.1 Dehalococcoidia bacterium
AATGAGAAACGCAACGGACGCCGCGCAGGAGATGGTCGAGAATCTGACCCTCGTGCGTAACAAGGTGAGGCAAGAACAGATTACGAAAGAGCTCCTCGATATCACTGGCGGCGTCGAGGCAATGAACACGTAGCAAAACGTAACTGAGGTTACTGGAGGAAACTATGGCAGGTGCCACAGGCAAGGTTGTACAGGTAATTGGTACTGTCGTGGACATTGAGTTCCCGCCGGACGCGCTGCCTGCTATCTACAATGCGGTCGACATCGACAACAACGGCGAGAAGGTCGTTGCGGAGGTTCAGCAGCACCTCGGTAACAACTGGGTACGCGCTCTAACGATGGCCACTACAGATGGCCTGCGCCGCGGCGCCACGGCCGTGGACGCCGGCCACCCGATCGCCGTCCCCGTGGGCCCCAAGACCCTTGGTCGCCTCTTCGACGTGCTCGGCAACGCCCTCGACAACCAGGGCGCGGTCGACGCGGAGCAGCACTGGCCGATCCACCGCCCGCCGCCAACCTTCGAAGAGCAGGAGACGGAGCCGCAGATCCTCGAGACCGGCATCAAGATCGTCGACCTGATCGCTCCCCTTGCCCGTGGTGGTAAGGTCGGCCTCTATGGCGGCGCCGGCGTCGGCAAGACGGTGCTCATCAAGGAGCTGATCAACAACATCGCCCGCGAGCACGGCGGCCGCTCTGTCTTCGCCGGTGTGGGCGAGCGCTCCCGCGAGGGCAACGACCTCTGGGTCGAGATGCTCGAATCGCCGGAGGTCTACGAGAAGACGGTCCTCGTTTTCGGCCAGATGAACGAGCCTCCCGGCGTGCGTCTGCGCGTTGCCTTGACCGGCCTGACGATGGCGGAGTACTTCCGCGACGTCGACGGCCAGGACGTGCTGTTCTTCGTCGACAACATCTACCGCTACACGCTGGCCGGTATGGAAGTCTCGGCGCTCCTCGGACGCATGCCTTCTGCTGTCGGTTACCAGCCGACCCTCGCTACTGAGGTCGGCGCCCTGGAAGAGCGGATCACGACTACCCGAAAGGGCTCGATCACCTCCTTCCAGGCGATCTACGTGCCCGCGGACGACTACACCGACCCCGGCGTGGCCACCACCTTCGGCCACCTCGACTCCAGCGTGACCCTCGACCGCGGTGTCTTCGAGCAGGCGCTATTCCCGGCAATGGACCCGCTGGCATCCTCATCCCGTATGCTCGACCCGCTCATCGTCGGTCAGGAGCACTACGACGTGGCCCAGGAAGTGCTGCGCACGCTGCAGCGCTACAAGGATCTGCAGGACATCATCGCCATCCTCGGTATCGACGAGCTTTCGGACGACGATAAGATCGCCGTCGCCCGTGCGCGGCGTGTCCAGCGCTTCCTCACCCAGCCGATGTTCGTCGCTGAGGTCTTCACGGGCCAGCCCGGCCAGTACGTGCCGATCCGCGAGACCGTCCGCGGCGCCAAAGAGATCCTGGAAGGACGCTACGACGAACTGCCGGAGCAGGCCTTCTATAACATCGGCGCCATCGACCAGGCATCGGAAAAGGCACGCACGCTGGCGGGGACGGCCTAAGCAGATGCCGCTCACGCTGGAAATCGTCACGCCGGAACGCATCGTCCTCTCCGAAGAGGGAGTCGAATCGGTTACCGTGCCGGGCGCCGACGGCGAGTTGACGCTGCTGCCCCGGCACGCCGCCCTGATGACGGGCCTGAAGCCGGGACCGCTAACGGTGCGCAAAGGCGGCGTCGAGACCGACATCGCCCTCTCCGGCGGCTTCCTTGAGATTAAAGAGGACAAGGTCACGATCCTGGCCGACACGGCAGAGCGCTCCGACGAAATCGACAGCGCCCGCGTCGAGGAAGCCCGGGAACGCGCCCGCGCCTTGCTGCGCGAGCACCAGGCCGACGTCAACATCGCCGCGGTCATGGCCTCGCTGGAGCGGGCTCAGGCCCGGCTGCGCGTCATCGAGCGACAGCAGCGGCGGCGGCCCGGTTCACGCCCACCGAGCCAACCCCAGGGCTAACCGCGCACGCCCTCACCCTAATCCTTCCGAGAAGGACGAGAGGAGACTCACGTGACGCTGTACCACGACGTGTCTGAAAAGTACCTGACCGCTAACGGGATGAGGATTCGCTATCTGGAGTGCGCCGGCAAGGGTCGGCCGATCGTCGTCGTGCACGGGCTCGCGGTGCAAAACTCGGGTGACCAGTGGCTGTCGAGCCTGGATGCCCTGGCGAAAATCGGGCCGGTGTACGCGCTGGACGTGCCGGGCTGGGGACTCTCCGACATGCCGAAATCGGGCTACGACTTCCCGATGTGGGTAGGAGCCATCGGAGGGCTTGTCGATGAGCTGGGGTTCGAGGAGATCGACCTGATAGGCCAGAGCCTGGGTGGCTGGATTGCCGCTCTCTACGCCCACCAGAACCCGGAGAAGGTCCGTCGCCTCGCCTTACTGAGCAACGCCGGCCTTAACCCCACGGCGCCGCGCTCAGCCTCGACCTTTGCCCTGCCCACCCGCGAGCAGCTGCGTGGCATGGGCTACGCGACGGAGGCGATGGCCGACGCGATCTACGACCAGATGGTGCGGCCCGGCCGCGAGGAAGCCTACGTCCAAATCCTCGACTACATCAACGACCCCGGCGTGCGCGAGGAATGGGGCCTGCGCAACTTCCTCGCCGAGATGAAGATGCCCATCCTTTTTGGGCAGTCGGACACCAACCGCGCCATCCGCCCCGAGTACGCGTTGGAGGGCTACAAGCTGGCGCCGCATGGCCGGCTCGTGGTGACGATGGGTGGCTCGGCGCCGGGCGGCTACAACACGCCCGAGCTGGTGGCGGCGGCGATTCGATTCTTCTCCATGGATGAGGTGCCGCCGGCGCACTGAGATTTAGCTGTCAGCAGTCAGCTTTCCCTCTAAGCCTGGCAGTTGCTGATTTGGCCGATGATCTACGATGCGAGGCTGCGTCACCTCTCACGGTGTGCGCGGGAAGTCTCTCCTACGCCGTCACGGCGTGTGGCGCGGGGAGCTGACGAGCCGCCGCTGGAGGTAGACGGCAGCGGCGATGGCGATGAAGCCGCCGCCCAGGGTGATGAGCCACCAGATTGGCGAGCCCTGGCCCTCCTGCTGCGGGACGGCGATGGGCGCCAGCGGGTTGTTGCTGGGTCGAACCGGGCCT
>WHTO01000260.1 GCA_009377665.1 Dehalococcoidia bacterium
GTCTTCTTCGACGGCGTCGAGCTTCCGGAGGACGCGCTCATCGGAGAGGAGGGCAAGGGCTTCAAGTACATCCTGGATGGAATGAACGCGGAGCGAATCCTGATCGCGGCCGAATGCATCGGGGACGGCCACTGGTTCGTCGAGAAGGCGGCCCGGTACTCGACGGAGCGCGTCGTGTTCGACCGCCCTATCGGCGCGAATCAGGGGGTCCAGTTCCCGATCGCCCGGGCCCACGCCGCCATCGAGGCCGCCGACCTCGTGCGTTACAAGGCCGCCTGGTTGTTCGAGTTGAGCCTGGCGTGCGGCGCGGAGGCGAACATGGCCAAGCTGCTGGCGTCCGAGGCGTCGTGGCAGGCCGCCAACGCCTGCCTCGACTGTCACGGAGGGTTCGGCTTCGCCCGCGAGTATGACGTCGAACGCAAGTTCCGGGAGACGCGCCTCTACTCGATCGCGCCCGTGTCCAACAATCTCGTCCTGGCCTACCTCGCACAGCACGTGCTGGGAATGCCTCGGTCGTACTGAGTGTCTGCCGCAATGATGCCGCTGGCCGACGTCCGCGTGATCGCCGTCGAGCAGTACGGCGCGGGACCGTGGGGGTCGCTGCAGCTTGCGGACCTCGGAGCAGAGGTGATCAAGATCGAGGATCCCGGCTCGCGTGGGGACATCGGTCGCTACGTTCCTCCCTTTCAGGAGGGTGAGGACTCGTTGTTCTTCGAGACCTTCAATCGCAACAAGAAGAGCATTTGTCTCGACCTCAAGCTGCCGGCCGGCCGAGCGGTCTTCGAGGACCTCGTCAGCGCTTCCGATGCCGTCTACTGCAACCTCAGGGGTGACCAGCCGAAGAAGCTGCGTCTCACCTATGACGACCTCAGGCATTGCAACGAGCAAGTGGTGTGCTGCTCGCTCTCCGGTTTCGGCAAGACGGGTCCGAGGGCGTCCGCTCCCTGCTACGACTACATGATGCAAGGGCTCGCGGGGTGGATGAGCTTGACCGGAGAGCCCGGAGGGCCGCCGGTCAAGACCGGCCCCTCTCTCGTGGACCTCTCCGGCGGTTACGTGGCGGCGATCGCGTTGCTCGCGGGCCTCTGGCGTGCCCGCCGGGACGGGGTGGGCTGTGACTGCGACGTGTCGCTGTTCGAGACCGCGCTGGCCGAGCTCTCCTACGTCGCGACGTGGGTTGCGACCGAGAACTATCGGCCGGAGCGGACGCCCTCATCTGCCCATCCCTCGATCGTGCCATTCCAGAACTTCGAGACTGCCGATGGGTTCATCGTGATCGCCTGCGCCAAGCAGAAGTTCTGGCTCCGACTGTGTGCTGCTTTGGATCGACCGGAGCTTGCCTCGGACCCTCGCTTCCTGGGATTTCCCGGGCGCCATCGCAACCGCGAAGACCTGCTCGCCATCCTCAATCCGCTCTTCGGTTTGGATTCGACGAAGGCGTGGCTCGAAAGACTGGGCGAGGCGGGCGTGCCGGCTGCGCCCGTCAACGACGTGCCCGGTGCCCTGCATGATTCACAGGTAAGAGCGCGTGGCGCCGTGGTGTCCCTCGACCACCCACGTTTCGGGGCAGTGCGCCAGGTGGCTTCTCCTCTGCGACTCAGCGGGGAGCAGCGGGCGGCAGCGCGCGCGCCCTTCCTCGGGGAGCACACCACGGAGGTGCTCATGGAAGTGTGTGGCTACGACACCGAGGCCTTGCAAGAGGCGATCGCGTCGGGAGCATTGGGTGAGGCACCGCCTGGAGACGAGTGAGGAACGGGGGAAAGACTTGAGGATCGACGACAAGGTTGCGGTAGTCACCGGAGCAGGAAGCGGCATCGGCGAAGGGATCGCCCTGCGCCTCGCCGAGGCGGGCGGCGCGCTCGTTGTTGCAGACATCGACCTCGACGCCGCCAGGGCTACCGCGGCCAAGATCTCCGACCAAGGGGGAGAGGCGATGCCGGTGGCGTGCAATGTCGCTTCAACCGAGGACGCCAGGGCGATGATCGACGGCGCGTTGAATCGTTTCGGCAGCGTCGACGTGTTGGTGAACAATGCCGGCATCGCGCGCGACGCCATCGTCCCCAAGATGACCGAAGAGATGTGGGACGCAGTCCTCGCGGTCAACCTCGGGGGCGTCTTCAACTGCACCAAGTTCGCGGTCACGGCTATGAAGCGGCAGTGCTCGGGCAGGATCGTCAACATCTCGTCGCGGGCGTATCTCGGCAACTACGGCCAGGCCAACTACTCGGCGACCAAGGGCGCCATCGTCGGCTTCACACGCGCGCTTGCCCTCGAGGTCGGACCCTTTGGGATACGGGTCAATGCGATCGCGCCGGGCTACATCGACACGCCGATGACCAGGGCGACGGTGGGGGACAGCGTCGAACAGTACAAATTGACGAGTCCTCTGCGCACCGTCGGCTCGCCCGCTGATATCGCGGAAGCCGTGCTGTTCCTGGCCGCGTCTCCGTCCGACTACATCACCGGCGAGACGCTGTCTGTGGGGGGCGGTCGGAGTATCGGACAGCAGCCCTTCTAATCGCACAGAAAGGTGGCGCCACAGATGCCTGGGATGTATTTCGAGGACTTCGAGGTTGGTGACAGCTTCACCACACCGAGACGCACCGTGACCGAGGCCGACGTCGCGAGCTTTGCCGGGCTGTCCGGCGACTACAACCCGCTGCACACCGACAGGGTCTTTGCGTCGGAGACCCCGTTCGGCGAGCCCATCGCCCACGGAATGTTGATCCTGGCGATGATCACCGGCCTCAACGCCCGCCTCGGCATAAACGACGGCACCGCGATTGCGATGTTGGGTATCGACGAGTGGCGCTTTCACAGGCCGGTGTATTTCGGCGACACGATCTACGCTCGTGTCACGATCACCGGCAAGCGGCCGACGTCGAAGCCGGGACGCGGCATCCTGAATCGCAAGTTCGAGGTCTTCAACCAGCGTCATGAGCTTGCTCAAGACGGCTTCATCAACTTGATGTGCCGGCGCAGGCCGGAGATGGAGACGCAGCCGTGAGCGAGTCGCAGTCTGTGCTGATAGCCGATGCCGACACGCCCAGTGGTCGGGCGATCGCCGGCCGTTTCGCTGAGGCGGGCGCTCGTCTAGCGCTATGCGGCGCGCAAGAAGCGGCCCTGAAGAGGTTGGCGGCCGGGCTGGGCGGCCCCGGATCCTCGCTCC
>WHTO01000261.1 GCA_009377665.1 Dehalococcoidia bacterium
AAACCCATCGGCAGTACGACGAGCACGGGCGCAACAAGGATGACGCCCACCAGGCAACAGAAGGAGATGAGAAATGGGCGGCGGGTGGTGTCGACTGCCATCATTCAGCCGTCCTGGGATCCGATCCCGAGCGCTCGCCTGTAGGGCCGGGCGCCGCGGGCTCCGAGGCCGAGGAGCAACAGTGTGAGTATGAGGAGCACAAGTGCCATCGCGCCGCCGCGCCCGAATGCCAAAAGCGTGCTGACCTGCTCCACGATCTGCTGTGAGAGAAGGCTGTTCTGCGGAGAGCCGAGCAATACCGGCGCGAAGTAGAAGCCGAGCGCCAGAATGAAGACGATCGTCGAGCCCGCCATTATCCCGGGAACCGAGAGCGGGACGTAGACGCGCACGAATGCGACGCGGGGATTTGCTCCCAAGCTCTGCGCGGCCAGCAGGAGGCTGCGGTCGATTCGGCTGAGCACCGAGTAGAGCGGGAGGATCATGAACGGCAGCATGATCTGCGTCATCCCGATCACGACAGCGGTGGTGGTCCCGAGCAGTCTCACGGATCCCAAGCCGAGGTCCTCGAGCGCGCTCACGACAGGGCCGTTGTCCTGCAGCAAGATGATCCACGAGTAGTTCCGCACGATCACGCTGGTCCAAAACGGCATGAGGACCGCCGCCATCATGATGACTCGCCACCTCCACCCGACGAGGGTCATCAGGTAGGCGTACGGATAGCCGAGGACAAGGCAGATCCCCGTCACGAGCAGCGCGGATGTGAACGTCCGCCGCAGGATCTCAAGCTGGACGGAACTCCCGAGGAACCACTCGTAGTTCGAGAACCCACTTTCCGCCGGGGTCAGGAAGTCGGTGAAGCTCCGCCGGAGCATCTCCACCACCGGATAGGCGAAGAAAATGGCGACGAAGGCGAGCGGTATGAGGGCGACGAGGATCCAGCGATCGCGGGGCAGGCGCCGCAGCCCGGCGCCGCTCAACGACCCACCCGGCGGCGGCGCTTGCTGGACTCCAACCGGCCCGGCGCTGTTCATGAGGCGCGAGGCTTCCGGAGCATTGCTCCGCTCAGCCCGCGGTCATCGCGGTCCACTCCGCAAACGCTTTGTCGGCGTTCTCGATCCACCACTGCGCGTCGTAGAGGGCGCGTGTCCCGATCTCCTCCTCGTGGAAATCGGGTAGGAATTCCTTGAACAGATCCGAGATCTGCGGCTCGGACGACGGCGTGGTCGGTCCGTACGGCAGTGTCTCCGTGAACGCCGCCTGCGCCTCCGGCGTGGCGATGTAGTTCATCAGGGCCTCCTGCGCTTCCGGATACTCTGACCCCTTGATCGCGTACAGGGCATCCCAGGCCATGTAGGCACTATCCCAGACGACTCCGATGTCGGCCCCCTTCTCGGCTGTAACGGCCGCCCGTCCCGTGTAGCACAGGCACATGGCGAAGTCGCCGGACTGCAGCGCCTGTTCCTGCTGGGCCAACTCCGCGTGGAAGACCAGGTCACCGCCGAGCCGCTCTATGGCCGACGCGGCGCGATCATAGTCCAGCGGGAACAGTTCGTCCGGCTCCACGCCGTCGGCCAGCAGGATCGGCTCGATGCCGCCAACGGCGTAGTTGAAGATAATGCGCTTGCCGGGGAACGCCTCAGTGTCCATAAAGTCGGTGACCTTGGTGGGCGGATTGTCTCCGTACAGCTCGTTGTTGTAGACGAGCGCAATTGCCTGGACCATGATCGGAACGCCGCAGAGATCGCTGATGTACTTAGGGTCGATCGCGCTGATGTCGATGTTCTCACGCTCTTCGAACAGAGTCCCGCATTGCGCGCCACCCGACGCGGCATCGAGGTCGATCACGTCCCACGTGGTGCGGCCCGCCTCGACCATCGCCTTGACCTTCGCGGGGTCGCTCGGACTGTCGGTTGCGATCTGAACGCCGGATTCGGCCGAGAACGGGTCTAGCCAGCCCTCCTCCGCCGCAACCAGGGTGTCGCCGCCGTAATTCACGAAGACGAGCTTCTGACCGTCCAGGTCGGGCGTGGACGCGCCCGCCTGCGCCTCGCCCGCCTGCGCCTCGTCTTTCGACGAGCCGCTGGTGTCCTCGCTGTCGTCCGACCCGCAACCGGCACCGACGACGACGGCCGCGAGCAGAGCGAGGGGCAATGTGAGTCGAGTGGGGTTCATGTTTCCGGGGCCTCCCCTTGGCTTTAGTGGCCTTTAGCGGCACGTGGGGTGATTGATCTTCCAACCGGGCCCGGCGCGCCCGCGACAGCCCCCGAGAAACACCCGGCTGGGGGATGCACCCGCGCTCACCGGACGTCTTGCGCGGTCAAGCTTGAGCCTAACCACCGTCGTCGCCCACGAGCGCGATGACCTCGTCGTCCTCGGCGCAGCCCGCAAGCTCGGCCAGGCGCGTGAAAAACTCGTCGGGGTCAATCGCCGCCTCCGGAGGCAGCACGCCTCTGGCGTCGACATTCCCGGCCGCGATCATGCCCGCGCCGATGGCCAGCGGATAGCCCGTGAACTCGCCGATACGCCAGTGATCAGGAAGGTTGGCGAGGCTTGCTGCGACCCGGCTCGACCGACCATCGCGAACCCCCTCGGCTAGTCCGAACAGGCCGGGGAAGGGTGCCGCGTCGCCGGCCGCGGGACCGCGGCGATCGGGCTCTAGAATCAGAGCGCGTGCGGCCTGCGGAACGTCGAGCTCGCCGGACTGGACCCGCTTCACGACGCGTCGCAAGGCCTCGATCAGGCCGGGGCGCGAGACCATCACGTTGAGGCACTCCCGGATCTCGGGCCGGATCGTCGGAATGGTCAGGGGCTCTGGATGGCCACAGGTCCAGACCGTTCCGCTGCCCGCGCCCGGGTAGGTGGTCTTGAGCTCTTCCAGCGGCGCAGCGCCCGCAGGCGCGCCTTCACGCCAAACCCTGATCTCGATCGCGCATTGGTGGATCCAGTGCTCGATCGCCGCCGTGGCCTTTGGTGAGGAATTCTCAGTGTTCGGCTTCGGGATACCGTCGCCCGCCCGCCACCCGGTCAAGACGCGATCCACGCGATCGAGCGATCGCATCGCCACCGCGGCGAGCAGGTTGCTGATGCCCGGGCTCGCGCCAAGCCCCACGATGGCGACGACATCAGCCGCCTCCGCCCGCTCGCTCAGTTCGAGC
>WHTO01000262.1 GCA_009377665.1 Dehalococcoidia bacterium
TCTGCTTGTCTGACAACCAGAACAGTTCGCTCATGGCAGGTTCCTCCTGCCGCCAGTGAATCAGATCGTCGCGCCGATGTGAATCCCTTTAATAGGTCCTGAGCCTAGTTCTCAGAAGCGTCATTCTCGATATGCCAAGGAGGGCGAAGGAGGTGACGGCGGTATAGCCGCTGTCGTCTGCTCGCCCTCAGGTTTTTGGGGCAGCCGGCGACAGCCTGAAAAGGAGGTCGCCGATGGGCGAGAAGGACGAAGACCCCAACAGGATCAAAGGCGAGCTCCGCCCGGGTGCAGGGCATAACCTACTGCTGCCCGAGCGGCTGTACGACCGTGTCGAGTATGTGCCGCCCGACACGCTGCGAGGTTACCGGCGCCAGGTGCGAAAGCACTCGAAGAAGCAGATCGGCCGGATCTGCGACAGCATCACGGAATTTGGCTTTACGGTGCCGATCTTGGTGGATGCCGAAGGCACGGTGATTGCCGGCGAGGCGCGACTGCTGGCGGCCCGGAAGCTCGGCTACGCCGAGGTGCCGGTGCTGCGGGCGCGCCACCTGTCCGACGTCCAGGTCAAGGCCTTCCGCGTCGCCGATAACAAGCTTGCCGCGCTTGCCGAGTGGGACCAGCCGGCCCTCGCCGAGGAGCTGAAGGACCTGCTCGAGGTCGAGTTCAATGTCGAGTTGACCGGCTTCGAGATCCCGGAGATCCAAATGACCATCGCCGGCCAGGAGGGGCCGGTGGGACTTTCCCCCGCCGACAACCTCCCCGCCAATGACGACGCGCCTCCGGTTACGGTGGCGGGTGACCTCTGGCTGCTCGACGAACACCGGCTGTTCTGCGGCGACGCCCGCGATCCCGAGGCATACGAGGCCGTCCTCAATGAAGAGCGCGCCCAGATGGTGATCTCGGACCTGCCATACAATATCCGGATCGACGGCAACGCCACCGGCGCCGGCACTATCCACCACCGCGAGTTCCCCATGGCCTCCGGCGAGATGTCGCCGGCCGAGTTTGCCGCGTTCCTGGACGCCACGCTGCGCCAGATGGTCCGGTTCAGCGAGAACGGCTCAGTCCATTACCTGTTCATGAATTGGCGCCGTCTTCCGGTGCTGCAGGCGGCCTGCGACCGCCATTACTCGATGCAGCTGAACCTCTGCGTCTGGGTCAAGACCAACGGTGGCATGGGCTCGCTCTACCGCTCCCAGCACGAGCTGATCGTCGTCTACCGGAACGGCGAGGCCGCGCACATCAATAACGTCAGGCTCGGCAAGTACGGGCGCAACCGGACAAACATATGGTGCTACGAGGGGGTGAACACGCTGAACCCCGAGAGACGGGCCGATCTCGCCCTGCACCCCACCGTCAAACCGGTGGCACTGGTGGCGGACGCCATGCTGGACTGCTCCAAGCCCCGCGGGCTGGTCCTTGACTCGTTCTTGGGATCGGGGACCACCATCATCGCCGCGGAACAGACCGGCCGGCGCTGTAGCGGCATCGAGCTCGACCCTCTCTATGTCGACGTCGCGATCCGCCGCTGGGAGCAATTTACTGGCAGCACGGCCCGGCACGCCCGGACCGGGCTCAGCTTCGCCGAAACGGGCTTCATGCGCCACTCGCCGGTGCCCCTGCTACCGGCGCCGCAGACGGAGGCCTGAGATGGCCGGCAAAGATTACGGGGTCGGCTACGGCAAACCGCCAAAAAGCGGCCAGTTCAGGAAGGGGCACTCGGGCAATCCGAAGGGTCGGCCGAAGGGCACCAGGAACCTCAGGACGGACCTGCAGGAAGAGCTCAATGAGAAGGTGACCATCAAGGAGGGCGGGGCGCCCAGCAAGGTTTCGAAGCAGCGGGCCTTCGTCAAGGCGCTCGCCGCCAGGGCCATCAACGGTGACCCCAAAGCGATGACGCTGCTCGCGAACCTCGTGATGAGGTTGTTCGCGGATGACCCCGTACCAGTGAATGACACTGAGTTGACCGCAGCCGATGAGGCGATCCTGGCGCGTTATCGGGAGAGGGTGCTGGCGGAAGCGCTGGGCGAGGCAGAGAAGGGCAACCAGCATGAGCGATAACAAGAAACCTGTCGTTAACGCCCTGTTGTATGAAGACTTCTCTTCGTTCCTGATCAAGGCCTTCGAGACGGTCAATCCCGGCCAGAACTTCGTGCCCAACTGGCATATCGACCTGATGTCGACGCGGCTCACGGAGGTCGCGCAGGGCGGCATCCAGCGGCTCGTCCTCTGCCTCTGTCCGCGGAGCCTCAAGTCCTTCGTCACCTCGGTCGCATTCCCGGCCTGGTGCATCGGCAGGGACCCTTCGAAGCGGTTCATCTGTATCAGCTATTCTGAAGATCTGGCCGCGAAACACAGCCGCGACTCGCAGCAAATCATTGCGTCCAACTGGTACAGGAAGGCATTCCCAAAGGCCCGGTTTGACGGCAAGAAGTTCACTGAGCACGAGATGGAGACCACCATGAATGGTGGCCGGCTCGCAACCTCGGTCGGCGGCACCCTCACGGGACGCGGCGGTCACGTGATCATCATTGACGACCCGATCAAGGCGGACGCTGCGATGTCCGAGGCCGAGCGAAACCGCGTCAACAGCTGGTTCACCAGCACCGTCAGCTCGCGCTTCGACGATCCGGCCAAAGGCGCCCTCGTTATCGTCAGCCAGCGCACTCACGTGGATGACCTGGTCGGCCACGTGCTGCAGCGCGGCGACTGGCTAAACGTCAGCATCCCCGCAATCGCGGTCGAGGACGAGGAGATCCGCATCGATGCCGACACCGTGATCTACCGCAAGCAGGGGGAATCGATGCATCCCGCGCGGCTGCCGATCGGGCACCTCGAGCATCAGCGCAACAACATCGGTACCTACAACTTCGAGGCCCAGTACCAGCAGAAGCCGGTGCCGCGGGAGGGCAACCTGGTCAAAGCGGAATGGTTTCGAACCTACGAGGAGGCACCCCACGAAGTGGAGCGTGAATACGTCATCCAGTGCTGGGACACCGCCTCCTCAATTGATGGCGATGCCAGCTACTCCGTCTGCACCACCTGGGGGCTCAGGGAGCACCGATACTACCTGCTCGACGTGTATAGGGAGAGATTGCTGTTCCCAGCGCTGCTGAAAAAGGTCGGCGCC
>WHTO01000040.1 GCA_009377665.1 Dehalococcoidia bacterium
ATCGGCCTCCAGTCTTCCTTCGCCGACATCAACGCCGCCCTCTACGCGGTGGCGGCAGTGCTCGCCGCCTTAAGCGAGCGAGAGACGACCAGGCGCGGGCAGCACATCGACTTCTCGCAGCTGGAGGCAGCCATCGCAACGGTGGGTGAGATGATCCCCCAGGGCGACGGCAGCGAATCCAGCGACAGCGGTGAGTTCCTCCACAGGGGCCACTACAGCTGCCTGGGCGATAACAACCAGTGGGTAGCGATAACCGCGCGCAACGTGGACGACCTGGAACAGGTGCTTTCCGTGGTCGGATACGACACGAGCCCCCCGCAAGCCCTGGACGATAGAAGCCTTCTGGACAGTCACATCGACCGCTGGACGGCCAGCCGATCGAAAGAGAAGGCGGCTCAAGATATGCAGGATGCCGGAGTTCCGGCTGCCCCGCTCTCTGACATCGAGGACCGCTTCCTCTCTGAACACTTCCAGCGGCGGGCGATCTACATCGAGCAGGATCATCCGGTTCTGGGCCGTGAATGGATCTATGCACTGCCGTGGAAGAGCAACCTCTTCCAGCCGGACTACGAGAGGGCCCCTTTCCTGGGGGAACACAACGCGCAGGTGCTATCCGAGCTGCTCGAATTGCCTGATTCCGAAATCGACCGACTACGCACGACTGGAGTGATCGAGTAATGCCCAGACGGCAGGTACTGGACGGCGTCCAGGTGATCGAGGTGGCATCGATGGTCAGCGGCCCGTATGCCACGAAGCTGTTGGCCGAATTCGGCGCCGATGTGCTGAAAGTGGAACCCGTCGATGGAGATCCATCTCGCAGGCACGGTCCCTTCCGGGACGATACTCCCGATCTAAACGCCAGCGGACTCTTCCTGTACCTGAACACCAACAAGAGGGCGATCAGCCTGGACCTTACGACGTATACCGGCAGGAAGATTCTCCTGGATCTCGTCGCGACCGCGGATGTCCTCGTGGTCGACCTGTCCATCGACGAGTTGGAGCGACTGAAGCTCGACCTGAGCGAGATCGCCGCTGCCAATGGGCGCTTAATCGTTGGCGCCATAACGCCGTTCGGCCTGGAAGGACCCTACGCCCGCTACAAGGGCCATAACCTGAATCTCTACCAGACTGGGGGTGATGGTTGGCTGCTCCCTTCGGGCCTATCGCACGAGCTGTTCCCCGACCGACAGCCGCTGAAACCCGGTGGCCATGTCGGCGACTACTACGCTGGGCTAAACGCCGCCGTAGGTCTGATTGCTGCATTGCACGCCAGGGGTGACTCCGGAGAGGGGCAGATCGTCGACCTCAACAAACTCGACGCGCATGTCTCTTTGTCGAGAGAGCACATCATGTGGTACGCCAACCAGGGGCTGCTCGAGACGCGGGACACGCGCGGCTTCGCCTTCGGCGGTTGTGTGCCATGCGAGGACGGCTTTGTCGAAATCGTCTGCCTGTCCGATGGCCAATTCGATGCCCTGGTAGAGCTGATGGGGCGGCCGGCGTGGGCGGAGGACGAGAAGTTCCAGGACCTCAGCCAGCGGGCGGAGCACGGTGCCGAGGTGAACGCCCACCTCCGCGAATGGGCTAGAGTCCTGCCGCGAGATGAGATCTATGAACGCGGGCGCCAGCTCGGCGTGCCGATTGGCATCTTCAGCCGGCCAGGCGATGTGGTGAACTCGGAGCACGAGCGGATCCGAGACTACTTCATCAACGCCGAGCATCCCACGGCAGGTGCGATCACCTATCCCCGACAGGGCTTCGTATCCGATATGCCCGCCGAGACTGATAGCCCCGCCCCCGTTCTCGGCCAGGATAATTTCGATGTGCTCAAGAACCTGGGTTACACCCGGGAGGAGATTCTGAAGCTGTGGCAGCTCAAAGTCCTTTGACGACGGCTCGACAGCCCCTGAAAGCCGAGAACAAGCCGCTGGCAGGAGTTACGATATGTGACTTCACCTGGGCAGGCGTCGGCGCCTACAGCACGTTTCTGCTTTCGATGCTCGGCGCGTCCGTGATCAAAATCGAGAGTCAGTCCATCTCCGTGGGCACGGGCGGGTCCGGGCGCACATCGAACCCGGTTCGCCGTCGGGGGGTCACGGTGAGCCTCTTCGAGGAGTTGAATGCGGGCAAGAAGAGCGTCGCCCTCAACCTCAAGCACGCCCGGGGCCGCGAACTGGCTCTTGGGCTCGTAGCCGGGAGCAACCTGGTCATGGAGAATTTCCGCCCCGGCGTGATGAAGCGGCTGGGCCTTGGCTACGACGATCTCAAGGTCGTCCGTCCGGACCTCGTGATGGTTTCGATGTCGACATCCGGAGGCTTCGGACCTGAGAGTCTCGGAACCGGATACGCGCCGGTCTTCGCGGCTCTCAGCGGAGCCAGCTGGCTCACCGGGTACAAGGATGGGCCGCCAGTCGAGTTGCGCTTTCCGGTGGATATGGAGAGTGGTACGATGGGCACCTTTTCGGCGCTGATGGGCCTGTATCGCCAGGAGACACTGCGCGAAGGGAGCTACTTCGACCTGTCGAACCGGGAGACCTTTGGTGCATTCATCGCCGACGCCTTCATGGACTACGCCTGGAACGGGCGCGAGCAGGGCCGCGTCGGCAACCAGGATTGGCGCATGGCCCCACACGACTGCTATCCATGCGCCGGAGAGGACGAGTGGATCGTAATTGCGGTCGAGTCCGAGACAGAGTGGGACGGTCTCAAACGGGCCCTCGGCAATCCTGCCTGGATGGAGGACGCAAGCTTCGCTGACAGATTCTTGCGCTGGAAAAACAGCGACGCACTCGATCAGAAGCTGGGTGACTGGACGAAGGACCGCAGCGCCCGCGAGATCATGGAGCTCCTGCAGTCGTTTGGAGTCGCCTCCACTCCCAGCCACAGCGCAATGGGCCTGCTCACCGACACCCACCTTAACGCCCTGGGTAAATTCAAGGGCCTCAGCAAACGAGATGGCAATTCGTGGATCTTCTTCGGCCCGCCGTGGACACTGACCGGCTCAACCGTGGAAGTGACCGAACCAAGTCCTGAGCTTGGGCAGCACAGTCGCGAAGTCTTAACTTCGCGACTCGGCCTCAGCGACGACGAGTTCGACGAGCTTGTCGAGCAGAGGGCGATCCACTAGCACCACTATGCTGCAACGCTACCTCCTGGCGCGCCTTGGCCAGGGCTTGCTAGCCCTCATCCTCCTTTCGATGGTGTCATTCGCTCTGCTGCGTATCCTGCCGGGCGACGTTGCTCTAAGCATTCTCTCGGGCGGCGGGGAAGGGGGCGGGCGCGTACCCGAGGAGGCCCTCGAAGCACTCAGGGAAGACCTGGGCCTCCACGACCCAATCCACGACCAGTACATCGATCGACTGCTGGGGTACGCGCAGCTCGATCTCGGGGAATCCATTACCACCGGCCGTCCAATCTCCGACGACCTGAGCGTCCGCCTGCCGGTGACCCTTGAACTGGCGGCATGGGCGACGGTTGTGAGTCTGATGATCGGCATCCCGGCGGGCAGCATCTCGGCCGTCTTTCGCAACAGTCCGCTGGATCATGGCACTCGCTTCGTCGCCATCCTCGGCCTGGCCATACCCAATTTCTGGCTCGCGATCGTCACCCTCCTTGCGCTGGTGCGCCTTTTCGGCTGGATTCCGCCGCTCGAATACTCAAGCCTGACCGAGGACCCGTGGGGTCACTTTCAACAGATGATCTTCCCGGTGCTCATCCTGGGTTACGGCGGGGCGGCTGGCATAAGCAGGATGTTCCGCTCGAGCCTTTTGGAGGTGCTCAGCCTCGATTACATCAGGACCGCCCGCTCGAAGGGCGTCCGCGAGCGTTCGATCCTTCTCGGCCATGCATTCCGCAACGCGGCGCTGCCCACCATCACCCTGGTCGGGATCCAATTCGCGTCCCTGATGGGCGGCGCGGTGATCCTGGAGACGATCTTCGGGTTGCCCGGCGTCGGATCCGGGCTGGTTAGCGCCCTGCGGTTGAGAGACTTTGCAGTGGTTGAGGTGTTTCTGCTGACATTTGGCGCCGCTGTCGTGCTGGTCAACCTCGGGATCGACATACTGTATGCCGTCCTCGACCCGCGCGTGAGGCTTGGGGCCTAGTGGTGGCGACTGAAGCCAGGTCGGAGGCGCTCGACCCCATTGCACCCGCGGTCGGCACAGCAAGGAACCCGCTGCTCAACCTTCGGCTATCGCTCCCCGGCCGGATCGCCCTCGCCTTTCTCGCCTTTACCGCCGTCGCAGCCCTCACGGCTCCCCTGATTGCGCCCTACGAGCCGAACCAGGTTGACTACGACGTGATTCTCCAGGGTCCTACCTTCGATCACCCCCTGGGCACCGATGAGTTCGGCCGCGACCAGCTGAGCAGGCTTCTCTACGGCGCCCGCATCTCGCTTTTGGTGCCCCTTGCCGCGGTCCTTCTTGGGACGGTGGGTGGCGGGTTGCTCGGACTGGTGACCGGATATGCCGGGGGACGGCTGGACGCGATCTTCCAGCGCCTGGGCGATGTGATAATGTCCTTCCCGTTCCTGGTTGCAGCCCTGGTCATCGTCACCGTGCTCGGGCCTTCCCAGACCAACGTTGTGATCACCCTCGCGGTCGTCCAGCTGCCCCGTGCCGCGCGGATTGTCCGCTCCGCCACGCTCACCGTCAGGGAAGAGCTGTTCGTGGAAGCCGCACGAACCATAGGCGCGAACCCCGCGAGGATTATCTTCATCCACGTCCTTCCAGGCACGATCGCGCCCTTCATAGTTGCCGCCACGATCGCCCTGGGCGCCATGGTCCTGGCCGAAGCGTCAATGAGCTTCCTCGGCCTTGGCGTCCCCCCGCCCACGTCGACGTGGGGCAACATGCTGTCGGGGTCATCGCGCCTTTATGTCAACGATGCGCCCTGGCTCGTAATCTCGCCCGGCATCGCGATCACGCTGCTTGTGCTTGCATTCAATACTGCCGGCGATGCCTTGCGAGACGCGCTCGACCCGCGCTTGCGTAACCGATGAAACCGGAGGTGGAGGATAGATGGTAGAACTCAACCGCGAACAGGTCCTGGGCGACGGGGTCCTGATCCTAATTGACATGCAAAACGATGTCGTGAAGCGCGAGACTGACGGCCGCTATGAGCTGCCCTCGGAGCGAGCAGCATTTGTCGAGAACTGCCGTTCGCTGGTTGAATGGACGCGCGGCAACGGCATTCCGGTCTTCTTCGTGAAGGTAGACCGCCGCGCGGATGGCAGCGATGTACCCGCTGCCCAGCTGGGGTCGGCTCGCCGGGCACGGCTCGTCGAAGGATCGGTGGGTAATCAGATCATCGACGAGCTTTCACCGGCCGAACAGGATTACGTAGTGGTGAAGCGCCGTATCGGCGCCTTCCACGCTACGCCGTTAGACCTCTACCTCCGCTGTTTGAACAAAAGCACCATCGTCATAGGCGGATTCGCCACCAACTGGGGCGTCGAAAGCACGGTGCGTGCGGCGTGGGACCACGATTACCAGGTGGTGGTAGTCAGCGACGCCTGCGCCGCGTTCTCGGACGAGGAGCATGAGTTTGCGGTCAAGCGAACCTTCCCGGCTCGCAGCGCGGTGATCACCACCGCTCAGCTAGTCGGTTGATGGCACCTTTCGGCGAAAAAGGGGCGCTCCTGGAAGCCGCTTCGGCAAACGGACCTCTCAGGGGCTGTCGCGTGCTCGACGTCACCAACCGCATAAGCGGCAGCTACACCGGTCGGCTCCTGGCCGACATCGGCGCTGAAGTCATCAAGGTCGAGCCAACCAGCGGCGACCCGGCGAGGAAGGCGGTAGTCGCGACCGGACCCGCAGCCGGACGATACAGCCCTCTCTTCATGTACTGCAACCTCAACAAGTTCGGCATCACACTCAACCTGTCGACGGCTACCGGCCGGGGCGTACTGTCCCAACTCTCCGCGACTGCCGACTGTGTGATCCTGGATGACCATCCCGATCACGGCGGGCTGGTCGAGGACGATCAGCTGACGCAAACCGGTCGCGCGCCAGTGCTGACCTGGATAACACCATTCGGAAAGACCGGGCCCTATGCCGGCTTTTCTATGGAGGAGCTAAACCTTTATCACGCAGGGGCTGACGGCTACGTAATGCCGGCGGGGCTGGCATGGGAACTCGCACGCAACAGGGAACCTCTCAGAGCCGGACACTACCTGGCCTCTTACCAAGCCGGCCTAACAGCTGCGGTGGGGGCCGCGGCTGCGCTGTTCCGCTCGATGCGCGAAGGCCTGTCTCAGACGGTCGACGTGAGCGAGCAGGAGGCGCAACTGTCTCTCAATCGCAGCACCATCAGCAAGTTGCTGCAGGACGGGGTAGTCGAAAGTCGGGAGACGAGAGCCTTCTCATTCGGCGGGGTTGTCCCATGTTCAGATGGCTTCGCCGAGATCCTGACGCTCCAGGACCGGGAGTGGCAGGCCCTGACCCAGGCCCTCGGAAACCCGGACTGGATTCACGCCCCGGAGTTCAGTGACCCGCTGCAGAGGGGCTATCACGGGGACGCCCTGAACGTACTCCTCCGGGAGTGGTCAGCGCAGTTCACGCGAGAGGAGCTCGTCAGGCTCGGGCAGCAGTGCGGCCTGCCGATCGCGGCTTACTACTCGCCAGCCGAGGTACTCGAGCTCGAGCACGAGAGGAAGCGGGCCTTCTTCAAGGAGTTCGTCGAGGACGGCCTGACGTTCGTCTACCCATCGTTGCCCTGGCGAAGCGAGATCTTCGAATGGGGCCTGCGCCGACGGGCGCCCGAACTCGGTGAGCACAACGAGGTGATCTACCAGCGATTGCTGGATCACTCGCCCGAGGAAGTCGCTCTCTGGAGGAGAAGCAGTGTCATCTAATCAGGACGGCCCACTAGCCGGAGTGAAGGTCCTGGATTTCACCTGGTTCGGGGTCGGGCCATATTCGACCCTGATGCTGGCCTTTATGGGGGCAGATTGTGTCCGGGTCGAGAGCCAAAACCGGCCCGACGCGGCGCGTCATGGTAAGGGTAAGCCCGACATGCTTGGACGGACGTTCGGGACGTTCACTGACCTGAGCATGAACAAGCGATCGATCACCATCAATCTGAAGCATCCCGATGCCGCCAACGTGGTGCTGGCCCTTGTCGAGCATTTCGACCTCGTAGCTGAAAGCTTCCGTCCCGGCGTGATGGAACGCCTCGGCATCGGCTACGACGAACTCAAGAAGCGGCGACCCGACCTGATCATGCTGTCCTCGTCCGCCCATGGGACTGGCGGCCCCGACAGCAACCTCGCTGGCTACGCACCCATTTTCGCGGCGCTCGGAGGCCTTGGTTATATCAGCGGATATCGAAACGGACCTCCCATGGAGATCCGGCACTCGATGGACATGGCATCCGGCCTGATGTGCAGCTTCGCAGTCCTGACGGCGTTGTTGGAAAGGCAGAGGTCCGGTCGCGGGCAACACATCGACATCGCCGCGCGGGAGACCGCAAGTTGCCTCATGGGCCATGTCTTTACCGAGTTCGGCCTGACTGGGAGGGGCTTCGAAAGGTGTGGAAACGACGAGGAGGGATTCGCCCCCCACAACTGCTACCCCTGCCAGGGGATCGACAGGTGGATCAGCATCGCCGTGGTCACCGAAGACCACTGGAGCGGCCTGGTCCGTGCGATGAGCAGCCCGGCATGGGCGCAGGAATCGAGGTTCGAGGACTCCTACCGTAGATGGCTGAACCGCGACGACCTTGATCGGCTCATCGCCGAGTGGACGCATGCGTGGAACGTGAGCGAACTGTGGCAGGTGCTCCAGGCGCACGGTGTCCCCTCGTCTCCGTCGTTTGACAGCCGGCAGCTCGTGGAGGACCCGCATTTGAAGGACCGCGGCGTGTTCCAGACCGTGGCTCACGACGGCACGCAGCACACCGTTGTTGGCTCGCCGTTCAGGTTCTCGGCCACTCCGGGCCAGCTGCACAGCCCACCCCCCAGGCTCGGCGCGGACACGTCAGCCATCATCGGGGAGCTCCTCGGCTGGGATAGCGACGCGGTAACGCGCATGACGGAAGAGGGCCTGTTGGTTTGATGTGTCCAGGCAATCGGAGAGAGGAAGGGAGATGCAAGAGATGAGGGAACGTGGCGCACGAACTGACTGAAGGGGGTGCGGCGCGCAAGCTTCGCGAGCGGCTCGGGAGTGACGGCATCATCGTCTCGCCCATAGTCTGGGACGGACTCGGCGCCAGAGTCGCCGAGAGCCTCGGATTCGAGTGCCTGGGCCTCGGTGGTTACGCCCTGGGTGCCCATCTCGTGACAAGCGAGCCGCTCCTCACACTCTCGGAGCTGGCCGCCGCGACCCGCTACATCACCACCGCAACGAAACTTCCCCTGGTTGTCGACGCCGGAGCCGGCTATGGCGAACCGCTGCACGTCATGCGTACGGTTCGAGAGCTTGAGCGCGCCGGGGCGGCAGCCGTCCATATCGAAGACCAGATCTTTCCCAAGAGGGTTCACTATCACCAGGGCATCGAGCACGTGGTACCCAGGAACGAGATCCTGCAGAAGATCCGAGCAGCCGTGGCCGCGAGGCAAAACGCGGACTTCGTGATCATGGGCCGCACCGATGCCATGAGGACTGACGGCTTCGCCGAGGGGGTTGAACGCGCGAATCTCTTTCTCGAGGCCGGCGCCGACATGGTGATGATCTTTCCAAACGACGTCGACGAAGCTCGGATGGCGCCCCGCGCGATCGGCGGTCCCATCTGCTACGTCAACAGCGAGGGCAACAGACTCGGCCGTCCGGTCCTGGCCGTGTCTGAACTTGAGGATTTCGGGTACAAGATGGTGTCCTATTCGACCACTCTGGTCTGCGCCGCGGTAGCGGAGATGACCCGCGTGCTACGCCGCCTGAAGACAGACGGCGTTAGTGGGCTTCCCGCGGAGGCGATGCTTCCCCTGAGGAAGGAAGTTGAGAGCCTGGTCGGACTGGATGAGCTCTACCGGATAGAGGCTGAGACGAGCGAGACGGGTGCCGGACGCAATTGACTCTAAACCGCCCGTCGATTCGAGGACGCCGGGGGCCCCATTGAAACGGATACCAGGAGGCAACATTGGCAACAGTCCAGGGATGGCGCGGAAACGCCTTTGAAGACTTCCAGATTGGAGATACCTATATCCATGGTCTGGGCAGGACGGTTCTGAGTGCCGACAACAGTTGGTTTACGCAGCTAACTCTGAATACGAACGCGGTCCACTTCGATCACCACTACGCCTCGCAGACCGAATTCGGACGCGCCCTCGTGAACTCGTGCTTCACCCTGGCGCTGGTGACGGGAATAAGCGTTACCGACATCAGCCAGAACGCGATGGCAAACCTGGGATGGGACGAGGTCCGGCTGCCAGCCCCTGTCTTCGAGGGCGATACGATCTACGCCAGGACCGAAATTCTCTCCAAGAGGGAGTCGAAGTCGAAGACGAATGTGGGGATAGTCGACATCCGAACCGAGGGCTTCAACCAGGACGGCACCACGGTCATCAGCTTCCGCCGGACGATCATGGTCTACAAGTCGGCGTTCCTTCCCCCCACCGCCGCCACCAGGCTGGTCGAGAGGGACCGCCCGACATGAGACGCTAGCACCGGGCACAGGGTGGTGGCCGCGGAGGCGCCCTACCGACTGCTAACTGCTCGTTGTCATGGCGCCACAGCCTGGCCGATTAACCCTGAGCAGTCACGCAGCCCTACCCACTCACCTGCGATACGCGAAGCCGGCGTCGCGCATGCGCGCGTTGAAGTATCAGCCTTGGACTCGGCCGCCCTCAGGCCGAGTTAACGGGCGGGAGGAACCTCAGAGTACTGTTAGATGGCTCCAGTACGGAACTCGACCTCGGGCGTTCTCACGTCCGGCCGATGGCCCACGGCAGTCAAACTGCTCGAATCGACGTGGTCTCTGTCCATATCGCTAGCATCGCTCAAGAAGCCCAGCAGTTCGTCGACGGCCGGGGGTCACCGACGTCCAGGACGCCCCGCTGGTAAGCCCGGCCGGGCAGACTTCCGGAAGCCCGAAGCCTGGCTGGCGATTGCCTTCGGTGGTGGGCGGTGCGATGCGGCGGGCCCGAAGGTCTACCCGAGCGATTCGCCGGCGGTCAGCTGCTGATACCAATCCGCCCCGTTCAATGGTTTGACGCCCAGAGTCTCCATGACTCGATTGTTCATGCTGAAGAACGCCGCGACCATAACTGCCTCCAGTATCTGTTCGTCGGACCAACCCGCCGTGCGCAGATTCCCAACGTCGTCGTCGGTTATTTCGTGGGCCGCGTGCGTCATCTTCTGAGCGAACCGCAGGAGCTCCACCGTCTTGGACTCTAGATCAAGACCGTGGAGGTTTGTCATTAGTGACTTGAGGGTCGCATCCTCCACACCCCGCATGTGAAGGAGGTGCGCGTGCCCTGCCGTGCAGTGGTTGCACCGATTAGCGGACGAGACCACTACCGCAATCATGTCCTTGATGGTCGGGGATATACGGCCGGGGCCGAACAGGACGTCGGCGGTATCGGAGATCCACCGCACGTACTCGGGCCGCAGGCTAAAGACCGCACGGTAGTTGAGTGCCCCCTCGGTTCCATTGACCTTGCCCATCGCCCGCAGATAGAGCGAGTTCCTGGCGTACTCATATGCCTCTTTGAGGTCCCCGGTGGCCTCCTCGTGGGTAATCACCGGAATCCTGATTTCATTCATAGCACGACTCCCCTGTGGAACTGTACGAGTGCTCGGGGTGTCCGGCAGCGTTGGCGAGAACCCTGCCACAAACCGAGGCCGACCTGTTCGATATTCGGACGAGATAGCCTGGCGGCCGCCCCAAATCTCCCGAGGCTTTTGCCAACGGATCGTCCTCGGTAGGATTGCCGAGAGAACCCGTAAAGGAAGTTATGCAAAAGTGCTGCTCTTGCCGCTCAATCGCTCATTTACCAATCCACCTATAAACCACCTATTGTGGCAGGCAACCAGACAGAAAGGTTAAGTGCTTAATGCAAGACACCGTCGCGCGTAAGCGTCCGCAGATCGCCGTTGTTGTGCAAATGGTTGAGGCCTGGGATAAGCAGGCTCGCAAGGATCAGGGGAAGAAAAAATGGCTAGCACCAAGCTTCAGAAGGAAGCCAAAGAGATGGAACGCGAGGCTGCCAACCTTCGGCAGCTATCGCTAACCGGGTGCGAGGTTTGCCCCGCTTTGAAAGGTCCCGCCGCTGCCAGCCAGAGGGCAACGACCACGGCTGCGACCAGCACGACGCCGCCCGCGAACCAGCGGGGCACGGTGCCCCTCTAGTAGCGTGCCGGCTTTGCTCGACCACCAAGGCGCGGTCCTCGCGCTCACGCAACGCACCCCACGTGATGCCAACCCAGCCAGCGCCCCACATCACAGCGCCGAAGATGCTCAACGCCCAATCGAAATAGGGAACCAGGTCCCAGAGGTTAACCCAGCCGCTACCACCAACCGACCACATCACCGGCAACATGAACGAACCGATCACGGCGAACACCGGGGCCAGCACTATGATGCCGGCCCGCAACAGAATACCTGTCACTTGCTTCCCCCCTTAATGCACGCCGAGAAATATGCCCACGCACCCGGCTGCAATTATGGCAAGGACGATGCCCAGGGGGGACGGGGTGAAGGCCAGCAGGACCACCAGAAAGGTAGCGGCAACCACCGCATAGCCCTTCCACGGGCTGCGGCGAGGCTGATCCTTCGGTGTGTGGCTGGGCTCAGGCTGATTCCAATTATTCACAGTGCGCGCAGGTTAAGTCGCCCGGTACGCAGGCGTCAAGCGAAGGTGAACAACGTTGTGGGAATGATTACTAGCAGCGCACGAATCGTAAGTGATAGCGTGGACGTCCACTTCCCTGGGGCGCGTTCTGACCTCGATACCGAAAAATACCGAAGTTCGGGCCGTGGCGTCGACTAGGCTGCGCCAACGCCCCCCCCCTCCGGCACCAAGCTCAGCAACGGCGCGTGTCGCGGCTCCGGTGGCCAGCAATGGGCATTGTGGGGGTAGGCCCGGTCGAAAGTCTGGCGAGCGGGGGCCTACTGTACACCTTCGCCCCAGATTTCGTCTGTTGGCAAAATGAAATTCGCGCATTTTGGCAAGGCGACTTTAGAAAGCAAGCAAGAAGAACATGATAGGCACAGGCCTCGACTACGGGACCAGTCACGTCAAGCTTGCGCCGGCTCGACGCGCGCGGCCACTTCACGGACGAGATATCAACCCCTGCCCTGGGACCCGATGCCCGCAGCCACCTAGTCGGCGAGCTCGCGCTTGTTAGCCAGGCCGAGGTCGAGACCTCCAGCGTCGCTTGGCTGTCGCCGTCCTTAAGGATCAGCGCCGTTTTCGTCGAATGCGTCGGCCAAGTCTACGCCGGGTATTGCGAGGCCTGGTAGGCGATTAAGGCCCCAGCCCCGCCCACAACGCGACAGCGCGCGGAAATGCCTATCAGGTACGTCCGGGAAACCCACTTTTGCGATCAGATCGGAAGGGTTGAGGTTGCCGGTTCCTTTCCTCGTTTCCTCCTGACCTCCTTTGGCAGCCTCAACCCTCCACCTTTGATATGGCTACTCGAACTAAGAGCTGCATTGTCTGTGGGAAGCCTCTGACCGGCCTTCGCCGCGGCGCTGAATACTGCGGAAATACCTGCCAGAAACGAGCTGTCCGTGATCGGGCGCGACAGACTCAGATCACGGACAAAGGCCGGCAGAGTGGTACCCCGGTACCTGCTCGCGCCGACTCAGATACGAATCCTGTCCGCGATGTGAACCTAAAGGATCGTCGACCGACGCTTTGCTCAGGCCGACGAACATGGCAAGGTCCTTTGCGCCGGTTGTGGCCTGCCGACGCGGCTCCCGCCGCAGCTCTTGCCGCTCGGGGTGTGGAGCAATGCTTCCCAGGCGATCCCGGTGTATCACGCCGGCTGTAGCGACCGCCAGGTAGCGTTGGCCGAGGCCGCCTGAGATGGCTATGACCGATGGAGAGCGCATCCTCCGCGCTCGCATCGGCGCTTACGCGCTCCACGCCAAGCACGACCCGAGGGTGACCAGTGCCAATGGGCGGGCTACATTCATGTCGCGCTTCGAGCGCGAGGTTGATCCTGATGGCGGGCTGGACCCTGGCGAGCGTGAGAGACGCGCTGAGTCGGCTCGGAAGGCGTATTTCGCCAGGCTTGCCTACAAGTCCGCTCGCGCCCGCGCCAAGCGCGCCGCCTAGAACCTCTCCCCTACCCCGATCCGCCTACCGGCGGCTATCGCGCGCTCCTGCGCCGCCGATGCCCCGTAGCGTAGCACCATCTGCCTGCTGCGCCAGCCGGCCAGTCTCATCAGATCATCCTCCCCGCCCGAGGCCGCACGGAAACTGTGAGCCCAGGTGTGACGAAAGAGATGAGGCCTCAGGCGCCGCGTCAGACCCGCCTTCTCCCCACGCCGTTTGAGCAGTTGCGCGACGCCCGAGTCCTGCAAACGCCCGTGTCGTCCCAGCCAGAGCCAGGGCGAGCGCTGGTCGACGTGGCGCGTCCGCATCCGCAGGTAGCGTTCGACCGCCTGCGCGGCCCTGGGAGGCAACGGGACCGTCCGCAGCCGTCCACCCTTGCCAAAGACGATCAACTGCTCCTGATCAAGGTCGAGCAGGCCGAAGGTCTCTAGCCTGTCGGCATCCTCTTCGTCGGTGTCAGGGTCGGGCGCGCGCAGGGCGAGGCCCACAAGCTCGGCCAGGCGGATGCCCGTGCCCAGGAACACCCGCACGATGGCAAGGTCCCGACGCTCCTCGAAGCCGCGACCGGCGCAGGTGGCGAGCACGCGCTTGATCTCATCGTCGCTGAGCACGTCCGGGGGCTGCTCGGGGACCGACGGCGGCGACATCTTCGCCATCGGACTGCCCGCGATCTCATCCTCGTCGACCAGGAACCGGAAGAACTGCTGCAACGAGCGGTAGCGGTTGGCCGCTGTCGCCGTCGCCAGACGCTCAAGCTGCTCCACGATGAACGACTCGACGTGCTCACGCGTGATGGCGTCCACGGCCCGCGGCATCCCCTTCTCAGCCAGGAAGCGCTCGAACAGGTCGACGGCCTGCATGTAGCTGCGGACCGTCTTGGCGCTGCGGCTACGCGCACTCAGTGAGCGCCGGAAACCGCTGCGGCAATCACCAATGGCCGGCGCGAGGCTCTCGGTGGACGTTGTTAGACTTGCCATGTTGGGGGCTCCAATCGCCCTGACGGGGCCGGAGGCTCAACTCCCGGCCCGCATCGGCAGTCTAAATCATCTGCTCTAGTCAGCGCTATGCTCATGGCAGGGCTCTCGGGTGCGGTAAGTCAGCCGCTCTATTCAGGTTCGAAAGTGGAGTCTGGTGAGCCGCGAAGGACTCGAACCTTCAACCGGCTGATTAAGAGTCAGCTGCTCTACCAATTGAGCTAGCGGCCCACCGATGCAAACCGGCGCCCGTCGCGGGCGCCCACCACGGTATCCTAGCAAGTAGCCGCACCCGCGGGCTGTCTGTCACCGCGCCCGGCACCATACTGATAGCAATCAACGTAGCGGGAGTAACTTGCTTGCCACCTGTCGTTAGCCCTCCTCTTGTCATCGCGCGCGCCGGCGTCTTGCTCGGCCCGGAGAGTCCGCTGGAAGCCATCCGTGCAGCGCTGGCCACGGGCGCGGACGCGATCAGGGTCGACGTGGGTTCCGACTCCGACGGTGTGCCTATCCTGCTGCCGAACAATGCGGCCGGTCAGCCAACGGACGGCCAGGAATCTCTCACCCTGCGGGAGGCTATCGAGGAGGTGCGCGGACGAGCGCTCCTCGATATCGAAATCAGAGAGGATGGCATCGAGGGCGAGGTCGCGGAGGCCGTCAGGTCGCTGAATGCCGCGGGCGACGCCTGGATCTCCTCGGCGCGCGCCGAGACGTTGGACGCGTGCAAGTGGATCGCGCCCGAGATACCGCGTTCACTGGTCTTCGACGGCGTTGGCGGGGACCCGAGTTCGTTCATGCTCTATGCGCTCAGCACGCTCCTGCTCGCGTCGTTCGCGCCAAAGGCGAGCTACATCGAGAAGAATCCTGCATTCGTGGAGCTCTGCCAGAAGCGGGGCGTCCCCTGCTACACGTGGGCTGTCGATGACCCACCGCTGATGCAACGCATGATCGACATCGAGGTCGACGGCATCATCACGAACGATCCACGGGCGGCCCGCCTGCTGATCCACCCAGAGGTTGCAGCCAGTCTCGAGCCGGTCGAGGAAACCCAGGCGACCACCGCCCACGTCTAGCCCGTGGCGAGCAGGGTCAGACCAGGCATCAGCCATCCGAAGACGCCCGCGACCAGCCCACCCACTCCCACCACCTCGGGCGCAAGCCTGCGCATCAGAATGGAGACGACGGCGACCTGGGGGACGATAACGAGGGTGAGGGCCAGCGGGTAATAGACGTTGGGCACAGCCAGCAGTGCGGCGTCGCTGTCGTGAATCGAGCCGAAGGCTGCACCCAGGACGATGCCGAGGGCGGGCCAGGTCCAGAAACCGATAGCAAAGACACCAATCGCAATGATCGGCACGGAGAGTGACGGCGCGAGCACCCGGTCGACCAATCCGCCGCTGGTGCGAGACGACGCCAGCAGTCGCGCGAACAGGGCCGAGGTCAGGACGGCGACGAGATAACCACAGGCGGCGCCGATAAAGACGGCCTCAATCACCCAGCCCAACCTCGAGACGCAGAGCCTCGGCCGCGGTCATCGTCCGGCACGCGACCGCGCGCAGTCCGCTACGCTCGAGCTCCCGGGCGGCTGCTCCTGCCTCGTGCTCGTCGTCGAAGGCGGCAAAGACGGAAGGGCCGGCGCCGGCGAGGTGTCCGTGCGTACCCACCCGCTCCATGATCGCCCTCAGGGCCGAGCCAACTCCCGGATCTCCTTCGCCCGCGGCGCGTGTGAAGGCGTTGCAGCAGTCGTGGCCGTCATAGGCCAGGCGATGCTCGAAACGACGGGCCAGCGCGGCGCTGAGGCTGCCGTCGGAAAAGTCTCCCGGGTCCAGCCGGGCGTACATGACGCCTGTCTTCTCGGACTCCCCGGAGCGGGGCAGGACGACGAGGTGCTTGAGCGAAGCATCCCTGAGCGGCTGCACAAGCTCCCCCCTGCCCGAGACCATCGCACTGCCACAGCGCATGAAGAACGGTACGTCGGACCCGATCTCGGACGCCAGTCGCATAATCTCTGATTCCTCGATGGTCCGTTGCCAGAGCAAGGGAAGGGCCCTCAGGACGGCGGCGGCGTCGCTGGCCCCCCCGCCAAGCCCGGCAGCGACCGGGATGCTCTTATCGATGACGATGGCGGCGTTGGGTGGCAGGCCCAGGGCTGATGAGAGCGCGAGCAGGGCCCGATAGGCGAGGTTATCTTCGGCAGCCAGGCCCCCCATCCAGGCGGCGTGCCCGGTTATCCGCAGCGCCGGTTCGGGCGCCTCGCGCACGGTCACGACGTCGGCGAGGCTGATCGTCTGCATGACGCTGGCTATCTCGTGATAGCCGTCGTCGCGCTTGCCCATGACCTCGAGCGTCCAGTTGATCTTGGCCGGTGCGAAGGCCATGACGGCTTTCACCCGGCCACAGCCGCCCTCTGCGCCTCGAAGGCGCGGTGCAGGCGCCCCCACTCCGCCAGGTCGAGCGTCTGGGCTCTCCGCATGGGGTCGATGCCGGCCCTTTCGAGGATGGTCGTGGCCGCACCGGGCTCCGTCCAGATACCCCGCGAGAGCGCATTGTGAAGCTGCTTGCGGGGCGCGCTGAACCCGGCGCGGACGACATCGAAAAACGCCTTCTCGTCGGTCACGTCGACCGGGGCGTTCTTGTGCGTGCGCAGCCTGACAACCGCCGAGTCAACAGCCGGCGGAGGATAGAAAGCCGAGGGAGGCACGGGGAACAGGAGCTCGGGCTCGGCATAGAAGCGGACGCTGACTCCCAGCAGCGACATTCGTGGTGGCGACGAGACGATGCTTTCGGCCACCTCCCTCTGGACCATGAAGAGCATCCAATCCGGCCGCGTCTCGGCTTCGAGGAAGCGCCGGAGCAGGAGGCCGGTGATGTAGTACGGGAGATTGCCGGCGGCCCCGAAGGGCGGCGCCATGCCGCCGCGCGCCAGCAGCTCGGCGGGCGGCGCCTCGAGGGCGTCGGCACAGACGACCCTCACGCGCCGGCCTTCAAACCTCCTCTGGAGGTGGGCGCAGAGCTCGTCGTCGATCTCGACGGCCGTGATATGCGCGCCGCGGGCCTCCAGCTCCTCGGTCAGGAAGCCCAGGCCCGGGCCTATCTCAAGGACGGCTTGGGTGCTCGATAGAGGGGCTGCCAGGGCTATGCGCTCGAGGACTTCGCGGTCGGTCAGAAAGTGCTGTCCCAGGCTCTTGCGGGCGCGGATACCGAGCTCCCGCAGCTCAGGGGGAGGGGGTGGCTGCGGACGTCGTTGCGGACGGCGCGTCTTCCTGACCGGCATGAACTCAGGTTAGGGGACGGGGGCTCAGCCCCGGTCGTAGATCTGTTCCGGACACGAGGGAAGGATGTAGATCTCGACATCACGGGCGCCCCACCAGCTGCCGTCAGCGGTCCCGGGGAAACCGAGGTCGATGCGGTTGCCCTGGATGGCGCCGCCGATATCCTCGGCGCGGCCAAAGCCATATCCAGGCACGTAAAGGCAGGTACCGAGGGGGATCACGTCCGGGTCGACCGCTATCACGCCGTAACGCAGCGGGGTGTTGGTGAAGGTGGTCTCGGTGCAGCCCTCGCACGTCGAGTTGTACCAGGTCGCCCAGACGTTCAAGACGTCGACATAGGGCACGACCAGCGATTCCTCGGTGCGCAGGGTGCGCACGCGGGCGTCCGTGCCGAGGGCGATGATCTCGTCCTGCGGAGCCGGCTCGATCCACTCGCGTACGAGCTCGCGCGCGGTGACGCTGCCATCGCGCGTATCGAGGCTGTACTCACGGTGGAGAAGCCCCGCGCGCCCAGGCTGGGCAACGCGGACAGCACCGACGGGCAGATCCGGGTCCTCGCGGTACTGTGTCTCGTAGGGTATCGCCTCGTCGATCACCACGGTCTCGCCCCGGACCTGGGTGATCGCAACGGTCATCCCGTCGCGTAGCTCCTCGTCCCGGCCGGGGGTGATCAGGTCCTCACCCTCCCGGTAATCGACGTCAACGTCGGCCAGCAGATCGGCGACCGACCGCTGATAGGTGCGGACAATGGTCAGCTCTCCGCCGACCACGATGTAGATTGTTTTCTCGCGAAGGATGGTGATCAGGTTGTCCGACCCCACCAGCGCCTGCCGCTCAGGGTTGATGAAGTCGCTTTCAGCCAGCGCGATCCCGGCCTCGGCGAGGACTTCGTCGGTCCTGACCCTGCTGCTCTCGACGCTGCGCTCGACGCCGTCGATCGAGATCGTGACCAGCTCCGGACGGCGGACGGAAATGAACGCCGGCGGGTCCGGAAGCTCGGCTGTCGAGGCGGGTGTAAACCGGCCCAGGGTGACCACGTTGGGAGCGGCGCCGGCTGGCGCCTCTTCGAGGCTGGAATGGGTTCCCACCGGGACCCCATCGTAGAGCACGGTGTCGCGCGGCCCGAACTCGATCCCGGCCTGGTCGAGGACTTCAGCTACGGTCTCGGCCTGGGTATCCACAGGCACTTCGGCGCCATCGACCTGGACGAGGACACGCCGGGCGCGCTCGACGCGCACGAGGTCTCCTTCATCGACGACGCGATCCTCGGGCCGCACGGCCACGGCGGCGCGCGAGATCGCAGAATCGGCGGCGTCGCTGCGCACTCGCACTTCCACGAGGCGTCCGTCGGCGTCGATGGTGACGCTGCGCAGCGGGAAGGCGACGAACATGAACGCGCCGGCGGCGAAGAGCGTCAGCGTGAGCGCGATGGTATGGGCCCGCGTCTCGTGACGCCGGCCCCGATGCGGCCTCGGCCCGATAGTCAGCTCCTGTTCAAAAGCAGGGAAGGGGTACGCAAAGACCCCAACGCGAAGCCCTGAGTTTCAAGGCGGTGGTTGCGCCAGGCGGCGCAACGTTTAGAGGAAGGTTATTAGGCCGTGCACCTACTGTCGATCCCGACCACAGGCTTGCCACCACACGGCAACTCAAGCCCGGTGTCCCCGCGGCACCCGAAGCCAACCCCTTACCGCTGCTTCCTTCCGGACCTGACGGGGTTCGAGGCGCTTCGTCGCGCAGGACCAGGCCATCAACA
>WHTO01000041.1:0-9055 GCA_009377665.1 Dehalococcoidia bacterium
AATGCGCTTGGCCTTGCCTCCTGCCCAGTGACCATGCAACGCCAGGAGTGCGCCCGAAAGGTCCTGGGCGTCCCGGGCGACCACCGTGTCGAGATCGTGCTCGCCATCGGGCATCCCGGGTCCGAGCCTGGACGCAGCAGCCGCGCCACGCCGCGTCTCGCCATCGACGAATACGTGCGCAACGAGCGCTGGTAGATGGCTGAGAGTGGTTCGTCCGGGGGAAGGGCCCGCGACCCGATGCAGGACTTCTTCCGCGATGTTTTCCTGGTCGGACATCCCGAAGCTACCCGTCTCTACCTCGTGCGCCACGGACAGGCCGGCAACAACGTCGGGAGCATGGTGCTCGACGATGAAGACGAAACGGTCGGTCCGCCCCTGACCGAGCTCGGATTCGAGCAGGCCCGCCGCCTCGGTAGGCGCCTGGCCGCCGAGGGCGTTGACGCCGTCTATAGCAGCACTCTGTTGCGGGCGCGCCAGACCGCCGAGCCGCTCGCCGAGCGCCTCGGCCTCGCTGTGCAGCTCCGCGAGGGCATCGAGGAGGTCGGCCTCGATCGCTCAGCGTGGGACGGCAGCGACGTCAAGCTGCGTGCGCGCATCCTGGCGGCTCTGCGTGAGCGCCCCTCCTGGGACGCCTTCCCCGGCGCCGAGCCCAGCGAGAAGATGCGCGCCCGCGTGATGAAGGCCATGGACCAGGTCATTGCTGAGAACCCGGGCCGTCGAGTCGCCGTCTTCTGCCACGGCGGGGTCATCCAGTCCTACATTGCCGCGATCCTTGGCATCCAGGACGATGTCTTCTTCTATCCCTTCAACGCAGGCATTTCCTCGGTGCGCGCGCTCGGCGAGCGTCGCACGCTCTGGCGGCTCAACGACATTGCTCACCTCGACCAGCGCAGCGTCGTGTCCTGATCGCGCCGGCGAGCCTTGATGCAGCGCAGTACCTTGAAGCGCCCGTCGCCGGCGACCTCCTCAACCTCTCCGTAGGCTGACGCCTGGCGTTCGTAGGGGAGGAAGCGGTTGGCCACGATGTAGACCGCACCCCCGTTCCGGCAGGCCGCAAACGCCTGGTCCACGAGACTGGCCCCTCCCGTGCGGGTTATCTGCCGCCCCCGATGAAATGGTGGGTTGACCGCCACGACGTCTAACGCGCCCGGTCGAAAGGGTGAGGCTCCCAGCCCGCTGACAGTGTCCGCTGCGCCTGGCGTGCCGCGCTGGCTGTTGCGGCGGCTCAGCGCGGTCGCTGCCAGGTTCGAGTCCGACATGACGATCGATGCGCCGGGGTAGACTTCCGCCAGCGTGATCCCGACCACGCCCGCGCCGCAGCCCAGGTCCAGCACCCGCTCCCGACCGCCGAGCTGGATCGCCTCGGCCAGCATCGTGGTGGCGGCGTCGAGTCCTCCCCCGGCAAAGACAAAGACATTCGACTCCAGGGCCAGCGCCAGGCCCCGCAGTTCGATCGCGAGGGCCTCCACTTCGGACGGGACCGCCCCGGGCTCGCCCTCCAGGCGAGCGACCGTCATACCCTTGCGGGAGGTAGCGCCACGCACGAGCAGACCGGCGAGCTCGGCCCGCGCCAACAGAGACTCCACGCCGGACGTCCTCATGCCTTTGACATACGTATGTCCTCGCGACCAGCGGGCGGCCCAGCCGATCATGGCCATCGCCGCCTTCTTGCTGGGAGCCCCATCGATGTCGACGAAGGCTATCGCCTCGCCGCCCGCTGGCTCAAGCTCCGCCAACCGGTCGGGAGTCGCGGCCAGGAGGCGCATCTGCCCGGACCCGGTTTCTTCGCGCAGAAACGCCAGCCGGGCGGCGTCGAAGTCAGCGACAGTCACGCTGCCGTGCCACGCCTCAAGGGCGTCGAGGACCAGGCGGTCGACCGGGCAGAGCACAAGCGCCCCGCCGGTTGGGGGCAGCACAAGGTCGCGCCAGATGCGAGATGGGGTCACGAGGCAGGATTCTAGATGAGAGCGGGCTCTAAGCGGCGAGCGGGTGAACGGCCGGGTCGGTGGGCTCCAGGGTCTGCTCCTCTGGCGTCTCTTCCTCGATTGGCTCATCGCCGGGCGTCGCGGTCGGATCGGGTGTCTCCTGTGGATCAGGCGTCGTGATCGGCGTCGGATCGTCATCCCCGATCACCGGTGGGCCAGGCGCCTCGGGAGCTTCAGGCGTACCCACAGGCTCCTCGCCGCCGGGGGTTGGCGTCGCTTCGGGCTCGCTGCCCTCGCCGCCCTCGGCAGGCGGCGCCTCCGTGTCGGGTCCCGGCACCGGCTCGGCGACGTCGTCAGTCTCCTGGGCTGCCGGTGCGTTGCGCAGGACGTCGACACGTAAGGCCACGGCCTCGCCGTCGCTGATCACCGCCTGCACCGATATCCGTGCACCAACAGCCGGCGTGCCGACGAGCAGCGTGCGGCCATCCGGCAGGACCAGGAAGTCGAAGCTTCCGATGTGCCACGTGCCCAGCTCCTGGTCGATCTCTGTCAGCACACCTTCGTATACGAAGCGGCCTTCCTCAATAGCTCGCGCGTTTGAGGGGACCAGGTACTCGCCCGTCCAGATGCCCTCCACGTAAGCGCGGTCGCCACGCGACAGCGCCAGCGACTGCAGGAGGTCGTGCAGGACCGGAATGCCGTTGATGAACGCTACATTGTCATCTCCCACGCCATCGAGCCGGCCGTCCAATCGCACGAAACCCTCGGTGTCCGGCGAGGAGATCACGCGCAGGCTCCGCGCCGTCAGCTGCCCGGCCTGTAGCGCCGCCTGCACTCGTGTGTACGACCCCACCGTGAGCGGGGCAAGACGGCCATCGATAAGCGTCAGGCTGTCGATCGCGAAGCTCTGCCCGCCGACGCGCCAGAGCATGCGGTCATCGTCATCGCCCAGCCGCTGGAGGAAGCCCTCGTACTCAAAGGTCGCGCGGTCCGGGTGTTCGGCGCGCACGCGTGCAACCTGGGCCACGAGCAGGCCATCGCTGCCGCGGTTGGCCGTAACCTCGATGTTGGCGCCCAGCCTGATCGGTCCTATCACCACGCTGTCATTGGATACCTGGACACGCTGCCCGTTTATCGTCAGGATCCCGCCCAGGTAGCTTTCGACCTGGCCTGAGACAAACACGTCCTCGGTCGCGGCGCCGGTATCCGTCGAGACGGAGATCACGTGAAGCGTGCCGTCGCGGTCCCATCCCGCCGTCGCCACCGCGGATGCATCCGCTTCCGGCTCGGCCGCGAGCCAGCTGCCTCCGCCCAGTTCCATCTCGATCCCGCCGATGGTGATCGTCCCCTCGGGACCCGGATCTATGTTGCCCACCACGCGGGTTATCGAGACGTACTCCTGGGCGTTGTCATAGTAGCCGCGCGCAACGGCGGGGCCGGCCTGGTAGAGGCGCCCCGCATGGACCGCCGTCAGCGCTGCAATATATTCGCCACGGTCGTCGCTTGCGATCATGTCATAGGACTGGACGAGCAAAAGCTCGCCGCGTGCCGCCAGCCGCCCCACCTCCTCACCACGTTCCTCTGCGCCCTCTTCAGGCAGAGCGTCGAGAAGCCCCGCGAAGTTCGCCTCGAGCGCTGTCAGGATCGCGGTGTCGACCCGGTCGCTATCCGCCATGCGCCGCTCGAACTCGTCATAACGCCGCTCGATGTAGCCGGCGAGAAGGTCGGCACGGGCATCGTCGCTGGTGAACGGCAGGTTCAGTCGCGCCTCTTCGAGGAAGAGCCTGGCGGTATAAAGCTCGCTGCCCGGCTCCGCACGCCACGCCTGGTACGAGAGGACGGCGGCGCCGGCCGCAAAGACGAACGCCGCGCCGGCAGCGATCCCGGCGACCTTCGGAATGATCCGCAGTGGCAGCCCCAGGAAAGTTCGGCTGCGGCTTGCTCGCTTGCGGGCCGCGGCCTGGAAATAGCGACGCCGGGCGCTGGCCATGCCGGCGAAATCGGGCCGGATCTCGGTGGTGCCCAGCCGCAGCGACGCCTCGACCATCGCCCGCAACTCGTCTCTGTACTCGGGCCACCGCTCCAGGCAAGCGTCGAGTGTCTCGCCTGCACGCAGGCGAGACAGGCAGTCTTCGAGCGCCGTTTCTAGCGCGCGCCGCATGTCCTACTCGATGGGCTGTTCTGAGAGCGCCTTGCGCAGCGTGACGAGCGCGCGGTGCTGGAGCGACTTGACGGCTCCTTCGCTGCGGCCGATGACGTTGGCGATGGACTGGTTGTCCAGGCCCTCGGCGAACTTGAGGAGGACGACCTGGCGCTGGTCGTCGGTGAGGTGTTCGAGGGCGCCACGCACTCGCTCATGTTCCAGAACCCGTTCAGTTTCGTGATGGGGGGCGCCATAGTCAGTCGGAATTCCCTCGTGAAGGTCAACGTGCTGACGGCGCTTCTTCCGTCGATGCATGTCGATGATTCGGTTGCGGGCGATTCGGAAGACCCACGCCCCAAACGGTGTACCCCGGTAGTGGAACTTTTCAATCGATTCCACGACCTGAAGCAGCACACCGCCGGCCAGGTCTTCCGCAAGCTGGGCATCGCTCAGCTGCAGGTAGGCATATTGGTAGATTTTCGGAAAGTAGATCTCATAGATGCGCCCCAGGGCGTCCGGGTCGTAGCGCTGTGCGCGCCCGACGAGCTCGAGCTCCTCTTCCCTTTCAGACTGTCTCCTGGCAACGCGTGCGGCCTCTGCGGCCAGGGCCTTGCTCAGGCCGGCTGCTTGGTCCAAAACCAGCTCCCCACCAGTCGCAGCCACTCTCTTACAACGCCTTCGGCATCGTTAGGATTCGTGTGCTCGCAACCGTCGATTTCTCTGCAAACCGATAGTCTAATCCGCCAGAGCGGGCTCTTCTTCATCCGACGGAATGCCAAGGAGCTTCCGCCGTGCCTCGTCGTAGCGCTGCTTGGCGCGAACCTCGCGATTGAGAAGTCCCTTCAGCTTATCGGGCCGGTCGGGCCGCTCTCCATCGAGCAATACACGGTGGAGCTGCTGAAGCTGATCCTGCCAATCGCTGTAGGCATCTCGGTATTCGTCCTTGACGTCCACCTTCACCAGCCGGGCGCTAACTTCCCTGAAAGGTTACCACGCTGGTCAAGGAGCGGCGGCCCAATCACCGTCCGCATCGACGCGGTCCTGGGCCCCGGAACCGGTGCCGCGCCATCCCGGCCGAGTCCGGAACAGCTTCGCTGAGACTTAACGATGGTGGAAATCGTGCGCGGCCGACCAGGTCAGTCCAGCGCGAGGCGCTTCCTCTCGCTCGATCGCTCGGCCTGTAGTCTCTCGAGCTCGACCTCGGAATAGTCCACGAAGCGCATTGCGGCGGCAATCGCGCCATGGCCGGCCTCGTCGCGGATAAGACGGTGCATCTCCTGGCAAACACGGCGATAAGCTGGGTGGCCCTGGGGTGATGTCCTCAGTTCAATGACGTGCATGGCCTCGCGCGCGTTCATCTCCATGCTGAAGCGAATGCGATAGGCCATGGACACGGCGTAGGGCGCAACGGCCCTCAGCCCACCGGCAGCAAGGGCCTCGTACAAAGCGGCCGAGTTGTCCATGACCCGCTTCCACTCCTCGACGAGTCCGGCTTTCTCGATGGCGCCGGGCATCGCAAAACCGAAGTGAGGCGTCAGGGCCTGGGCTTCGAGTGTCAGCAACCGGTGGCGCTGAAGGTCGCGGTAAGCTCCGTAGTCGCAAAGGACGTCGAAGCGGTAGGACGTGCGCTCGAAGGCGCGACCTGGTTTGTGACGACGGTTCGTCCGGTCGCCAACATAGGCATGCAGGACCTCTGCGCGCTGGTCCAGGCCCATGCCGCGTACGGCGTCGAGAAGGGCTTCGTCGGGGAGGTCGCTCACGGCGTACAGCGCCGCTGCGATCACCTTGGACTCCCCCTCGGGGTCGAAGTCCGTGAGGGCGACCCCCGCGGTTTCCCGCGGTTCCATGCCCGCGAGGACACGAGCCGCAACGCGTTCGGTGGTGGCCCTTGTCTCGGCCAGGTAGCGTGTCCAGCGCTCGCCGCGCTCCGGCTGGTCAACCCGGGCCAGGAAAGCGGGGATGACCTTGCGCAGCTCCGCAAGCATCAGCGCGGCGTAGTCCTGCACCTCGCTGATCGGACTCGCCCGCATGCGCATGATCAGCGCTTCGTAGGCCTGCCCCGTGCCGTACAGACCGACGTTCGATGTCGTGGCTGCGGGCAGGAGGCCGCGCAGGGTGTCGAGCGCCTTGGCTCGAATCGCCTGCTTGTAGACGGCGTCGCTGTCCTGAGAGTCGCGCGCCACGCGCTGCGCGTAGAAGTTTTGGAGCACCCGGATCAGCCGCGCGTAAACCTCGAACGCCGCGTCGAGAACCTCCACGTAACGGCCCGCAAGTGGCGAGGCGGCGACTTCAGCGGGTACGTGATAGCGCCAGGTGCCGCCCTCGCGCTGCGTATACGGCACATAACGCGTGGACTGCTCGAGGTAGGCCATCAGCCTGCCCCATTCCAGCACCTTGGTCAGGATGTTCGACGCCCCCTCGCAGGCCAGGTGCACCCCGCCAAGCTGCGCCACCGAATCGTCTCCGTATTCGCTGAGCACGCGGGCGTAGAGGCGCTCGGCCCTCGCCGTCCCGGCCTGCGAGTTCCGTGTCACCGCGTCCGAGCCATCGAGGTCCGGCAGAAACTCGTCGAGGAACAGGCGTCTGACGGACTTGGGCGAACGCGAGTAACGGGCGAAGAGCGCCCCTTTTACTACCTCCGGCAGGTTGATGAGGGCGAAGACCGGCGAATCGAGGTTCGTGAAGTACGGGGCAAGCGCGGCCCGTTCCTCGTCGGTGAACTGTTCTCGGCCCACCATGCCATCATCTAAACAGCGGCGCGCGACAGCAATTGTCGCAATCCCCTGCGTCGTGCGGACGGAAGGGAGATCAAGGGCTGATGAACATCCAGATCCTCGGCTCGGGCAACGCCTTCGCCCCCGACGGCCGCGGTTGGAGCTGCTTCCTCGTTGACGGCAGGTACCTGTTCGATTGCGGCCCCCAGGCCCTCGCCTCCCTCAAGCGCCTTCACGTAGACCTCGCGGGCATCGAGGCCGTCTTCATCTCGCACTTCCACGCCGACCACTGGCTCGGCCTGCCCTTCCTGCTGCTCGAGTACGAAGAGATGACGCGGCGTGCAAGGCCGCTCGAGATCATCGGGCCGCGCGGAATCGAGGACACCGTACGCCAGCTCTACGCGCTCGGCCACTACAAACCGATG
Source organism: Dehalococcoidia bacterium (assembly GCA_009377665.1). GTDB lineage: Bacteria > Chloroflexota > Dehalococcoidia > WHTO01 > WHTO01 > WHTO01. The sequence goes on from WHTO01000041.1 coordinate 7,208, forward strand.
ACGCGGCGGTCCCGTCTCGACCTGAACTTTACCGAGGTTTCCGCAGGATCCAGGTCAACCGTCGCCGGCGTCGACGTCACTGCCCTTCCGATGAACCACGCCAAACACCGCCTGGAGGCCTTCGGGTTTCGCACCCGGATCGGCGGCCAGGTCCTCGGCTACACCGGGGACACCTCGTGGTGCGACGAGGTCCTCGCACTGGGCGAGGATGCCGCCGTACTCGTGGCCGACAGCACCTACCCGGGCAGGGGCGTCGATGGGCTGCACATGGGCTTCGACGACATCAAGCGCCTGCGGGGCAAACTGGACGCAGAGACCGCCCTGCTGCTGACGCATCTTGAGCGCGCGCCCGACGAGGCCCTTTCCAACACCGTAGCTGCCGAGGACTTCGCGAGCTACCAGTTCTGATGCGCGCGCTCGTATCGGCGGGCGCTCCCGTCCTCGCGTCGCGGCTCGTCGAGGATGCCATCCACCATGCCGACCTGATCATCGCCGCCAACGGCGGCGGCTCGCGCCTGCTCCAGCTCGGCACGACGCCCCACGTGCTCGTCGGCGATATGGACTCGCTTACGCCGTCCGTGCGCTTGCAACTCCAGGCTGCGGGAACCGAGTTCGTCCAGCACCCACCGATTAAGGACAAGACCGACTCGCACCTGGCCCTGGCCCTCGCCTTCGAACGAGGCGCCGACCACGTCGATATGCTCGGTCTCTTTGGCGGCGAACGCCTTGATCACGGAATCGCCAACAGCCTGCTCCTCGCCAAGGAGGAGTTCCGCGGACGCAGCGTGCGCATCCTCGACGGCCCCAACGAGGCCCGTCTCTGCCAGTCCCGGAGCGTCGTCACGGGCAATCCCGGGGACTACCTGACCCTGATAGCCCTCACGCCCCGGGCCGACGGCATCCGCACCGAGGGCTTGAAGTACGAGGTGCCCGGGGGCCACCTGACTTTTGGCGATTCCCTGGGTGTGAGCAACGAGTTTGTCGGTCCGAAGGCCAGCGTCTCGCTTGACGACGGCGTGTTGCTGATCGTCGTTCATCATCGGTCGTGAGGTATGAGATCAGCGCCGGGATAGTGCTAAGTTGAGGCTGAGATGGTAACTGCACGCAAGCTAGTCACCGCCGATGAGCTGTACGCGATGGGCGACGATCAGCGCTTCGAGCTGATCGACGGAGAATTGATTGAGATGGCCCCAGTCGGTGAGCCCCACGGTGAGACCCTGATCAACCTGGGCTCGTTGCTCAACCGCTTCGTCAAGGAGCGCCGGCTTGGGAAGGTAGTTGGCGGGGATATCGGCGTGATCGTGGGTCGTTCCCCCGACACCGTGCTTGCCCCAGATGTGGCGTTTATCAGCACTACTCGAATGCGGCCCCGCGGTGAAGCAGAGGGTTTCCTGACGTCCGCGCCCGACCTGGCCGTCGAGATACTCTCGCCTTCCAACACCAGCGCCGAGATGGCGTTTAAGGTCAGCCGCTACCTGGCCGCCGGGTCGCGGCTCGTCTGGGTCGTCGACCCGAAAGCCCGCACCGTCGTCGCGTACGCGCCGGGCAGGGAGCCGCTGGTGTTCAGCGCCGAGGCCAACCTGACCGCGGACGACGTCCTGCCCGGCTTCACCTGTCGGGTCGCCGAGCTCTTCGACTGAATTCGGGCGCCACGCCTACAATCAACTGGTAGACACAACTGAATACGGAGATCCGCTGGGGGAGCCGAGCGCTGAGAGGTCACCTTCGAAGAAGGTGACGACCCCACGAACCTGATCTTGCTAGTACGAGCGCAGGGAAGCGGACTCTTGGCATTGAGACCGAGAGTCGTACGTGGCAGGGCTCTCGGTTTTTTGTTTCCACCGGGGG
>WHTO01000041.1:9065-19214 GCA_009377665.1 Dehalococcoidia bacterium
CGTGAAGTTGATCACTCTCGCCCTTGCGAGCTGTTTCCTGCTGGCCGCCGCCTGCGGCGGCGACGATGACGACGACAACACCGAGGCCATCGCGAACGGTGGCTGTGCCCCGGCCGGCGATGTCGCCGAGCACGACCCGTCCGACTCGGCGACCCTGCGCTTGCTCACGCACGAATCATTCCTTATCGATGAGGACGTGCTGGCCGAGTTCGAGGACGAAAACAACGTCGAGATCGAGCTCATCCAGGCTGGCGATGGCGGCGCTGTCGTCAACTCCGCCGTCCTGGCCAGGGGCAACCCGACCGGCGATGTCCTCTTTGGCGTCGACAACACCTTCCTGGGACGGGCGCTGGAAGAGGAAATCTTCGTTGAGTACGAGTCGCCCGCGCTCGAGAACGTCCCCGAGCGCTTCCAGCTATCACCCTGCGTAACGCCCATCGACTACGGCTACGTCAACCTCAACTACGACCGGGCTGCCCTGGACGACGCAGGCCTTGAGCCGCCCTCATCGCTCGAAGATCTCACCGGCGAGGAGTGGCGGGGACTGCTGGTTGCGCAAAACCCCGCCACATCGTCCCCGGGACTCGCGTTCCTGGCCGCTACCGTCGCCACATTCGGTGAGGACGGTGACTACACGTACCTGGACTTCTGGGCCGGCCTTCGAGCCAACGATCTCGAGATCAGGGACGGCTGGAGCGAGGCCTATTACACCGATTTCAGCGCCTACGGCGGTCAGAACCCGCTGGTCGTGAGTTACACGACCAGCCCCGCCTGCGAGGTGATCTTTGCCGAGACCCCGCTGGACGAGCCGCCTACTGGCAACATATCACCGGCGCAGGGAGCCTTCGAACAGATCGAGTTCGCCGGAATACTGGCGGGGACGCCCGTCGAGGCGCTCGCTCGGAAGTTCGTCGACTTCATGCTGAGCCAGCGCTTCCAGGAGGCCTTCCCGGACGACATGTGCGTCTTCCCGGTGCTCGAAGGGGCCGCGCTGCCCGGGGCCTTCGAGTTCGCCGACCCGCCGGCAGAGCCGGCGGACATCGACTTCGACACGATCGCCGAGAACCGTGACCGCTGGATCGACGAGTGGACAGACGTCGTGCTGCGCTGACCGCGCAGGCGTGATGGCTGGCGCGTCTTGAGCGAAATCCCGGCGAGGGCCGGGTCGCGGGCTTCGGCCGGCGGCCCGAGCCTCGCCGAACGCCTGCCCTACGGGTGGCTGTTCTTCGCCCTGGCGCTGGCCTTCCTCGCCATCTTCTTCTACTACCCGCTATACGAGATCCTGAGGCTGGGCCTGGCGCCGGGCGGCTCGATTGATTTCGGCGGGTTTTCCGACGTCCTTGGCGACGGGTACTACCGCGGGCGCATCGCTTTCACGATCTGGCTCGCGCTGCTCTCGACGGCGGCCACCCTCGCCGTCGGCCTACCGTCGGCCTACGTCTTTGCGCGCTACGACTTTCCCGGCAAATCCCTCCTGCGTTCGGTGAGCACCGTACCGTTCGTAATGCCGGCGATAGTCGTGGCCTTCGGTTTCATCGCCCTCTTCGGCCCCGATGGCCTTGTTAACGACGCCTTGCGCTCGCTGCTGGGGCGGGACGACGCGCCGCTCGAGCTGGTCGGCACGCTGGAGGTGATCCTCCTCGCCCACGTTTTTTACAACTACACCATCGTCATGCGCATCGTGTCCGGGTTCTGGGCCTCGCTCGACCCCGGAATCGGCGAGGCTGCTCGGATGCTGGGCGCCTCCGGCCTGGCGACGTTTCGCCACGTCACGCTGCCGCTGCTCGCACCAGCGATAGCAGCGGCGGCCCTGCTGGTGTTCATCTTCACGTTCACGTCGTTCGGAGTCGTGCTGATCCTGGGCGGGCGCGATCACGCCACGCTCGAGGTCGAGATCTATCGCCAGACCTCCCAGATCTTCGACCTGCGGACGGCCGCGGCGCTCTCGGTGATCCAGGCCGTCTTCACCCTCGTCTTCATGCTTGTCTATACCCGTCTGCAGCAGCGCCTGGCGGCTCGCATCGACTTTCGTCCCCGTGGCGGAATGGAGCGCCCGCCTCGCGATCGCGGCCAGTGGGCCGTCGTCGCCGCCAATTCGCTCGCGATCCTCGTTGTTGTGCTTTCCCCCCTGCTCGCCCTGGTATTGCGCGCCCTCCAGATCGACGGCGGATACTCGCTCGATAACTTCCGCGGACTCTTCGAAGACGACGGCCGGAGCGGCTTTGCCAGCGCCTCGACCGCGATCCGCAACTCGCTCGCCTACGCGGCGCTGACGGTCGTGCTGGCGCTGCCCCTGGGCGCCGTGGTGGCCTATCGGCTGGCCGCCAGGGCCCGCTTCTCCTACGTCCTGGACGCCGTGATGATGCTGCCGCTCGCCGTCTCGGCCGTGACCCTCGGCTTTGGGTTCCTGGTTGGCCTCGACCGGCCGCCGCTCGATCTCCGCGCCTCGTGGCTGCTGCTGGTCATCGCCCACACGCTGGTCGCCTACCCCTTCGTGGTGCGCAGCCTTCTGTCCGTACTGCGTGGGATCAACCCGAACCTGCGCGAGGCCGCTGCCGTCCTCGGCGCCGGCCGCCTCCGCGTCTTCCGCGAGGTCGACCTCCCGATCCTCTGGCGCGGCCTCGTGATCGGCGCCGTTTTCGCCTTCGCCGTGTCGCTCGGCGAATTCGGTGCGACCCTTCTCCTCGTGCGTCCCGAGTACACAACGATGCCCGTAGCCATCTTCCGCGCCTTGGGCCAGCCGGGTACGCAATCGCTGGGAGAAGCCCTGGCCATGGCCACGCTCCTCATGGCCGTCGCGGGCGCGGGCTTCCTGCTGATTGAACGGCTGCGCTATCGCGACGCCGGGGAATTCTGATGGGGCGGTTGCAGATCGACTCCCTCGCCCGGCAGTTCGGCTTGACCCGGGCGGTCGACGGCTTCACCCTGGCGGTCGACGAGGGCGAGATCGTGGCGCTCCTCGGCCCAAGCGGCTGCGGCAAGACGACGGTGCTTCGGATCGTCGCCGGCCTCGACCCTGAGTATCAGGGCGCCGTGCTGTTCGAGGGCCGCGACCTGCGCGTCGTCCCGCCTGAACGCCGCAGCTTCGGCCTGATGTTCCAGGACCTCGCCCTCTTTCCGCACATGGATGTCGCCGGCAACGTATCCTTCGGCATGCGCATGCAGGGGCTGCCGCCCGACGACCGCCGGCAGCGTCTGAGCCGGCTTCTTGCCCTGGTCGGGCTCGGCGGGCGCGAGCGCAGCGGCGTGTTCGAGCTGTCGGGCGGGGAGAGGCAGCGAGTCGCCCTCGCCCGCTCCCTGGCCCCCGAGCCTCGCCTGCTGATGCTGGACGAGCCCCTGGGCGCCCTCGACCGTAACCTCCGCGACGCCCTCTCGGTCGAGATCCGCCGCGTCCTGAAAGAGCTCGGCGTCAGCGCGCTCTACGTCACGCATGACCAGGAGGAAGCGCTCACCGTCGCCGACCGCGTGGTCGTCATGAACCGCGGGCGCATCGAGCAGGTTGGCCAGCCCCACGAGTTACTCGCCCATCCCGCCTCGGAGTTCGTGGCGAGGTTCCTGGGTTATGAGAATCTACTGCCCGCGATTTTGGCCGATGGCCACGCCGTATCGGAATGGCTATCGCTTCCTGCGCCCGCAGCGCCTGGCCCAGGCCACATCCTCGTCCCCGAAGATGCCGTCCAGCTCGACGATGGAGGTGCGCTCTCCGGCCACGTGCTCTCAGTCCAGAACAGGGGACGCAGGGCAGACGTCCGGGTCGAGATCGAAGGGCTGAGCCTTCACCTGGAGGCCAACACAGTTGTGGCCGGTGGCCTCCACCTGGATCAGGACGTCCGGCTGTCCATCGATGAGTCGAGACTGGTGTTCATCCCCGACGCGGGGTCGCGCTCGGACTGACCTATCCTCACCCGAGATGGCTAACCCTTTCGTTTTGGACTTCTCCGATCCGTGCGCTGGCGACCAGTCGCTGACAGGTGGCAAGGGATCGCATCTGGCCGAGCTGACGGCCGCCGGCTTCCCTGTACCGCGCGGTCTCGTGCTAACCACCGCCGCGTATAGACGGTTTGTCAGCGAGGGCCCAGGGGGTGAGGAACAAGAGCCCAGAGTTGGCGATGAGCCCATCGGAGGTGCGTCCCGCCCCGAGGTTCTCCGCGAACGGCTGAGCCGCGACGAACTGCCGCCCGACCTCGCCGCGGCTGTCCTCGAAGCCCTCCGTGCGTGGGGCCATGTAGGCCCGCTGGCGGTGCGCTCGTCAGCCGTCTCCGAGGACAGCGCGGCGTCATCGTTCGCCGGCCTCTATCAGAGCTACCTCAACGTGCGGGGCGAGCGGGATCTGCTCGCCCGGGTCCGAGACTGCTTCGCCTCGCTCTGGTCGGAGCCCGCCGTCCGCTACCGCGATTCGAGACGGCTCGACCACTCACGTGAGGCGATGGCCGTCGTCGTCATGGAGATGGTCGAGGCCTGCTCAGCAGGGGTGGCCTTTACCGTGCACCCGGTGACCGGCGCCCGCGATCAGATCGTCATCAACTCGGCCTGGGGGCTGGGCGAGGCGGTCGTCGCCGGCGTGGTGACGCCCGACATGTTCGTCGTGGATAAATCATCCCTTGCCGTTCTAGAGCGACAGGTCTTCGATAAGCAGTTCGCCATCGGCCCCGACGCCGTCGGCGGAACCGCCAGGCACCCGCTCGATGACGCGATCAGCGGCGCGCCATCCCTCAGCGACCAGCAGGTGGTGGACGTGGCCCGGCTGGCCCGCGAGGTCGAAGAGCACTACGGCGCCTCACAGGACATTGAGTGGGCATGCGCCGATCGCCTCTACCTGCTCCAGGCACGCCCCGTTACGATGCCCTAACAGCCGCAATCCGATGGACATAACGAAGGGGCGGTACCCGGAGGTGCCGCCCCTTCGTTCGAAATCAAGGCGCCCGTGGGTGCCCTTACTCGCTAAGCCGTGAGGATCTGGATCGTGCAGGCCGAGCCCAGCCCGATTACGTGGGCGAGGCCGACCTTGGCCCCCTCAACCTGGCCAGCGCCGCGGTTGCCCCGCAGGTGCTGGACGATCTCGTAGACGTTGGCCACGCCGGTCGCTCCCAGCGGGTGGCCCTTCGAAAGGAGCCCGCCCGAGGCGTTGACCGGGATCTTGCCACCAACCGAGGTGTCGCCTTCCGCGACCAGCTTCGGACCCTCGCCGTCCGCGGCGATGCCGAGGTTCTCGTAGTGGAGGAGCTCGGCCGTGGCGAAGCAGTCGTGAAGCTCAATCAGGTCGAGGTCTTCGGGACCGATACCGGCCTTTTCGTAGGCCTGCTGGGATGCGTTGCGCGTCAGGGTGTTGATGTCGTGCATGGTTGGGTCGCGCTGCGTGTAGGGGTCGGAGGTCAGGATCGACGCCGCCACCTTGATCGGGTGCGACGTGTACTGACGTGCCTTCTCCTCGGACACGAGGACCGCGGCGGCCGAGCCGTCCCCCGTCGGGCAGCACATGTACAGCGTGTTCGGGTAAGCCACCATCCGCGAGTTCATCACGTCCTCGAGGCTGACTTCCACCTGGTACTGAGACAGCGGGTTGTTCATCGCGTGTTTGTGGTTCTTGACGCTGATCTGCGCGAAGGTCTCGAGCTTGGTGCCGTACTTGCGCATGTGCTCGACTCCCGCCATGCCGAAGACGCCTGGCATGATGCCGGTGCCCAGCACGCCCTCGGTCGAGTAGGCCGGGTCGCTGATCCCCGGCCCGCCGCCCGAGAGAAGGCCCATCTTGCCCATCTGCTCCACACCTGTGGCCATCGCCACGTCGTAAGCGCCCGAGGCGACGCCGAAGTAGGCCTCGCGGAACGCGGTGGAGCCGGTAGCGCAGGCGTTGGTGACGTTGACCACCGGGATGCCCGTCTGACCGACGATCTGCATGATGCGCTGGCCGACCATGGCGTTGGACTGGTACAGGTTGCCGACGACCATGATCTCGATGTCCGACATGGTCATGCCGGCGTCCTTCAGCGCCCCGATCACAGACTCCGCGCCCAGCTCGGGCACCGTCTTCTCGGGGTATCGCCCGAACTTGATCATGTGTACGCCCAGTACGTAAACGTCTCTCATTTCCTGTTACCTCCTGCCCCCTGCTGGGGAAGCCGGGATCGCCAGGCGCCCGGCGCTAATCCTGGTCAGGCGCCCTTCGCCGGCTCGAACCAGAAGGCGATGACTTCGTTGCCTTCTTTGTCCTTGCGCGTCTGCTGGGTCCCATCCTTGTCGGCGAACTCCACGGGTCCCGTCTTCATCTCGACCTTCATGCCGAACTTCACGCCCTTCTCAGGCGTCGGCTCGACGTTTCGGATGTTGCAGCGGATCGGCACGCCCTCGGGCAGATCGACGATTGCCGCCACGAACGGGACCTCGGCGCCCGGGAAGGATTGATGGACAATGCTGTAGACGTACACCTCGCCGTTGGTGCTCAGCTTGACGGGCTCGAACCCCTCGGCGTGGGAGCACTTCGAGCAGGCGAGCCGTTCGCCCAGGAAATAAGTGCCGCACTGCGGGCACTTGACGCCCTTGAGGTAGGGCGAGCCATCCTCAATCTCGAGGAACGGCACGATAGGTTTCTTCGTGGCGACCTCAGCAATTTGGGCCATATGGTCCCCTTTCACTTACGGATATGCCCGGGGTACAACGCCAATATCCCCGACGGGTGGGGCTGGTAGTTTAGCTGTAACACAACGGGCATCGTTGCAGCAAGATGCAGGTGGATTCACAGCTCCCTGCTCAGCACAAAGGAGGCGGTATGGCCCTTCACCCCAACGCCGAGTTCATGCAGCGCACGATGGCGGCTGTCGCGTCTGGAGACATCCCGACCTTCCTGGCCGCGATGTCGGACGACATCGCCTGGCACATGCCCGGCGACAACCAGCTGGCCGGGGCCTATCACGGCAAAGACGAGTTTCGGCGCCTGATGACGAAGATCCGCGACCTCAGCGGCGGCACCTTCAAGATGGCCGTGCACGACATCACCGCCAGCGACGACCACGCCGTCAACATCGAACGCGTGACCGCCAGCCGCGATGGCCGCCAACTCGACATCGTGGTTGCTCTTGTGCTGCGCATCAAAGACGGCAAGATCACCGAGGTCTGGGAGCACTTCTTCGACTTCAAAGCCTGGGACGATTTCTGGTCCTGACCCGCGATCAGGGTCTCTGCTTGACGCTGGCGAATCGAGTCTTGAGCCTTAGCAGGTGATTGAAGAGCCGCGCTACAAGAGCAACCCGAAGAAGTACGGCGGCGTGATCTGCGGCGGCGCCGTGCTCGGTGGCGCCCTTTTCGCCGCCGGCGTGCGGCGTCGCAGCTACTGGGCGCTGGCGTTTCCAGTCGCCGCCGGGTTGCTGAGCATGCTCGGACTCGCCTTCTGGATCGGTTGGACGCTCTTCACCACGAAGATCGAAGCCCCTATCGAGGATTAGCCTCGGGCGGCAGCAGCGCGTAGTTCATCATCGCCGCCGCCCTGCGCAGGTCCCGATCCCAGCACGCGAAGACAGGTTCGCCGGGTAGCGATGTGAGTCCGGCGAGGTGCACGGAGTCGTAGCCCCTCAGCCCGAAACGGCCGCTCAGGTCAGCCGCCTTTCGGACCAGGCTTTCGTCGACGTCGATGGTTTCAACCGCATCCCACAGGCGCCCTACCTCGCTCATGACATCGTCTCTTTCCGGTCGGTTCAAACGTCCTGCTCGGTGCGCGGCACCAATCGCTGATGCAAGCTCGGCATTGGCGATAAGGACAGTGACAGTGAAGGCAGCAGATGTCCTGCCTTCGCGCATCTCTTGGCTGCCGTCTTCCGCCAGCAGCAGCTTCATCAGCGCGCTGGTGTCCGCATAGAGGATCACCTCCGTTGTTCACGGACGTAGTCCGTGGAAGTCTTACCTCCATCTCCAGGACGCATCTTGACCGGGGTCGGGAGGTACTTAATCCCTCCCCTCCAGGTGATCTTCCCGCTCTCGACGAGATCGCGGATCTCCTCGGGCGGCTCCTGGGTCTCGACCGGGCGCAACTCGGCGACGGGAACGCCGCGGTCAGTCAGCACGACGCTCTCGCCCGCCCTCGCCCGGCGGATGAACTCACTTGCGCGGTTGCGAAACTCGCGAATACCTACAGCGACCATAGTGGCCACATTCTAGCGCCGTTGTGGCTACATTTGGGTGCTGAGCTCCTGCTCAAGCTCGCGCAGACGCCGCCGATTCGTCCTGTCCTGCTCGAAGCGCTGGGTGATGTCCCGAGCGCTGGCGAGCGCGCCGATGACCGCGCCACCCTCGTCGCAGATGATCGCGAAGCTCAGCTCCACGTAGAGGGTTTCGCCATTCGCCTTCATGGCCCGGGTCGGGAGCGATTTGCCGCGGTATTTTGTCTCGCCGGCCTCGAGGGCGCGGTCGTAGCCCTGCCAGTGGGCTTCGCGGAACTGATCAGGGACGATGATGTCCAGGCTGCGGCCGACAGCGTCGGCGGATGAGTACCCGAACATTATCTCGGCGGCGGCATTCCATACCCGGATGAGCCCGTCCCTGTCAGCGAAGATCATGGCGTCGGGTGCCTGCTCAACCAGCAGCGTTTTCAGAGAAGCGTCTGTTTGCTGCGACGGCTCGTCGCTCTCGCTCCCGGGCGCAACCGTGTTGGGTCTTTCCTCGGTCATTGGATCACGTCAGTCCGTGCAGCCGTCGATCTTGGGTTGGTGAGTTCGAGCCCGCTGCCGCCAGATTCTAGCCCTTCTCCGGGTGGCGGCGGGCCGGACACTATCGGGGGCGTCCTTCTCTGGCCCCGTGGCTCAGACTGGTTCCACACCCGTCGCGGCCGGTGCGGGCCCTACAGGGGTCTGCTCCGGCAGGCGCCGGGGCATCGCCACCGACCGTCGCCTCGGCGGGATGACCTCTTCGTAGACGGCGATGGTTTCTTCGGCCGCCCGCTGCCAGCTGAAGCGACCGGCGATCCGGCTGCGGCCGGCCGCTCCGAAGCGCCCACGCAGGTCGCGGCACCCGAGGAACAGCGAGATCGCCTCGGCCAGGGCGACCGGATTGCCGGGCGGCACCAGCCAACCGGACTCACCGTGCTCGATCACCTCCGGAAAGGCCCCGGCCGTCGTCGCGATCGTCGGCACGCCCGACGCCATGGCTTCCGCCGCCGGGAACCCGAACCCTTCGTATAGCGACGGCGAAACCGCCAGCTCAGAGCTGCGGTAGAGAGCCGCGAGTTCCTCGCGGCTCAGCCTGCCCGTTACGGTCACCCGCCCATCGAGGCCCCACTGTTGCAACAACCCTGGGACGAGCTCCAGGTCATCCTTATCGCGGTCGACCAGCACCAGGTGGAACTCTTCGCCCTCGCGCTGGAGCAGCGAGAGCGCTTCGAGAAGGAACCGGGCGCCCTTCTTCCGATCCTCCGTGTTGGCGACATAAATAATTCGCCCGGGTACCTTCTCAGCCCCGGCATCGGGATGAAACTGGTCTGTGTCCACCCCGTTATAGACGACGCGCAGGGTATCGCTTCGCGAAACCGGAAAGGCCTGCTCAATGGCCGCCGCTGCGCTGTTGGAGACGGTGATCACGCGGTCCAGCCGCGGCGTCACGATGTCCTGCATCACGAACGGGTAGAAGAGCATGTGCCGGGTGAACTCCAGCGGCCCAGCCGCCTGCGCGATGGCCTCAGCGCGGTCGATCTTCAACGGGTGATGCAGCGTCGCCACGACCGGCAGGCCCATCCGCTTCATCAAGAGCAGGCCGTAGCCGAGGTGCTGGTTGTCGTGGACCACGTCGAACCGGTGCGTCCTCTGCAGCTCGGCCAGCCTGCGGGCCGCGCGAAACGAGTAGGCGAACATCAGCGGGAACATGCCCACGCGCGTCGCTGCGAATTCGTAGAAGTTCAGCGGGCTGAGTATGCGCCACGGCGCCCTGTACGCCGCCAGTGTCGAGACAGGGTCCAGGAAGAAGTTGAAAGCCTCCACCCGGTGCACCGTCACGCGCTCGTCGAGCTCCAGGCAGGGCGGACCGGAGATGACGTGGACCTCGTGGCCCATCCGCACGAACTCGCGAGAGAGGTAGTCGATGTAGATGCCCTGGCCGCCCGAATACATGTTTCCCATGTACATCAGCAGGCAGATCTTCACGAGCTGGTCCCGCTGACGGCCGCCTCTC
>WHTO01000263.1 GCA_009377665.1 Dehalococcoidia bacterium
AGCTGCAGGCGCGGGCGGCGATGAGGATGGCCAGCTCCTGGATGCGTTTCGAGAGGACCGTGTCCGTCACCAGGTAGTCGTTGAGCGCCGTGGCCAGCACCGTCATGCGAGGGCTGTTAATCATCACCGACGTTGGCCCGGACTTGATCGGTCCGCCGCCTCGCCGGGCGATTATCGCCTCGTAATCCTCCAGGTGGCCCGCGGGGACGAGCTCGGGCGTTACGAAGGGTACTCGTGCCATCTCTTACTCCCTTTGCCCGCCTAGCGCCTGAAGCGCTGCACCGGAATCGCCTCAACGTACTGGATATACATTTCGAAAGCCTCTGTACCGTCGTCTGTCTCACGCCAGCTTGGCCGTGGATGCCAGCCTTTCGGCGACTGCTCGCATGAGCCCCACTCGCAGCCTTCGCAGGTGTGGGCTTTCAGCCACCTCGCCGGCGCCACCCTGGCGCCGCAGCACATGCAGACATACGGCGGTGAAAACACGTAACTCTGGAAGACAATGACCCTCTGGCAGGAGTCGCCGTCGTGCGGCCCTCCGCAGCGGGGGCATTCCATCACGATGGAGTCGGCCACGTCCGGTCTCTGCTACTCGTCTAAGAACGCCATGACGATCTTGGCGAAGTCGTCCGGCTGATCCAGGTGGGACCAGTGGCCCGACTCTCCGAAGATGACCAGGCGCACGTTCGGAATCGACCAAAGGAGCCTGAGCTGGTGGTCGATCGGTCCGAGTCGGTCATCGCGGCCCTTGGTGACGAGCACGGGGCACTTGATCCTGCCCGACTCTGCCAGCAGGTCTCGCTGCGCCCGAGCCGAGTTCTTTTTCGCGGCGATGTGGGCCGGGTTGTTGGCCGATTCGTAGCGTGCCCGCACCCACTCCTCGGTCACGAGCTCCTGGTGGTAGAGGCAGATGCTGCAGTAGGTGCGCATCCACGGCATAGGCAAAGGCCTGGCCAACGGGCACGCTGAAAGAGAGCAGGACGGCCTGCGTTGTCGCCTCGAAGGGCCCTATGCCGCCCGGCGAGGCGAAGATCGAAAGCGCGAGGTTGGCGCCGGCGAGGACCAGCAGATAGACCTCAAAACCGACATCGAGGTCGAAGGCCTGGCCGACGATATAGTACATGCTTCCCTCCACCAGCCAGGAGCTGACCGAGGCGACCGCCGCGATCGCGAGCGTCCGGGGACTGCGGATCGCCTGCAAACCGCTGGAGAACGAATCGATCAGCGACTCGATCTTCTCGGCGAGGGGCGCCGGGAAGAGGTTTACCAGGCGAGAGAGGATCGGACGGGCGCGCTGAGGTGAGAGAGCGAGGCTGACAAGGACAAGGCTCGCGCAGAGAAACGATACCGCCGTGAAGATACCGACGCCCTTCACGCCACCGTTAGAGCCACTGAGCGCCGCGACGATGCCGAGCATCATGACCAGGGTCAAGCCGTCGAACGTGCGGTCGACGGCGATTGTGCCAAGGGCGGTCGACTTGCTCAACGACTCGCGCTCGCCGACGAGATATGCGCGCACCAGCTCGCCCACGCGCAGGGGAGCCACGTTGTTGGTCATGAGCCCGATCAGGACGACGGGGTAAAGGCGAAGGGTGCTGACTCGCCGTACGGGGGAGAGAAGCAGGCGCCAGCGGATCGTACGTATCCAGAAGCCGATGAAGTAGAGGGGGACCGCCGCCAGCGCCAGAGCATAGTCGGCGCTCGAGAAGGCGTCATGAATCTCATCGAAATCAGTCCGGGCTATGAAAATGCCCAGGAAGATCACGGTGATGATGAGGCCGAGCCAAAAGCGCTTACGGCGGAGCAGGCTGTATTCTCCCCTTCAGTCTGTTAGGACTCGGACAGTATAGGCTAGAGCCCGTTTACACGGCGTTAAAGGACCGTAAGTGAATTGCTGCTTTCACAGTTGGCAGCGGACCGGCTTCCGCCTCGCCAGACGTGTTGACACGTATCACAGCCAGCCTATGATCGTGTTCACCCGCTTGTGGGGGATTCACTCCACACATGGGGGATGCGCCCCGCGGCCGGGAGTTCAAGGAGGCAAGCGCCATGTCTGTACGAGGATACGTGCTGATCGAGGCCGATGTCGGTCACTCCAAGGGTGTCGGAGACGCGATCTTAGCGCTGAGCCACACTGATGCGCGCGTTACTGGCGTCGACACGGTTACCGGCCCTTACGACGTCATCGTGCAGCTCGAGGCGGAAGATCTGGACAAACTCGGTACAGCGATTACGGAGGGCATCCAGAGCATCGAAGGCGTCCAGCGCACGACGACCTGCCTGGCCGTTCGCCTGAGTTAAGACGCGGTAAGTTGCCTTCAGCCAAAGGGATTACGAGTATCGAACACAACATGCCCGCCGACGGGATGATCAGCGTCGAGGAAGCGCGGGAGCGCATCCTCGCCCTCATCCCCCGCCTCGAACCGGAGACCAAACCCCTCGGCGACGCGCTGAGCCAGGTGCTGGCCGCCGATGCCTATTCGCCCCTGACTATCCCGCCGCTGGACAACACGGCGATGGACGGCTACGCGGTGCGTGCTGCCGACACGGCCGGCGCCTCCGAGTCGAACCCGATCACCCTGCGCGTGATCGGCGAAGTCGCGGCCGGCTATATCTACGACGGCGAGGTTACGCCGGGAGCCGCGGTGCGGATCATGACCGGCGCGCCGATCCCGCGCGGCGCCGACGCCGTCGTGCCCTTCGAGGAGACAGACGAGCCGCCGGGCCGCATGTTCGGCCACTTCGCCAAGGGCCGCGACGCTGTCGGCATCCTCAAGGCTGCCAAGCCGGGCGCCAACCTGCGCTATGCCGGTGAAGACGTGAAGCAGGGCAGCCTCGTGATGCGCGCCGGCACCGAGCTGGGTGCGGCACAACTGGGAGTGCTGGCCTCTCTTGGGATGAAAGACGTCTCGGTCTACCGCCGCCCCGTGGTCGCCGTGCTCTCCACCGGTGATGAGCTGCTCGAGCTCGGTCAACCGCACGAGCCGGGCAAAATCTACGACAGCAACGGCTACAGCGTCGCGGCGCTGGTGCGGGAAGCGGGAGGTGTCCCGCTCGTCCTCGGCATCGCCCGCGATACGATTGAAGACCTCACCGC
>WHTO01000264.1 GCA_009377665.1 Dehalococcoidia bacterium
CAACATGTACGAGGAGAACGGTCAATGGGTTGGGCTCTGGCCTGAAGGAACGGTCGTCTTCCAACCAAACGGTCCCGGCTCTGTTGAAGCCGACGGGGCTTTGGCGATGAAATTCCCATGGTGGCGCCCGCTCGAGGGCGGCCACCTGATGATTGAGGGCCGGCGTCTTGATGCTGCAGCCCCGCCCTTGCAGGCGCATGTTTCTGCGGGCTACGACGGTCAGTACTTCCAGGCCACTGGCCTGATCTTTCCAACGCAAGGGTGTTGGGAAGTCACCGGCAGGGTCGGCAATTCAACGCTCACGTTTATCACATTGGTGGTGGTATTGCCTTAGCAGCTGCCGGGTACCCCTTCAAGGCGGCTTCTCTCGTAGAATCCCTGCGGCGGAGAATAGGGAACCAAGAGCAACTTGGCAGTGTATTGCGGTAGCCATGCTCATAAGAAATCGATTCCTACTCTTACTCCTCGGCCTGCTGACGGGAACCGTCTTCGCTGCGGCGTGCTTATCCGCTCAACGTGTCGCCTCTCCTACGCCCGTTTCCACTTCCACGCCTCTGGTCGACCGATTCCGCCCTCCGACCTTGCCAACGCCTCTGGTCGTCAACACGCTTTGTCCGGTCACCCGCGCAAGCGGCGGCACTCCCCCCGGCGAGCGAATGCCGCCCATCGCCGATGCACATCTTGAGAACGGCATGTGGGTGGGCCTCTGGCCAGGAGGCATCGTGACCTTCGACCCCGAAGGGCCTGGAGCGATCGGCGCCGACGGTTCTCTCGCCATGAAGTTCTGGTGGTGGTCCCCAGAGCCTTCAAGTGCGCTTGAGATCGAAGGACGTCGGCTCGATGCCTCCGCACCACCGCTTCGTGCGTCAGTAGGGGATCACTATGACGGGCTGGCCTTCCTCGAGTCGGCGCTCACCTTCCCAACTCAAGGCTGCTGGGAGGTTACTGGCCGGGTCGGAGACTCGACGCTCAGGTTTGTGACGCTGGTGGTCGTCCTGCCATAGCTGGGGTACTCCCTTCAAGGCCTCTTCTCCCGTAGAATCCCTGCAGTTCTGCCGAAGGAGACTGCTGCGGAAACCTCATCCTTCCCTCTTGCCGGACTTCGCGTTGTTGGCTTTGAGCAGGCCGTCGCGGCGCCGCTCTGCACCCGTCACCTCGCCGACCTCGGCGCCGATGTGGTCAAGATCGAGCGCCGCGGCGAGGGCGATTTCGCCCGCGCTTACGACAGCGTTATCAACGGCGAATCGACCTGGTTCACCTGGCTCAACCGCGGTAAGCGCAGCCTGAGCCTCGACCTCAAGCACGCGAAGGGCATTGAGGTTGCCAACCGCCTCGTCGAGCGCGCCGACGTTGTGGTGCAGAATTTCGCGCCGGGCGCCTTCGACCGCCTCGGCCTCGACGTCGCCACTCTGCACGCGAAATACCCGAAGCTGATCGTCTGCTCGGTCACCGGCTACGGCGAAGATGGGCCCTACCGCGACCGCCGGGCGTACGACCTCCTGCTGCAGGCTGAGACCGGCGTCGTTTCCGTGACCGGCACTGCCGAGGAGGCGGCCAAGGTCGGCGTCTCCGTCGTCGACCTGTCCTCAGGCCTCTATGCCTTCAGCTCCATCCTCGCGGCGCTCTACCGCAGGTCGGTGACCGGCGAGGGCGCGGCGATCCGCGTCAGCCTCTTCGATTCGATCATGGAGTGGATGAGCCCGCTGTCGTTGATGGCAACGCACGGGCCGAAGCCGCAGCGCGCCGGCGCCCGCCACGCCAGCATCGTCCCCTACGGCCCTTACACTGCTGCCGCGGGCCGCCAGGTCGTCATCGCGATCCAGAACGAGCGCGAATGGACGCGGCTCTGCAGCGACGTGTTCGACCGCCCCGAACTTGCCACGGACGAGCGCTTCAAGAACAACGAGCTGCGTCTGCGCAACCGCGGCGAGCTTGAGCCGCTGATCGACGAATACCTCTCTCAACTGAGCGTCGAAGAAGCGGAGCAGCGCTTCGAGCGGGCCTCGATCCCCTACAGCCGTCTCAACGACGTCAGCGAGGTGCTGCGGCATCCCCAGGTCCTTGCCCGAGACCGTCTGATCAACATCGCCGCGGGCGGCGGCACGGTCGACGTGCTGCGCTCGCCCTTCAACATCGAGGGCGTCGTCGAGCAGCCCGCGCCGGTGCCATCAGTAGGCCAGCATAACGCCGAGGTCCTAGGCGAGCTGGGCTACGGCGAGGCCGAGATCGAAGCTTTGGCACGCGAAGGTGCTGTCTGATTTACAGAGACCTCCGGGCGGCCGGAAGAGTGCCATAGAGCATTTCGATGAAATATATAGACTCAGAGCGACGTTCCCGATCTAAAATTGAAGTCAGGATAGGTCGAAATGTCGCTTGAGAACCCGGCCGACAAACCCCTACAAATCCGTTCGCTTCCCTGGGGCGTAGACATAAATGAGGACGCCTCGAGCGAAGCCGGATCGCTGACGAATTACGCCACCGCCCCGGATGAACTTCTCGTTAACGCCCTCGAAGAACGGGACCCGAAGGCCCTCGAAGCCCTCTACGACCGTTATGGTGATTACGTCTATTCGATTTGCTTACGGATGGTGAGAGACGTGCAACTGGCTGAAGACCTCACACAGGAAGTGTTCCTGAGAGTCTGGCGCCGCCCTGACCTCTTCGACTCTAGCCGCGGCCGCTTTCTCACCTGGCTCCTCAGTGTCGCGCGTAACCGATCGATCGACGAGCGCCGCAGCCGCGGCCGCCGCTTCAAGCACGAGAACCCGCCCAGCCTCGCCGCCGAGGAGATGCTCGCGTCCGCGCCCAGCACTCAGGACGGCGAAGACCCGGCAGTGCTCAGCGACGAGCGGGTGGTGATCCAGAAAGCGCTGCACATCCTGCCGCCTGACCAGCGGCTCGCGATCCAGCTCGCCTACTTCGGCGGCTACACCCAGCAGGAGATCGCCAAAGGCCTCGGCCAGCCCCTGGGCACGATCAAGACGCGCATCCGCCTGGGCCTGCAGAAGCTGCGCATCAGCCTTATCGACCAGAGAAACGGCAGCGTGCGTTCATGAACCCGGCCTGCGCCGAATTCCACGACGATATCGAGGCCT
>WHTO01000265.1 GCA_009377665.1 Dehalococcoidia bacterium
TGCCGAAGACCGGGTATCGGACGCGCGGCGCTGGCTAGAATGAGCCTGTTCCGGTGCCCCCGTAGCTCAGGCGGATAGAGCAACGGTTTCCTAAACCGTGTGTCGGGTGTTCGAGTCACCCCGGGGGTACCACTTTTTAATTCAATCCGGTTGAAGTGCGGCATGCGCGGTGCGGGGACGGCGGCCCTCCGCGATCCACGTCCTCGCCGGCGAAACTCCTGCCCGCCGGTCCACGGAGTCTGACGTAATTGATGCAAGCCCCACTACAACGCTCCGCGTTTGACAGAGTGGAAAGCCGGACTTACAACCTACATACCCGCGCCTTGTGCGCGGGCCTTGTTCGCGGCTACGCGAAGTTAACGGTCAGGGAGAACTCGGTGTGAGATAAACCACGATCAGGTTGAGGTAGCACGGGTCACTCACTGTCGTTGCGCCAGGCTGATGCCGCGCCGCAGGTGGCTCGCAACACGATCCGGCTCCGCCGCAGCGACCCAAAGGGGCGCTTCGAGGAATCATGAGTCTTTCCGCACCGGCACTCGGCAGGCCGCGCGCAGCCGCGGCCTGGCGAAGCCGCGTCGTGGATGGCGCTCTCCCGCTTTCCCTGCTCCTGGTGGGCTGTGCCGCGGCGGTTTTGGTCGCGACGGTTGCCCTCAGGGTCTATGCCCTTGATCGGGTGGGCCTCAACAGCGACGAGGCGGTCTACTCCGGCCAGGCCGCCGCGCTGTTCGGCGACAGCACACTGTCGCAGTTTTTCTCCCTCTTCCGGGCGCATCCCCTGCTGCTCCAACTCCTGGTTGGAGCGCTGTTTCAGTTCGTCGGAGTAAGCGATCTCAGTGCTCGTCTGCTGGTCGCCCTCGGCTTTGGCATGGGCTCCGTCATCCTCACCGGCCTGCTCGCGAAGGAGCTCTACGGACCGCGGGTTGGCCTGGTTGCGGCCGCCATTTTGGCGACGATGCCCTACCACGTCGTGGTCTCCCGGCAGGTCCTGGTCGACGTGCCGATGGCCTTCTTCGTCTTGCTGGCTTTGCTGGCGGTGGCGAAGGGAAGCAAAACCAGGAGTGGGGCATGGTTGGTGGTTGCCTGGGCGGCGACGGGCGCGGCTGTCCTCAGCAAGGAGACCGGCGTTTTGATCCTGCCGGCCCTTGGACTCTTCTTCTATTGGAGCGGCAGGTGGCGATACCAATCCCGAAGGGCGATGCTCCTCGGATTCGCCCTTTTCGCGATGATCGTGGCGCCCTTCGTCCTGACGCGTCTCATTTCCCCGCTCAACGCTTCGTCGTTCGTTCTGTGGCAGTTCGCCCGACCTCCGAACAATGACCCCGACTACTTCATCCGGGTGCTCTGGGAATACGCAAGCCTCCCCGTCCTCGCCGCGTCGATCGCGGGTGCGGTCTTGATGGCGAGACGCCGCCGCGTTACGGATATGCTCACGCTTTGCTGGCTCGGGGTCTTTCTACTCTTCTTCATGAGCTGGCCTACAAAGCTCTTCCCTTACCTGATGGTTGTTGCCCCGGGGATCGCAATCTGCGCCGCCGTCGGCCTCGAGCAGGTCTTGAAGCGCCTGGCCAGGACCCTGCCGGCACTAAAGGATCCGGGTGCCCAGGCAACCGCGTTTGCTGCCGGCGTGGCTCTGCTGGTGCTCTACCTGGGCAGTAATTCGCTCTCCCTCGTCAGCTCAGGCCATCAGGTACACAGCGCGCCGTTGGATATGAAGGTCGAGGTCCAGGACTTCGCCGGCGCCCGCGAGTTTAGCCACTGGGTGCGGTCAAACACTTCCCCGGACGCACGTTTCCTGACGATAGGCCCTTCGCTGGGTAACATCCTCCGTTTCTACGGACAGCGCGATTCAGTGGCGCTCAGTGTCAGCCCGAACCCGGAACGCCGAAACCCCGCCTATCTTCCTCTACCCAATCCGGATCTCGCCCTCCGCAGCAGCAGCGTTCATTATGTCGTGTGGGATGCGTACTCCGCGGCCCGTTCGACGTTCTACAGCGACCGTCTTAGTCACTACGTCGCGAAGTACAACGGTTCGGTCGCGCACGCGGTCTATGTTGACGACCAGGGTGCGCTACAGCAGGGCTCAGTCCTCCCCGCCGGAGCGGAGCCGAGAATCGTCGTCTACGACGTTGTGGGCGGTGACCCCCTCGATAACCCCGGCGTGAACCTGGCGGAGTCCGAAGCGGACGACGAGGTGCTAGCGCGCGGACCCCAACCGATAGGTGGGGATCAAAGCGAGCCGGCGGTCGATCAGCAGGTGTCCTTTGAGCCGGGTAACGATCAGTCAGAGCGCATTGACAACATTGTTGTGATCATCCAGCAGAACCACACTTTTGACTCTTACTTCGGGACGTACCCTGGGGCTAACGGCTTCGACGAGGTGAATAATTTCCCGCTGCTGCCGCAAAGCCGTGAACGGCTTAGCCCCATACTTTTCAATGAGGTGCTCGCCCGCCGAATGGCGCCACCCCCCGGGGATGAGCAACTCTCTAATAGCTCCGCAGCGGCGAGAGCGGCCTACAACGCCGGCACGATGGACGGCTTCCTGAGAGCACAGGCTAACCGTGGCTTTCCCGCGGAACTTCCCGTGGTGTATCACAACCGGGCGACGGCCGGTGGACTGTGGTCGGTAGCAGACCAGTTTGTCCTCTTCGACAACTACTTCTCATCGACGTTCGGCGGGAGCTTGACGAACCTCCTGTACCTCGTGGCGGGGGACCCCCACGGTGTTGCTCCGGGGACGAAAGACGCGCTGGCGAAGCTAGCAACGGCTGATTTCGAGACCGTCTTCGATCAGCTTCAGGACGCCGGCGTTTCCTGGAAGTTTTACATCGGTCCGATCGATGAGATCGAGGGCGAGGCTGTCCTCGGTGGGGACTACCTCGATCCATCCATTGCGACGCCTTCTCCGCTGTACTGGGCGCCCATACTGGCCATGGACCGCTTTTGGCTCAATCCGGCTTTGCACGAGAACCTTGCCGGACAGGAACAGTTCTACGCCGACGCCTCCAGTGGTGGTCTGCCCTCCGTAAGCTTCGTGCTGCCGACGCTCACCGACCATCCGCTGACCAATACCAAGGTGGG
>WHTO01000266.1 GCA_009377665.1 Dehalococcoidia bacterium
GATGCTCGGCGAGGAGCTGCGCAAAGCAGTCGCCGAGAACCCGAGGCTGACACCGCTCGGCGCCGAGCATCTCCTGCAGACCAACCGCCTGATCCTGCGCCCGGGAGAGGCGTGGACAGACCCGCCGGCCGGTCAATTCCAGTTCTGGGTCGCCCGGGACGAGATCGGCCTGCCGGAGGCGCCCCAGCTGATCGGCGCTTCGGCCCTTCTCGGCTACACCGAGTCCCTTCAGGCGCTCATCTCCGAGGCGAAGGCAGCGGAGGTGCCCCTGCACCTGGACAACGACACCCTGCATCTGCTGCCCGACGGCAGCGTGCACCTGCGCCGCCCCGGCATCGACGTGCATAAGGAGGACGATGCCGAGCGCGATGCTCTCGACTACTTGAAATCGAAGCAGCTCACCAGAGACGTGCGGCCCCTCGTCTCGCGCGCCAGCAGCCTCGAAGACCTGCGTGTCAGCCTCGAGCGGCTGCAGGCGCTGGCAAACGCTGAGACGGCGGCGCCCGCGGGCATGGACGGCCGTCGCGGCGGGCGGCTCCGCCTCGCCGGCGCCGGCCTGCTAATGGCTGCCGTTGTCGCGGTGGTGGCAGTCGCCGCTGTCTTCCTGATGCAGGGAGATGACACGGCGCCACCCGATGACAACGTGATCGTCCCTCCTCCGCCCACTCAGGTCCCGCCGCCGCCCGTCGCCGCGGCCTGCCTGGCGCTCGAGTTCCCGGTATCGCTGGACGTTGCTCAGGCTGCCTGCATCCAGGGCACTGCTCTGCGTTTCGACCCGAACTGTCCCACCGGCACCGCTTGCAAAAGCGACATACTGGACGGCATCGTATCCGTCGCTGTGAACGACCGGACGGTGGCATTTCTCGAGGCCGACGGGAAGCTTTCGCTCGGACGGGAGAACGGCCAGGACGCCGTGCCGCTATCGAGAGGCGACAACGTGCAAGAAGCCGACTGGTCCCCCGACGGCGCCTACCTTGCCTACGTTACGACCCAGCCGACCGATGGCCAGACACCGGGCGGCGACGACGCAATCTCAACCCAGCTGCGCATCGTGGAGCCGGGCCGGCCGGCGAACGATGGAATCGTGCTCTCCACAAACAATCTCGATGAGAGGACGCCCGATGGCCTGCAGCGCCTGATTTCCTCGCCGCAGTGGTCGCCGGACGGCCGCCTGCTCTATTTCCTTTGGTCCCTGCCGAACACGCCCGGAGGTGAGGTTTTCGCGGTCGAAGTGCCGCGCAACGCGACCGGCGACATCGAGTTTGGCCGGCTGCGCAGCGGCACCCTGGCGGACGAGACACGCATCGATTTCCCGCTAACGTCCTTCACGCTGACAGGCGCCGGCTTCGGAGTTACCTCCGGGTACATCAGCGGCCTCCAGGTAGCGGACGATGGCACCCTGCTCGTCCAGGTCTGCCGCGGGACGGGGGCAAGCCGAAGCTGCGGCATCGGCCGTTGGGACGGCAGCGCTACCTTGCTCCTCGCGCCGGAGACCGGCGTTGTCTACGGCCTGCCGGTAGCGTCACCGTTCGATGGCGCGCTGCACTTTCCCGTCCTGGAGGGCGGAGTCTGGACCCTCTATCGCCTTGAAGGCGCCGATCTTATAAGGGTGCCGGCGATCGAGTTTCCTGAGGCTACGGCGAATTCGCCGCCCGTGTTCTCCTTCAACCGCAAAGGCGATGCGCTGCTCATCGAAACGGCGCCGGGGCAGTTGAGTCTGGTTGACTACGGCACCGGGACTGAGACAGCCTGGGGGCCGGGCGGCTCTCCTGCCTGGTTCATATCGAAGGTCATGCCCGCCGATGCTCCTGCTGTGCCGACGCCGCCCGCGGTTACCTATTCCACACCGTCCGCGACGGCGATCCCCACTGCGACCGCGACTCCGCCGCCACCCCTGCAGATGACCCTGCTCATCACCGTTCGCCGCAACGGCAACTCGGTCAGCGGCGCACGCGTTGCCGCCGAGGTAAATGGCGTCGAGTGCGCGACGGTGATCACAACGGCAGGCGCGACGGCGATGAACTTCCCCGCCCTCGGCTCACCCGGCGGTTGCCATCAGACCGGCGCAACGATCCGCTTCGTCGTTGACGGCGTGCAGTTGGCAACGCCGATTGCGACCTACATGCCGCAATCGTCCCTGCCCTACGACCTGAATCTTCCCAACTAGGTGACGCGGTAGCCGCCGCCGGGGACGCTGACGATCAGCTCGTCGGCCGGCAGGTTCTTCGCCTCGAGCTTGCGGCGGACGCGGCGTACCAGATTGTGCAGCATATAGGTGTCCCAGAGGCCGCTGCCCCAGACGGCATCGCCTATCGCCTGGTTCGGCACGAGGCGGGGCTGGGCGGCCGTCAGCGCCTCCATGAGACGGTATTCGAGGCCGGTCAGCCCTTCAACCGCCGGCTGGCCATCAACCAGGAGCACCCGCATTCCGCTATCGAGCGCGACACGGCCGCTGGGGTTGCGGCTGATGTTGCTCAGGAAGGTGTCTTCCTGGATAACACTGCCGGGCGCCAGGCGCAGGACGTAGGGGCCGATCTGCAACGAGGCCTCGCCGGAGATCTCACGGCTCGCGTCGTTGAGCATCTGGTCGTTGACCACCGTGCCGTTGCTGCTGCCCAGGTCCGCCACGACGAAGGTGCCGTCGTCATGCATCGCGACCTCAGCGTGCTGGCGTGAGACGAGGGGATGGACGAGCTGCAGGTCCGCATCCGGGCTGCGGCCGATGCGTATGCTGCCACTGCAGGCGCGAGTAAAGTGCTCTGGCGTGCCGGGCAGCGTCACACTAACGATGAACTCTTCGGACAAGCGACACCCCTTTAGTCCCCCTACAGGCCGTACGGTGAAGGTCCCACCATCCGAACGCCCAAAGACCTCGGGGAATACTGCTCAAAGGCGACAGCCGGTGGCAAGGCAACCTGCCAACCGCCGTCATCCAGGCAACGTATGTGCACCTACTCAGCGCTTCACGCGAACAACGCCACCCGGCTGTCGCGGAAGTCGACCTGGTTGGAGGCTGAGTATACCTTGCTCAGCAAAAAGAGGAAGCCGGGCAACGCTCCACTCGTAGGATG
>WHTO01000267.1 GCA_009377665.1 Dehalococcoidia bacterium
CAGCCCAGCGATGGAGCAGAGGCTGGCCAGGCTCTTCCTGAGCTTGGAGCCGCTCGAGCTGTCACGCCAGGTCAAGCTTGCGGCGGCTAAGGTGAGAGACCTGATGGTGAGGACGAAGCCCGCTTTGGGTAACCCTATTTATGAGACAGTGCACTAGCTGGTCAGGGCCAGGGGCGCCGGCTCGGTGTCGCCGTCGTGAGGCCAGCTGACGTTGTTGGCGCCGTGGCTGCGGGCGTCGTGCAGGGCTTCGGCTGCGGAGTCGACGAGTTCGTGTTCCGACTTCATCGTGGGCTCGAGACCGGCAACGCCGATGCTCACCGTGGCTCGCGAATAGCCATTCTCGGTCTTAACCACGCGGGCCAGCTCATCGCGCAGCTTCTGGGCGACGCGAACTGCTCCCGGTTGAGCAGTTTCAGGAAGAAGGACGATGAACTGGTCGCTGGTATAGCGAGCGAAGATGTCGGTCTCGCGCAGATTCTCCTTGAGCAGCTGGCCGAGCCGACGCAACGTCTGGTCGGCGTGGACGGATCCGTGGAGCTGCTCGACACGCTTCAGGTCGTCGAAGCTGGCGATGAGGACGGACATGGCCCTGCCGTGTCGCACTGAGCGCGCGTGTTCGATAGAGAGCTGTTCGTAGAAATGACGGCGGTTGAAGAACCCCGTCGCCGGGTCGCGGATCGCCAGCTGGTGGACACGTGTGCCCGATTCCGCCTGGTGGATTCTGCGGGCGGCCTTGCGCCGTTCGAGAATGAAGAAGTACATCAGGTTGCAGAGAAGAAGCAGGAGGGGAAGCGTGAGGTTTCCTGTCCAGCCGAGGATCCCGCCTTCGATGTTCTTGAAGGTCTCGCTGTAGATCAGGAAATCGAGCACGGACACGGCCACGGTAGTGACCGATAGAAAGACGGCTGTGAAGATCTCGATGCGTTTCACGGCGCTAAGTGCTCCAGGGATCAAAATGACATTCCTTAAGGAATTAACGGCAGATCGCGGCCTGACTAACAGTTCATGAGCCGCAGCGCGGCTGCTATGCGCCGCGAAGGTGGTGGTCCCTGACTGGATCGAGCCGCGTTGTGGGCTGCCGCGACACGCGATTGCGTCCCTTTTGCTTGGCCTCGTACATGGCGGCGTCGGCGGCCTGCACGAGCTCTTCCTCCGACTCCATCGTCTCTGTCAACGAGGCGACGCCGACGCTGATGTTCAGGCCCGTCTCGATGCCATCGGGCAGCTCACTGCTTTCTATGGTCCGCCGCAGCTTCTCACCAACGACGTCGGCGGCCTCCGCGCTGGTCTCCGGAAGCATCACGACGAACTCCTCGCCGCCAAAGCGGGCGAGGACATCGATGCCACGGATCTCGTTGCTCAGGATCACCGCTACCGCGGCCAGCACCTGGTCGCCCTTTATGTGTCCGTACTCATCGTTGATCTGCTTGAAGTGGTCTATATCGACCAGGAGAAGCGATAAAGGGCGGCTATAACGTCGCGCGCGCCGAAATTCCGCCTGCAGGTTGTCATAGAACTGCCGCCGGTTGAATACACCCGTGAGCGGGTCTGTAATAGCCAACTCCTGCAAACGGGCCTCCGATTCGAGCAGACGCTGGTTTGTTTCCTGCAGCTCGCGCTCGCGGCGCTTGTCCTCCCGCCGCTCGAGGACGAGGTAGGCGAGGACTCCAAAGAGCGTGATAACCGAGGGAACAAGGAAGTTACGCAGGTTGCGCTCCGTGTCGCCGTACCACGACGGCGACCAGACCAAGACATCCACGAGGAGCAGCGCGACGGCTGCCAACGGGACAACAACGAGGAAGATCAACTCCCGATACTTCATCGTGCGTCCATCAGCCGCAGGGCGGCGACGATCCGTTCCTCGGTGCTGACGCCGGACCCGTTGACCCGCCGCGCGGCGTCGGCAGCCTCGGCCGCTGAATAGCCGAGCGATATCAAGGCCGCGGCCACGTCTTCGTGCTCGATACCGATAACCGGGCCCTCCTCGCCGGCGGGCTGGGAGCGGAACTTCTCGCGCAGCTCGACGATTATGCGCTCGGCGGTCTTCTTGCCGATGCCGGGCACTCGCGTCAGAGCCGACAGATCACTATTACCTATGGCGATGCCCAGGCGTTCTGCGCCCAGCGTCGAAAGCAGCGCCAGTCCCACCTTTGGTCCAACGCCGGAGACGTTGATCAGGCTTTCGAACATAGCCAGCTCCGATTTCGATTCGAAGCCATAGAGCGCCATGATGTCTTCGCGCAGGTGCATGTGAGTGTGCAGGCTCAGCTCGTCGCCCTCGATCGCCCGGGCAGCCAACGTCGGCGAGCAGTGAACACGGAGACCGACACCACCGACAGCCAGCACGACGTCGAGCGGCCGGTCGTGCGCAGGCCCGCGGTCGAGGCGATGGCCGACTCGCCCGCGGAGTCCCCGTAGGCCGAGTCCCGCACCCCGGTGATGCGGTTGTCGCCCGCCAGCGTCGCCGCCTCCAGCTCGAGGGCCAGCGCCACCTTGCGGGCGGGGTCGACCGCGAGCACGGCCGGGTGCCACAGGTCCTGGTCCACGGGTGCGACCCCATCGGGCTCGGCCAGGCCGGCCCAGGGGTCGGGCTCGGCGAAGCCGGCGTTGTCCCTGGCATCGGCGAGCGCCTCGGCCACGGCGTCGTCGTCGAACGTGCCGCAGTGGGCGAAGCCCTGGCGCCCGTCCACGATGACCCGCACCCCGACCCCGAAGGAGGTCGCCGAGGTGAAGGACTCCACCTCGGCCGCATAAGCGCGCACCGAGGTGCTCGTCGAGCGGGCCACGGCCACCTCGAGCTGCTCGCCGGGCCGGGCCTGGGCCACCCACCGGTCGGCCAGGGCCATCAGGTCGGCGCCACCGTCAGCTACGGCAGCGGTGGGGGCGCCAGGGGCTCCAGAGGCGCCCATCAGGCCGCCGTCCCGCCGACGGTGAGGGCTGGCACCCGCAACGTCGGGGTACCGGTGCCCACGGGCACGCCCTGGCCGTCCTTGCCGCACGTGCCCGGCCCGCCCATGGCGAAGTCGTCGCCGACGGCGTCGAT
>WHTO01000268.1 GCA_009377665.1 Dehalococcoidia bacterium
CCAGGTGGCTATGAGATGGCGCGCAACCAAACGGCCGAACAGCACGCTGGTTTCGGGGCTCGTGACGTAGTCCGCTCGTTCGCCGATCGGGCTGTATGCGGCGTTGTAGTAGCCGAGCTCGGGGTGATAGAGGGCCGTCTCCATGAACTCGGCGAAGGTTATCTTGCCCGCCCGGCGGATGCGGTCCTCGATGATGCCCAGCAACGCGTCGTTTTCCGTGAGCCACGGCTCACTCATGTCGCGTAACCCGGCGGACGAAGTTCAGCTGCTGGGCCCGCTTTGGAAGGGGTCTGATACTTTCCAATCGCCGCCCTGCCGAACGTAGGCAAACAGGGTGGGAATGTTGACCTCACCGCTGATCTCCCCGTCGGCGCCATCAATTCCAAAGACCTGGCTGAGATCGCCGTCAGCGCCAAATGTAAGGTGCACGACAACGGAGGCGTTGGCCGAATCGCCGCCTTCAACGTCGATGGCGCGTACGTCGTCGATCCTCACTTCGAATTCGTCGAGTGTTCCGCCGAGGCTCTCCGACACATTGCCTGCGAAATCGTCCTCGAGGCCCTGGACAAAGTCGCGGCACTGGCCTTCCGGTATCTGCCGCTCCTCGGCAAGCGAATTCGAGAGCTTGTCGCAATCACCTTCAAGAAGGCCTTCGAAGAACTCGTTGGTCACGGTCTCTATCTGTTCCCGATCGTCGGGATCATCTCCGCCGCAGCTCGCTGCAAGGAGCACGACGGCAAAGAAGGTGGGCAATACCAGGCGCATGCAGGCCCAGTCTATCGGAGGGAAAGTCGGCTGGTTAGCCCTTGGTCAGGCGTAACCCATGTACATGCCGCCGTTGATGTTGAACTGTTGGCCGGTAATCCAGTCGCCATCGTTGAGGATGTAGCTAACCAAACGGCCGACCTCTTCGGCGGTCCCGAAGCGGCCGAGGGGTATACGCGCCAGTAAGGCGGCGCGGGGCTCTTCGGGGACGCCGGCCAGCATGTCGGTCTCGATGAACCCGGGAGTGAGGGCGTTGACGGTGATCCCGAATCGGGCCAATTCCTGGGCGGCTGACTTGGTGAAGGCGATCATTCCGGCCTTGGCCGCGGCGTAATTCGACTGGCCGACGTTTCCCATCTGGCCGATGATGCTGGCCATGTTGATGATGCGGCCGTACTTACGCTCGATCATGCCGTCAATCACGAGCTTGGTGCAATAGAAGACAGAATTAAGGTCGGTCTGTATCACCGACTCCCACTCCTCCACTGACATCCGGCGGAGCGTCCGATCCTTATTTAGCCCGGCGTTATTGATGAGGATGTCGATCGGTCCGAGCTCGCTGCTAACCTGCTCGACCATTTTTTCGCAATCGGCGAAGCTGCCAACGTCGCCCTTCACCGCGATCGCGCGTCCTTCACCGAGGTTGATCGTCTTCGCCGCGTCCTCCGCACCCTCTGCCGTGTTGTTGTAGTTCACGCCGACCATCACGCCCTGGCGACCGAGTTCCAGCGCTATCGCTTTCCCGAGGCCGCGCGAAGCCCCTGTGACGAGCGCAACCTTACCGCTGAGTGAACTCATCCCACGCCCCCTGCCGATTGAAGTTGGAGAAGCAGCATTGGCTGCCGGTGAGCCAAACTATAGCGACTCAGGGGCTAAAACGAATGCAAGGGCGGCGCGCTATCGAGGTTTCCAATAAATCAAATGGCGGTGACAGGGGTATATTCACCCCATTCTTCGCGCAGAACGCCGCAGATTTCGCCGATCGTCGCGTAACGGCGCACCGCCTCCATCATCGCCGGCATCAGGTTCTCCGATTCATCCTGTGCCGAAACTCGCAACCGGGACAGCGATTCCTCAACCGACCGCCCGTCCCGCTCAGCCCGCAGATGGTTCAACGCAGTGACCTGGGCAGCAGCTGCACGTGGGTCCGGGCGGAAGATTCCCACTTCCCGTTCTTCGTCCACCTGGAACTTATTGACACCGACGATGGTCCGCCGGCCGGACTCGACCTCGCGTTGCCAGCGCACCGAAGCCTCCTGGATCTCCTGTTGCATGTAGCCGGATTCGATAGCGGCTACTGCCCCGCCCATGTCTTCGACCCGATCCATCAGCTCACGTGCCTTTTGCTCCAGCTGGTCGGTCAAGGCCTCGACGAAGTAGGACCCGGCAAGCGGGTCAATCGTCTCCGTGACACCAGATTCGTGGGCGACAATCTGCTGAGTCCTGACGGCGATGCGCTGGGCCTCCGGAGTTGGTAGAGCGAGCGCCTCGTCATAACAGGACAGGGCCAGGGATTGGACGCCGCCAAGAACGCTGGCCAGAGCCTGGAGGGAGGCACGGACGATGTTGTTTTCCGGCTGTTGGGCGGTCAGGGTAGCACCGCCGGTTTGCACGTGCGTCCGCAACATCATCGAGCGCGCATCCTTTGCGCCAAAGCGGTCCTTCAGGAGGCGGGCCCAGAGGCGTCGCAGGGCGCGGTACTTGGCGGCTTCCTCGAAGAAGTTGTTCTGCGTGTTGAATATCCAGGAGATACGCGGCGCCACGTCGTCGACATCCACTCCCCGCCTTTGAGCCTCCTCGATATAAGCGAGGGCGTTGCTGAAGGCAAAGGCAATTTCCTGTACGGCGGTCGAGCCGGCATCGCGAATGTGGTAACCGCTGACACTGATGCTGTTGAGCTTCGGAGCTTCCGCGGCGCAGTAAACCATCAAGTCGACAGCGAGGCGTAGGGAGGGGCGCGGCGGGAAGATGTAGGTTCCGCGGGCTACATACTCCTTAAGGATGTCGTTTTGTGCCGTGCCCTGTATCTCGCCATGGCCGACGCCCTGCTTCTCGCCAGCGACGATGTACATTGCCACGAGGACGGCAGCAGGCGCGTTGATCGTCATCGAAGTCGACACCTGGTCCAGCGGTATGGAATCGAACATCACTTCCATATCGCGGAGTGAGTCGATAGCCACGCCAACCTTCCCTACCTCGCCTTCTGACGCGGCGTGGTCTGAGTCATACCCGAGCTGCGTCGGCAGGTCGAAAGCAACCGACAGGCCGGGC
>WHTO01000042.1 GCA_009377665.1 Dehalococcoidia bacterium
CACGATCAACTCCCTCCTTGCCCTATTCGCCTCCTTGCTCGCCGGGCTGGCGCCCGCGTTCACGCTGTCGCCCTGGAGCGATCTGCTGGATGCTCCGCCGCCGCAGCCCCAGGTCATCGTCTGCGAGGCGCCCGTCACCAACGGGGCGGCGCCGCCATCGATTCATGCCCGCGCCTGGGCGGTATACGACCCGGCCTCGCGATCCTTCCTGGCCGGCCACAACGAACATCTGCACGCGCGTCCCGCTTCCCTGACCAAGATCGTCACTGCCCTGGTCGCCCTCGAGAGCGGCGACTTCGGGCGACGCGTGGTGGTCGACATCGATTCGCGGCAGCACACGCGCAGCTCCGACGTAGGCATAATCCCCGGCCAGACGACCACCCTCGAAGACCTTTTCGTCGGCATGCTGACCGTGTCCGGGAACGACGCCGCGCGCGAGATCGCGCTCGAAGTGTCGGGCGACGAGGCCGTCTTCGCCGCGGAGATGAACGAGATGGTACGTAGCCTCGGCCTGCACGATACGCACCTCGTCAACTCCCACGGGCGAGACGCCGACCTCCACTACTCGACCGCGCACGACATGGCGATCCTGGCCGCCGCGGCCCTGTCGCACGACCGCTTTCGCCAGGTTGTCGGCGCGCCGGCGACGACCATCGAAATCGACGGCGCCCCGATGAACCTCTCGACCACCAATCGCTTCCTGCGCCAGTATCCGGGGGCGACCGGCGTCAAGACGGGCTTCACGAGCGGCGCCGGGCCCTCGCTCGCGGCCTCCGCCGTAAACGATGGGCGCGAGCTGGTCGTGGTCATCCTCAACGATTCGGGCCGCTTTGAAGACGCCGGCCGTCTGCTCGACTGGGCGTTCGCCTCGCACACCTGGAACTGCTGACAACCCGCCCAACGGGCCGCATTCTCCGGTAGACGCGAGTACCGCCGAAGGGGTAATCTGCGACTGCGGGAGCGCCACTTTCGATGTCCAAACAGGCCCGGGCACTCGTCGTTGGCATGATCGGCCCCACCCTCGCGGCCGCTGGTTTGATCTGGGGCGCTGTCGACGCGCTCGTCGACCCACGCGAGATGACCTTCCGCCGCTTCGTTTTTGACCCGGCCGTACTACTGGTCCTGGTCGGCGTAGCCGTGCCCGTGTTCTGCCTGCCCCTGGTGATTCGGATCATGCGGGCGTCCGAGGACGAGCTGCTCATCCCCATCCTGGAACCCGAGCGCGAAGGCGTTCCCAGTGGCGCCGAGGACCTGGCTGGCCGGGCCTGGGAGCCAACCGATTGACGGCGCCCGGCCTCTATCTGCTGCACGTCCCCGAGGCGATTTCGTTTTTGGGCCTGTTCGAGGTGCCCGTCCCGCGGCCCGAGGAGTCACACCGCTGGTTCGGGGCCGTCTTCCTCTTCCTGGGCTCGCTGCTCTGCGTCGAGAGCCTTACGGGCAGTCTCTGGCACCGGAGCCGGTTCCGTTCGTTGATCTGGCCCGTCTCCCTGGTGCTCATCGGCGCCGGTTTGTTTCTCGTATCGCTCATCGACCCGAAGGATCGGCTCATCCACGCGATCCTGGGGGCGCTACTGATCCTCGCGGGCTGGCTGGAGAGCCGTTACCGGTTGCGGCAGATACCCCGCTCGACGGCTGACCTCCTCGTCCTGCCCGCCGCGCTGGTAGCAGCATTCGAGGTTGGCGTGATCCACGCGCATGGAGCGACACCCGTGCTCGTAGCCCACGTGATCATGGGGGCTACAGGGATCGTGCTCGCGGGCGCCCGCGCCTATCAGTCGCGGCTCCCCCAGTCCCTGCCACGCTCGGCGCTGTTCGCCGCCGTGATTCTCCTTCTCGGAGTCCAGCTCCTCGCGCATCCGGCCGTCGAAGGCTGAGGACGAACCTCCGGCTCCCTTCGTGGAGTGTGGATATCGGGATATACTTAAGCTGATGGCTAAGGTATTGGTTTCGATAGACGACGAACTGCTCGCCCTCATCGACGCCAGGGCGCGGGCTAAGCAGTTGTCTCGCAGCGCTTACCTCAGAATGCTCGCCGAGCGCGAGGTCCTGCCCCAGCAGAGCGAAGAGCGACGCGCTCGGATCCAGCGGGTGCTGGACGAGTTGCGGGAGATGGGAAAGCGCAACGGCACCGGCGAAGGCAGCGTCACTGATCAGATAAGGGAGATGCGCGACTCTCGTTGACGGCTGCCGTTGTCGATGCCTCGATAGTCCTGGCGTGGTTTGGACCAGCGGCCGAGGACGATGTCGTGGCCGCCAATCGCGTCCTCCACGAGCACAAGGCGGAGACCGTGACGCTGTGGGCGCCCCCTTTGCTGTTCCTGGAGGCCATTAACGTCGCGGCGCGTCGTTGGCGATGGGAGGAAGGCCTCATCGTTGGCCTACCGAGGCGCCTCCAACTCCTGGGCCTCAACATCGCCGAGCCCGACCTGCAGGCTATTGCCTCGTGGGCGGCTCGTGGTCTTACCGCTTACGACGCCACTTACGTAGCCCTCGCCGAGGCGAGGGGCGTGCCGCTCCTGACGAGTGATCGGAAAATACTCGGTACGGCCCCCGCTATAGCGCGCCATCCAGCCCGCCGGTAGTCTCCCGCGGGGGAGGGGCCGCCTAGCGGCCGCCGATGGAGCCGGTGGCCAGCGCTTTGAGGGGCGAGGGGAGGTCGCTCGTACCCATCAGATAACGGTCGGCGGCCTGCGCCGCGCTGCGGCCCTCGGCGATCGCCCAGACGATGAGCGACTGCCCGCGCGTCATGTCGCCCGCTACGAAGACGCCGGGGGCCGAGGTCATCCAGTTCTCGTCCTTGCTCACGTTGCCCCGGGCATCAATCTCGATCCCGAGCTCGTCGATCAAACCCCCGCGCTCGGGTCCGACGAAACCCATCGCCAACAGCACGAGGTCCGCCTGCAACGCGAACTCGCTGCCCGGCACCGGCTTGAAGGACATCCGGCCGCCTTCGACAACCATCTCAACCTGGCGAGCGTCGAGGCCGGTGACGCTTCCGTTGCCGGTGAAGCGCACTGTCTCGACCGAGTACTCCCGCTCGCCGCCCTCTTCGTGAGCAGACGACGTGCGGAAGATGTTGGGCCATTGGGGCCAGGGGTTGTCTAGTGGGTTGCGGTGGTCGGGGGGCCGCGGCAATAGCTCGAACTGGTGGACAGACCGCGCGCCCTGCCGATGCACGGTGCCCAGGCAATCGGCGCCCGTGTCTCCACCGCCGATGATTACGACGTCCCTGTCGGCCGCGCTGATGAACTGTGCGTCCGGGATCTCGTCGCCCTCGCAGCGGCGATTCTGGAGCGTCAGATAGTCCATGGCGAAATGGATCCCGGCCAGCTCGCGGCCCGGTATTGCCAGGTCACGGGGCGTCGTCGACCCGCCGGCCAGCACGATGGCGTCGAACCCGTCCCGCAGCTCCGAAGCCGGGACGTTGACACCGACGTTGGCGTTCACTCGGAAGCCGATCCCCGATTCTTCCAGGACGTGAAGCCTGCGCTCCAGTACCGACTTCTCCATCTTGAATTCGGGGATGCCGTAGCGCAGCAGGCCGCCGATGCGGTCGGCGCGTTCGAACACAGTGACCAGGTGGCCCGCTGCGTTGAGCTGCTCGGCAGCGGCCAGCCCCGCCGGCCCCGAGCCGACGACCGCGACCTTCTTACCCGTACGCACCGCAGGCGGCGCCGCTTTGACCCAGCCGCGGTCCCAGCCGTAATCGATGATCGAGACCTCGATCTGCTTGATCGTGACCGGGTCGCGGTTGATGCCGAGCACGCACGACCCTTCGCATGGCGCCGGGCAGAGCCGGCCGGTGAACTCGGGGAAGTTGTTGGTCGCGTGCAGGCGCTCCAGCGCCTCTTCCCAGTGGTTGCGGTAGACGAGGTCGTTCCACTCCGGGATCAGGTTGGCGAGGGGGCAGCCCTGGTGACAGAACGGGATCCCGCAGTCCATGCAGCGCGCCGCCTGGTCCTGGAGCTTCTCTTCCTCGAAGGGCTGATAGACCTCCTGCCAGTCATGCAGACGCTCGGGGACGGGGCGCCGCGCCGGCGTCTGCCGTGGCACCTGCATGAAGCCGGTTAGCTTGTTCGCCTTCTTCTCAGCCATGCGCGGTCGCCATCACCGCCTCGTCCACAGATTGGCCGGTCTCCTGCGCGCGCTTGATTGCTGTCAGTACCCGCTTGTAGTCGTTGGGGAAGACCTTCACGAACAAACGCTGGCTGTTCTGCCAATCCGCCAGGAGCCGCGCCGCGACGGCGCTCTCGGTGTAGCGGGCGTGGGCCGAGAGCATTTCGCGGACGCTCTCCAGGTCCTCGGCATCCAGCTCTTCGAGTGAGACCATGCCGAGGTTGCAGCGGCTCGCGAACGTGCTGTCGCCGTCGAGGACGTAGGCCGCGCCACCCGACATGCCGGCCGCGAAGTTGCGGCCCGTACGGCCGATGACGACGACCCGGCCCCCCGTCATGTACTCGCAGCCGTGGTCGCCAACGCCCTCGACGACCGCCGACGCGCCGCTGTTGCGCACGCCGAAGCGCTCGCCAGCCAGTCCCCGGAAGTAGGCCTCACCGCCGGTCGCGCCGTAGAGCGCGACGTTGCCGATGATGATGTTGTCCTGCGGCACGAACGTCGACTCGCGCGGGGGGAAGACCACGATCTTCCCTCCCGAAAGGCCCTTGCCCACGTAGTCGTTGGCGTCGCCCTCGATCGTCAGCGTCATCCCCGGCGGCACGAACGCGCCGAAGCTCTGGCCGGCTGAGCCCTTGAAGTTGATCTTGATCGTGTCCTCGGGGAGGCCGGCGGCGCCGTAGCGGCGCGTAATCTCCGATCCGAGGATCGTGCCAACCGTACGGTTGACGTTGCGCAGCGGTATGTCCAACTCGACGGTGCTGCCTTCCTCGAGAGCTGTCCGACAGAGCGGCAGCAGGGTGGTCACATCCAGCGACTGCTCGATGCCGTGGTCCTGCTCGATGACCTTGCGGATGGCGACCTCGGGGCCGTGCTCGGGCTGGTAGAGCAGCGCGCCCAGGTTGAGTCCGCGCGCCTTCCAGTGTTCGACCGCTTCGCGCATGTTGAGCCGCTCGGCGCGGCCGATCATCTCGTCCATGGTGCGGAACCCGAGCTCGGCCATGTACTCCCGCACCTCTTCGGCGATGAACTCGAAGAACTGCTGCACGAACTCCGGCTTCCCTGTGAACTCTTTGCGCAGCTCTGGATCCTGGGTGGCGATGCCGACCGGACAGGTGTTCAGGTGGCAGACGCGCATCATGATGCAGCCCAAGACGACCAGTGGGGCGGTCGAGAAGCCGTACTCCTCCGCCCCCAGCAGGGCGGCGATGACGACGTCGCGGCCGGTCTTGAGCTGGCCGTCGGCCTGGACGATGATGCGGTCGCGCAGGCGGTTCTGGACCAGCACCTGCTGCGTCTCGGCCAGCCCCAGCTCCCAGGGCACGCCGCCGTGCTTGATCGAGGTCAGCTTGGCGGCGCCCGTGCCGCCGTCGTGACCAGAGATCAGGACCACGTCCGAATGGGCCTTGGCGACGCCCGCGGCGACCGTCCCGACGCCGACCTCCGACACCAGCTTGACGCTGATCCGGGCGCGTGGGTTGCTGTTCTTGAGGTCGTGGATCAGCTGCGCCAGGTCCTCGATCGAGTAGATGTCGTGGTGTGGCGGCGGCGAGATCAGCCCGACGCCCGGCGTCGAGTGCCGCACCTTCGCGATCCAGGGGTAGACCTTGTGGCCGGGCAGCTCGCCGCCCTCGCCTGGCTTGGCGCCCTGGGCCATCTTGATCTGCAGCTCGTCGGCGTTGACCAGGTACTCGCTGGTCACGCCGAAGCGTCCCGACGCGACCTGCTTGATCGCGCTGCGCCTGAGGTCGCCGTTATCGTCGGGCACGAAACGCGCCGGATCCTCGCCGCCCTCGCCCGTGTTCGACTTGCCGCCGATGCGGTTCATGGCGATCGCCAGCGTCTCGTGTGCCTCGCTGCTGATCGAGCCGTAGGACATGGCCCCCGTGCAGAACCGGCGCATGATCGACTCGACCGATTCCACCTCATCGATGGCGATGGGCTGGTCGGCCGGGTGCAGCCGGAAGAGTCCGCGCAGCGTGGCCAGGTTCTCGTTCTGGTTGTTGATCAGCGACGTGTACTCTTTGAAGATCTCGTAGCGGCCCGAGCGGGTGGAGTGCTGCAGCCTGAACACGGTGTCAGGGTTGAACAGGTGGTACTCGCCGTCGCGCCGCCACTGGTACTCGCCGCCTTCATCGAGGTCGGTCGATGCCAGCGGGCGGTCGGGGAAGGCCTGGCGGTGGCGCACCAGCACCTCCTCGGCGATGACGTCGAGCCCGATGCCCTCGACGCGCGAGGCCGTGCGCGTGAAGTAGCGGTCGATCACGTCGCTGTTGAGGCCGATGGCTTCGAAAATCTGTGCGCCCGTGTAGGACTGCACCGTCGAGATACCCATCTTCGACATGACCTTGAGGATGCCCTTGTTCAGCGCCTTGATGTAATTCTTGACCAGCGTCTCGTGGTCGCGCCCCGGCGTGAAGCCCTCGTGTCGCAGGTCGTCCAGCGTCTCAAAGGCGAGGTAGGGGTTGATGGCGCCCGCGCCGTAGCCGATCAGCAGCGCCATGTGATGCACCTCTCGCGCCTCGCCGGTCTCGACGAGAAGGCCGGCTCGCACACGCGATCCCTCGCGCACCAGGTGGTGGTGGACCGCCGCCGTCGCCAGCAACGCCGGGATCGGGGCCATCTCCGCCGAGACTCCGCGATCCGAGATCACCAGCAGGCTGTAGCCCTCGTCGATCGCGGCGCTCGCCCGCCGGCTCAGTTCCGCGACGGCCCCTTCGAGGCCGGCCGCGCCCTCGGCGGCGGGGAAGAGCATCGGGATCGTGGTCGCGCGCAGTCCCGGCCGGTCGGAATGGACGATGCGCGCCAGGTCCTCGTTGCTCAGCACCGACGAGTCGATCTCGATCTGGCGGCAGGCCTCGGGCGCGGGCTCTAGCAGGTTGCCCTCCGGGCCTATCGTCGAGCTCGTCTGGGTGACCAGCTTCTCGAAGTTGGCGTCCAACGGCGGGTTGGTGACCTGGGCAAAGAGCTGCTTGAAGTAGTCGTAAAGCGGACGCGAGCGGTTGGAGAGCACCGCCAGCGAGGTGTCGGTGCCCATCGAGCCCAGCGGCTCCTCGCCGACCATGGCCATGGGCGCCAGCAGCAGCCTCAGGTCCTCCTGCGTGTAGCCGAAAGCCAGCTGCCGCTCGAGGACGGTATCGTGGTCGGGCTCGGGGACGTGCGGCGGCTCCGCCAGGTCGTCGATGTGGACCTGCTGCTCGTCCAGCCACCGCCGGTACGGCTTTTCGGTGGCGTAGGCGCGCTTGAGCTCGGAATCATCGATGATCCGGCCCTGCGCCGTGTCGACGAGGAAGATCCTCCCCGGGTGCAGGCGCTCCTTGATCAGGACGTTCTCGGGCGGGATGTCCAGCACGCCGACCTCGGAGGCCATGACGACCAGCCCATCCTTGGTCACGTAGTAGCGCGACGGACGCAGGCCGTTGCGGTCGAGCACCGCGCCGATCACGGTGCCGTCGGTGAAGGCGATCGAAGCCGGGCCGTCCCACGGCTCCATCAGACAACTGTGGTACTCGTAGAAGGCCCTGAGGTCCTCGTCCATGGCTTCGTGGCCGGCCCACGCCTCGGGGATCATCATCAGCACGGCGTGCGGCAGCGGACGCCCCGCCATGACCAGGAACTCGAGCACGTTGTCGAAGGTCGCCGTATCGCTGGTGTCTTCGATCACCACGGGCAGGAGCTTCTTGAGGTCGTCGTCGCTCAGCAGCTGGGAGCGGCAGAGCGCCTCGCGGGCGCGCATCCAGTTCTTGTTGCCGCGCAGCGTGTTGATCTCGCCGTTGTGGGCGATGTAGCGATAGGGGTGGGCCAGCGGCCACGAGGGGAAGGTGTTGGTCGAGAACCGCTGATGCACCAGCGCCAGCGCCGACTCCATCAGCGGATCGACGAGGTCGGGGAACATCGTCTCTATCTGATCGGCCGAGAGCATCCCCTTGTAGACCATCGTCTGTGACGACAGGCTGGGGATGTAGAAGAAGGCTCGCCCGGGGATCTCGCTGCGCGCGATCTCGTGCTCAGCGCGCTTGCGGATGACGTAGAGGCGCCTTTCGAACGCCATCTCGTCCTGCAGGTCGGGGCTGCGCGCTATGAAGACCTGCCGGAACGCCGGCTCGGGCGCCTTTGCGCTCGGTCCGATCGGCGAGTCGTCGGTCGGCACGTCGCGCCAGCCGAGGACCGACTGGCCTTCCTCCTTGATGATCTGCTCGAACATCTCCCGGCAGGCGCGCGCTCTCTCCTCGTCGTGCGGAAGGAAGACGGTGCCGGCCCCATAGTGGCCCGGCGCCGGCAGCACGACGCCGAGGCGCCGGCACTCGCGCGACAGGAAGGTGTGTGGCATCTGGATCAGAATGCCGGCGCCGTCGCCGGTGTTGATCTCGCAGCCGCAGGCCCCGCGGTGGAGCAGGTTCTTGAGGACCTCCAGCGCCTGGCGGATGATGTTATGCGAGCGACGCCCCTTGATGTCCACGACGAAGCCGACGCCGCAGGCGTCGTGCTCGTGGGTAGGGTCGTAGAGGCCCTGCTTCGGGGGCAGTCCGGGATTAATCATAAGGTCGGTTTCTTTAGAGATGGGACGACAGAAGTTCAACCGGCTGGAGTTCTCATATTGAGGGATTTTCGCCCCATTCCGCAACCGCCCTCTCTGGCTTACCCGGTTGCGCTGCTGGATGAGACCGTGTGGCGGATGGTGCTAACATCCCTACCAATGGCGCCGATCCCGACCCAGCCAATCATCAAGTGGGCCGGAGGCAAGACACAGCTTCTTGGCAAGATCCTCTCGGCGATTCCACAGCACTTCGAAACGTACCACGAGCCTTTTTTCGGAGGCGGCGCAGTATTCTTCGCACTGGCGGCCGCAGGGCGGGTCCCCAGAGCCGTGCTGAGCGACATGAACCCAGATCTCGTGAACTTGTATCGCGTCGTGAGGAACGACGCTGATGCGCTAATCGCTGAACTCCAGGATCTGGAGCTCCGTTATCTTTCGGCAGACGAGCATCAACGCAGCAGCTTTTACTACTGCATCCGCGGTCAAGCGCCCGAAGACTCGCTTCGCTCGGCGGCTCGCACCATCTTCTTGAACAAGACCTGTTACAACGGCCTGTACAGAGTCAACCGGCAGGGACGGTTCAACGTTCCCCACGGCCGGTATGCCAACCCGAAGATTTGTAACCAGCCAGTCATCCTGGCTGCGTCCGAAGCACTGAAACTGGCTGAGATTAAGGGCCCGGAGGATTTCTCCACTGTCGTCACGAGAGCGAGGGGTGGCGATCTGGTGTACTTCGATCCTCCCTACCATCCCCTGAGTGCGACAGCCTCATTCACCGCCTACACAGCGGATGACTTCGCCTGGGGAGACCAATTGCGGCTACGACAGACCTTCGATGAACTCGTGACCCAGGGAGTTACGGTGCTTCTATCTGACTCGGCTCATCCCAATGTGATCGACCTCTATGAACCAAAGTATGTTGTCAATCGAGTCAGTGCGCGTCGAGCCATCAACTCGAACGGTCAACTGCGCGGGCCGGTTACTGAGATCCTGGTCCAGGGACGTCAACCGCCCTCAACTCAGCCCGAAGTAGAGCCTCAGCCAGTCCTGCAAGTCGTCTAGGCTTACGGCCTTCCCCGTGGACCAGAGGAAGGCTCTCATGTTGCTCGAAAATCCGGGGCCGTGGAAGACGACAATCCCCGGGATCGGCCACGCGCCGATGTCACTGATCGTCGCCGGAATCTTCTCTTCTGCCGATCCCCCACCGCCCTGGTACTTACACTCGATGCCCAGGCTTCTCCGGCTCTCTGTATGCGTGACGACGAGATCGATGCTTCGGACAGCGCCCCAGAGTCGCCGCCCCACCTTGACCTCTTTGCGCACGTCGAGGCCTAGATCTCCGGCGATCGCCATAACCGCCGAGCGCAATTGCGTGCCGTTCGCAACCGCTGTGGATTTGCCAGCCAATGGTTGGTCTTATCCCCGGGGGACGGCCTGGCCGCCCATCGTCATCGGCGCCAGGCGAGGGAACTCCACCAGCCGGTTGCCCTTGAGCGACACGCGGACGGCCTGCCCGGCCAGGCTGTCGTCCTCGACCAGCATCACCAGCGCCTCCGCGACCTGCTCCGCCGGGATCAGCGGCCAGCTCTCCATCAGCGCCCGGGCCTCGCCCTCGCTGTGGTCGCGCTGCTCCTGGGCCATCGGCGTGTCGACGATGCCGGGGCAAACGCAGTTGACGCGGATCCCGTACTCGTCCTGGAGGGTGAGCAGCGAGCGCGTGAACAGCACGACGCCGCCCTTCGCCGCCGAGTAGATCGGGTCGGCTGGGAAGGGCTCAAGCCCCGCCATCGAGGCCGTGTTGACGATCACGCCGCCGCCCGACTGCTTCATCAGCTCGCAGCCCAGCTGGACGCCCAGCACGACCGCGGCCAGGTCGACCTCGAGGACCTTGCGCCAGCTCCCCGAAGGGGCGTCGGGGAAGGGAGGGGGAGGGGTCATGATCCCGGCGTTGTTGTGCAGAATCCTCAGCGGCCCCTGCCACTCGACCGCCGCCTCGAACGCGAGGCGCAGCGACGACTCGTCGGTGACGTCAGCGGGCAGCACTTTGCAGCTGCCGCCGGCCTCCGCGATCAAGCGCTCGGTCGTCTGCAACCCCGGCTGGTCGATGTCGACCAGCGCGACGTGGGCGCCCAGCGCAGCCAGGTGAGTGGAGCAGGCGCGGCCGATTCCCGAACCGGCGCCGGTGATCACTGCGAGCGAGCCTTGAACTTCCATGTCCCTAAGGATGATTGCTCAGCGCTGATTTGGAAAGAAGTCAGGCCGGCGCGCGATCGTGTCCAGGCGGCACCGGCAGGCTCTCGACCGAATAAGTCGTTATCGGGAACTCGATAAGCTCATTGCCCTCGAGGGAAACGCGCATCGCCTGGCCGGTCAGCATGTCGTCCTTGATCAGGGCGACCATTGCCTCCGCCACCTGGTGGGGCGGGATCATCGGCAGCGTCTCGAAGTACTCGCGGACCTCGGGGTCGCGTACGGTCTCCATGCCGCGGCGGACCATCGGCGTGTCGACCACGCCTGGACAGACGCAGTTCACGCGCACGCCCGTGCTCTCGTGTAAGGCGGCCAGGGCGCGTGTGAAAAAGACCACCGCGCCCTTGGCGGCCGAGTACACGGGGTCGCCGGGCCACGGTTCGACGCCGGCCATCGACGCTGTGTTGATGACGGTGCCGCCGCGTTCTCTCATGGCGTGGATTGCGATCTGCGTCCCCGCGATCACGGCGTTGAGGTTGACGTCGACCACCCGCTCCCAGCGATCAGGGTCGGCGTCGGGGAAGGGTGGCCTGCCGGTCGGCGTACCGGCGTTGTTGATCACGATCTGTGGTGGCCGCCGCTTCCAGCGCCGCGCCGACTCGAAGCCTTCGTTCAGACCCGGGCGGTCGGAAACGTCAAGCACCAGGGAGAGCGCCTCGCCTCCCGCCTCCTCGATCACGCGGGCGGTCTCGGCAAGCCCTCGCTTGTCGAGGTCGACCAGCGCCAGCGATGCTCCGAGCGCCGAAAGGTGGGTCGCCGTCGCCCGCCCGATCCCGGACGCGGCCCCGGTGACGACCGCTAACTTACCGTCGATGTCCACGGGCGACCATCACTACGACCATCACTATTCGGTACAACGGATGGAACGTCTAGCTCTCCGTCGCCGGAGCGATGCGCTCGAGATAGACGTCCATGATGCCGCCGCAGATCTTGTCCTCCCCGTCCATCGGGCCGGTGAGGTCCACGCGCACCAGCCGGGGTTCGCCGTCGCGGTGGGTTTCCATGGCCTCGGCCCAGACCTCGGACTCGCCGCAGCCCCCGCCGATCGTGCCGCAGAAGGAGCCGTCGGGCTGGACCAGCATCTTGGCGCCCGCCTTGCGCGGAGTCGAACCGCGGGTGCGGGCGACCGTCGCCATGACGACGGGCGTGCCGGATTCGACGGCTGATTTTAGCGAGTCGCGCACTTCCGGGTTCATAGGAGCCGATCCTAACGAATTAGCCGCTGATCGTGGCCAGCCCGAAGGCCTCGTGGAGGACGCGCACAGCGTCCGTCACCTGGCCGTCGTCGACGATGCAGGTGATGCGGATCTCCGAGGTGCTGATCATCTGGATGTTGATGCCGCCATCGGCCAGCGCTCGGAACATGCGCGAGGCATAGCCGGGGGCGTTCTGCATACCGGTCCCGACGATGCTGACCTTGGCCACGGAAGCGTCGGCCTCTAGACCGCGCGCACCGACATCCTTGAGGAACGGCTCCAGGATCGCGCGCGCCTGCTCCAGCTCGCCGCGCGCCACGGTGAAGGTCAGGTCGGTCAGGTTGTCGTGGCTGACGTTCTGCACGATCGTGTCGACGCTGATGTTGGACTCGCCAAGGGGCTCGAAGATCGTCGCCGCTATGCCAGGCCGGTCGGGGACGCCGAGCAGCGTGAGCTTAGCCACGTCGATGTCGTAGGCCACGCCCCTGACCTTGCTGCGCTGCTCCACGCTCGGACCTCCATGTATCAGGGTACCGGGTGTCTCGCCGAAGGTTGAGGCCACGAGGATCGGCACGCGATAGATTGCGGCCAGCTCCACGGCGCGGTTGTGCATCACGCGGGCGCCGTAGCTGGCCAGCTCCAGCATCTCGTCGTAGCTGATCTCGTCGAGCTTGCGCGCGTCGGGCACCACGCGCGGGTCGGCCGTAAGCACGCCCTCGACATCGGTGTAGATCTCGCAGACTCGCGCCCCGAGCGCCGCCGCCAGCGCCACCGCCGTTGTGTCGGAGCCGCCGCGGCCGAAGGTGGCGGTGTCGCCATCCTCGGTAGACCCGTGGAAGCCGGCGACGACCACGATCTTGCCCTCGCGCACCTCGCGCAGGATGCGTTCCGGCTCGAGGTTCAGGATGCGCGCCTTGCCAAAGGCCTGGTCGGTACGGAACCCGGCCTGGTGGCCGCCGAGGGAAACCGCCGGGTGGCCCATCGCCTGCAGGGTCAGCGCCAACAGCGAGGCCGAGACGTGCTCGCCGGTGACCATCAGCATGTCCAACTCGCGGGCAGCCGGGGGGATGCCGATGGTGACATCCGCATTGACCTGCCGCGCCAGCGCGATCAGCTCGTCGGTCGTCTTGCCCATCGCCGACACGGCGACGACGGGGCTGTCTCCGGCCTCGAAGCGGGCCGCCACTCTGCGCGCGACCTGGCGAAGCTTGTCCAGGTCGCCGACCGAGGTGCCGCCGTATTTCTGGACGATGATCGCCATCAGGCCGGCGTCATCGTCTGGTCGAGCGCGCTAGCCCCGTTGTTGCTGAGGTGTGTTACCACGGTTTGGCCGCTGACGCCGTTGGCCTCCGCAGCCTTTGTCATGGCCGACCCAATCTCGTCCTCGCTGTTGCGGGCCAGCGCGACGATCGTCGAGCCACCCCCCGACAGGAACGCACAGAGCGCCCCGGCCTCGCGCGCCGCCGCGAAGATCGCCGGCATCTGCGGGAAAATCTGCGTGCGCGCCGGCTGGTGCAGCCGGTCCTGCGTGGCCTCCCAGAGCAGGTCGGTCATCCCTTCGACCAGCGCCGCGACCAGCAACGCGGTGCGGCTCATGTTGAACACGGCGTCCTCGCGGCTCAGCTCGCGCGGCAGGAGGCCGCGCCCGGCGTCCGTCGACATCTCGAAATCCGGGATGAAGAGCACGGCGCTCAGGTCGGACGGGGCCGGCAGGCCGGCGCGATAGACCTTCATGCCCGAGCGAGCGACCACCTGGAGGCCGCCGAAGAGACAGGCCGCGATGTTGTCGGCGTGACCC
This sequence comes from Dehalococcoidia bacterium, assembly GCA_009377665.1. Classification (GTDB taxonomy): domain Bacteria; phylum Chloroflexota; class Dehalococcoidia; order WHTO01; family WHTO01; genus WHTO01. The sequence goes on from WHTO01000042.1 coordinate 13,895, forward strand.
TCCAGCTCCGTCCCCAGCGCCAGCATCTCGTGGTCCTGGAGGTAGGCGTCGCAAAGCGCCTCAGCGGCGAGCATGCCGGCCGCCCGGCAGACCGCGCTGTGGCCGAGCCCCCGCGCGTGCGGGATCGTCTTGATGAAATCGACGCTGAGGGGTGGGCAGGCCTTGCCAGCGTAGCGGCAGGCGGCTTCGGCGGCCACGACGACGGCCTTCTCGGCGGGGCCGTGAGGCACAGCGGGCTGCGCCAGGGATACGGTGACATCGGCCGTGAGATCGAGGGCTGCCCCCAGGCAGTCGAATCCGGGCCCGAGGTTAGCCGTGGTCGCCGGCAGACGGAGCGTGACGCTGGATGCAGCCATCGGTGGACAGGTCGATCCTACCGTCGCCGCCCCCTACCGGCTGAAGCCGCCAGCGCGGTGTGATGTCGCCCGGCCCCTTGCCTCACGAAAACAGCGAGGACTGCACGGCCGGCGCCCTGAACTGTTTGCTCAGACTCAGCTCCTGGCCCTGGTAGTGAGAGCCGATCTGGGCGCCATAGAGCACTTCGGGCCTCTCGGACATCGGCTGGAAGGCCAGCTTGAAGACCTTCTGGCCGTCCTCCAGCACGAACGGCACGTCGTGGGCGCGCACCTCGAGGACGGCGCGGCTGCCCTGCTCCTCGCCCTGCGCGCCGTGCCCGAAGCCCGGGTCGAAGAAGCCGGCGTAGTGGGTGCGCAGCTCGCCGCTCGTCGGATCGTAGGCGACCATCTCCGCCGCGTAATCGGGGGGCACGCGGACGCGCTCCCTGGAGATCAGCAGGTAGAACTCCTCGGGCTCCAGGACCAGCCGCCGCGGCTCTCCCGCTGGCCGCTCGACCTCCCAGAAGTCGGCCACGTCGTAGTGGCCATCGAGTGAGAGGTCGAGCAGCTTGCTGTTCTTCTTGGCGCGGTAGGCCACCGAGCCTGCGCCGCCGAGGTCAACGCTCAGCAGCAGCCCGGACGCCGTCGTGATGCCGGCTGTATTCGCCGGACGGCCACGGTCATAGATCAGCGGCTGGCTCGCGTGGAGGGCCGTCAGCTCGACGTCGCGCATGTCGGCCACGTCCGTCGTCATCAGGCGCAGCTGGTTGAGCGCCAGCCCCTGCCGGACGTGGATCGTGAAGGAGCGCGAAAACACCTCCAGGTAGAGGCCACCTGAGTAGCCCGCGGCCACCTCGTCGAAATAGTACCCGCGGTCGGTGATCACGCGCGTGAAGACGTCGAGGCGGCCGGTCGAGCTCTTGGGGTTGGTCCGGGCCTTGATCTGCGGCGGCAGGCGCAGGCCCTCGGCGAGGGGAATCAGGTAGGGGCGGGCGCGCTCCAGGACGGCGCCGTCGCGCAGGTCGATGCGGTCGCCCATCGCGTAATCGGAGAGCTTCTCCTCGACGCTGGCGTCGCCAGGGATGAAGCTGCACTGCAGCCGGTGGGCGTAGTCGCCGAGGCGAAGGTCGAGGCTGGCGGGCTGGAAGCTCTCGTCGGGGACGCGGTACTTGTCTGACGCTATCCAGCCGTCGCGCACGGCGTCGCGCAGCCGCTGCACCGGCAGGATGCCGGCGCGCGCTTCTGCGCTACCCTTCTGCTCTGCTTCGTTCATCAACGCCAGGATCGCCTTGCTCCCGTGTCTGCAGAATAGCCTCCGCCCCGCCAAGGACGGCCGCTGCGGTGTCTTCCCTGGATCCACCGGCGCCGATCACCCCTATCCGCGCGGGATCCTCGCGCGCGAGCGCGAGATAGCCGGCGCGCACGCGCTCGTGGAAGGCGAGCCCCGCGGCGCTGATCGCGTCGTCGTTCGCAGCCTTCCCCTTGCGCCTCAGCCCCGCGTCCGCCGGGAGGTCGAGCAGGAAGGTCAGGTCGGGTTGCACGCCGCCCTCGGCGTAGGCACAGGCCCGGCGCACGAGGTCGCCGTCGAGCCCCCGGCCGAACTCCTGGTAGGCTACGGTCGAATCGCTGTAGCGGTCGCAGATCACGACTTTGCCGGCCGCGATCGCCGGCTGGATCAGCGTGCGCACGTGATGCGCGCGCGCCGCGACGAACAGGAAAAGCTCCGACTCGGGCGCGACGCCGCTCGCCAGGAGTTGCCAGGCGCCCCGCCCGAACTCGGTACCGCGGGGTTCGGAACTGAGCAGTACGGGGACGCCACGCCGTTCCAGGACTTCGGCCAGGCTGGCCGCCTGCGTGCTCTTGCCGCTGCCCTCGCCGCCCTCGAAGGTTATGAATCGGCCCGGCGATCCGGCGACCGGCTGTTGCCTCAAGCTTGCGCGCCGGCGAAAGTTTGCAGGCGCGAGGCAAGGTCCTCGGCCTCCTGCGGGTCCTCGAAACCAATGACGACCCGCTGGTAAGCGAAATCGTCGTCGGTCTCGACGACGAGGGGTGTCTGCCCGCGCCGCCACGTCCAGAAGGTTCGCGACATCTTGAGCAGCGGCGGCCGGCGCACATAGAACGTGCCCGCCACCACGGCGTTCGACCAGTGGGTACCCGGGAAGCGGATGCCCTTGAAGCCCTTCAGGACTCCGCTGTCGACGCGCACCGAGCGGATGTGCCGCAGAGGGATCTCGATCCCGCGCTTCAGGGCCAGCCAGCGATCGATCCCATTGATCCTGATGCGAAGGCTGGCGGCGTCGAGCGCAACCTCGGTTCTGGGCATGCGCCGATTCTAGCGAGGCGAAGCCACTACCAGCGGGCTAGGAGGCCTGGCAGGTGCGGCAGAAGTTGGTGATCCTGTTGCCGGCCGTGATCTCCGAGATGCGGTTGCCGCAGCGCGGGCAGGGCTCGCCGCCCTTGCGATGAACCTTCATATGTTCGCGCCACTCGCTGTAATCGAGGCTCTCCCCCATCTTCTCGGCGACGATCGGGATGCTCACGAACAGGATGCTGCGCATCGCGTCGTAGAGGCGGTCGATCCCCTCCTCGTCGATGGTGCTGCGCTTGCGGTATGGGTGGAACCCCGCCTCCCAGAGGATGTCGTCCGAGTAGGCGTTGCCGATACCGGCGATGAACTTCTCGTTGGTGAGGACGTTCTTTACCATCCCGCTGTGACGCCGGATGCGCTGCTTGAAGTCGTCACGGCTGATGGCGAGGGCGTCGGGGCCCATGTCGGCGAAGCGCGGCAGTTGGCCCAGCGTCGCCGTCGTGGCCAGGTACAGCTTCCCCATCAGCATGTCGTCGTAGTAGCGCAGCTCGTTTCCGTCTTCCAGCGCGATCACGAAGCAGGTCTTCCTGTGCAGGCGCATCGCTGGTTCCACGTACTGGAAGCGCCCGGTGAGCATCGCGTTGATCACCATCACCAGCTCGTGCTGCAGGTGAAAGATCAGGAACTTGCCGTAGCGCTCGGCCTGGCCGAAGCGGTTGCCGGCCAGGGCGTCCGCGAAGTCCTCGCGGCTGGCGCGGACGACGACGGGTATGCGGACCTCGGCCTTCTCGATCCGCTGCCCGGGCAGGCGCCGGTTGAGGAAGGCGGCGATGGCCTCGAGGTCCGGGATCTCCGGCATCAGCCACTCCGCGCGCGGGGGTAGGAGCCCAGGAGCTTGAAGAACGAGGACTGGTCCCTGACCGCCGCGAGGGCCTCGGCCACCGTCGGGTCCTCGCGGTGGCCCTCGCAGTCAACGAGAAAGATGTAGGTGCCCAGCTCGGTGCGGGACGGCCGTGATTCAATCTTGGTCAGGTTCACGCCGCGGTCGGCGAAGGCCTGGAGGCTGCGCACGAGCGAGCCCGGCCGGTGCTCGACCGAATAGGCAATCGACGTCTTGTCGTCGCCCGAGCGCGCTGCGTCCTCCCGGCCGATCGTGACAAAGCGGGTCATGTTGAGGGCGACGTCCTGGATCCCCTCGGCCAGCACCTCGAGGCCGAAGATCTCGGCTGCGCGCCGCGTGCCGATGGCGGCGGCGCCGTCGGCGCTCATCGCCTGCGCCGCGGCCAGCGCCGTCGAGTGGCTGGGCTCCACGCGGGCCCGGGGCAGCTCGCCCTCGATGTATCCACGGCACTGAGCCAGCGCCTGGGGATGGGAGTAGACCACGTGGATCTCGGCGAGCGATGACCCGGCACGAGCCATCAGGCAGTGCTCCACCCTGACCAGGACCTCGCCGCAGACCTTGAGGTCCGTGCCGTGGACGAGGACGTCGATGGTGTCCGTTACAGACCCCTCGATCGAGTTTTCGATCGCCGCCACGCCGCCGTCGGCCAGGCCAGACTCGATGGCCTCGACCACGCGCGACACAGACGGGAAAGCGATCAGCCGGGCTCCTGGATAGTGGCCGTAAGCAGCCTGCTCGCTGTACGTCCCCGGCGGACCCAGGTAGGCGATCCGGGCCGGGTTCACGCCGAGTCGCTGGAAGCGGTCAGGATCGAGCGCAGCCGGGCCTCGCTCTCGAGCTTGGTGACGGCGATGACCTCGTCTCCAGCCTCCAACACGCTGTCGCTGTTGGGCACGCGCGGCACCCCATCGCGGTCGATGATTAGCGAGATCAGCGACTGTTGAGGGAGGAGGATGTCGCGCAGACGCTGGCCCACAACGCTGGCCTCGTCCGGCACCTTTATCTCAACAATCTCGAACCCGCCGCCGCGCAGCTTCATCAGCGGGATCAAGGCGTGGCTGGGCAGTTCCTGCTCGATCTGGGCCAGGATGGCGGTGGTCGCCGAAACGGTCGTGGCGATCCCGAGCTTGCGAAAGATCTCCTCATTCTTGGGGTTGTTGATGCGGGCCACGGTGCGGGGGACGTTGAAGCGCCGGTTGGCGACCTGGCAGACCACCAGGTTGTCCTCGTCGTCGCCGGTCACCGCCAGCACCATCTCGGCGCGGTTCATGCCCGCCGCTACGAGGGTCGATACCTCGCAG
>WHTO01000043.1 GCA_009377665.1 Dehalococcoidia bacterium
GTGCCCCATGAACCGGGCGAGCCCGCCGGTGAGGACGAATTGACCGCGAGCCCTACGCGCGTGCCGGGCGCCGTCGAAGCATTCGCCGCCGCGGCCGGGACGGTCGAGGTCGTCGCCATCGAGGCAGGCCAGCAGCACTCGATGGCGCTCCTTTCCAACGGCACAGTCATGACATGGGGTTGGGACGAGCTGGGCCAGCTCGGCGATGACCATTCATTCCGCGATCAATCGTCCCCGGTCCCAGTCGCGGGCCTCCTGGACGTGGTAGCGATCTCCTCCGGCGGTCGTCACTCCCTGGCCCTGCTCAGAGACGGCAGCGTAAGGGCCTGGGGACAGGGCGACGGTGGCCAGCTCGGCGATGGCAGCCGCGAGGATCGTCCGCTTCCAGTCAGAGTCGACGGTCTCCGTGGCGTCGGGGCAGTAGACGCCGGAGGAGGTTTCTCGCTCGCCATCCGCCGCGACGACAGCGGGTCGGCAGTCGCCATCACCAAGGGCGACTGGGTCGAGGTCAACGCCGAAGACGGCTGTGCGGATCCCTCCGAGTTCCCCCCCAGCCGGCCCGCCGGCCCAGGTGCCCGTCTGCCCTGCATCGAGAACGGCACGGTCCTGATGGTCGTCGGCGGACCAGACCAGGTCGAAGGACAGCGCTTCTGGGCCCTCTCCGGGTTCGGCTGGTTCAACGAGCGATATCTCACCTTCCACCACGAGGGACGTCCGCCCTACCCGACCGACCTCCAACGGGTGGATGACCGCCTCATCGCCTACGTCGGCCCGGACCGTGGTCTCTGGGTGATGGGCTCGGACGGCTCCGACGCACGGCGCCTCAACCGCGGCCCGGTCGTCGGCACACCGGTTTGGTCGCCGGACGGACGCCTGCTCGCTTTCACTGGCGACGACCGATTGCGCATCGTAACGTCCGCCGGCGCCATGCTGGTGGACCTCCCCGGCTATCGACTGTCGGAAGCCCGCGCCTGGTCTCCGGACAGCACGATGGTTACGGCCAGTCGGGCCGCTGGCGGGCGGGCCTTCGACGACCTCGCAGTTGTCGCGGTCAGTGGGGAAGTCGTCCTTCAGCTCGCGTCCGCCGAAGAGCCCTCGTGGTCTGCCGATTCCTCGAGAATCGCCTTCTTCGAGATAGACGCAGACTACCCCGAGGAGCTAAACCCATCCGGGATCATTCCGGCCGCACGGGGTGTAGTGGTCAACGTCCAGGCTGGCGACGTCACTGGGCTCAGCCAGGACGCCGACCTGCAGCAGTACCATGCGGGCCCTCCGCTCTGGCGTCCCCATCACCCCGACGAGTTCGCCTATGGCGCGCAGCTGAGGAACACATCTGGCGTGGAGGTGGCGTCGCTGCCCTCCCCGGTCGTTACCTGGTCTCCCGATGGGCGCCACGCCGTACTCGTTGGCCAGGGCGAGGGCGATGGGATAGCCGCAAATTACATCCTTTACGACATGGAAGCGCGCTCGCAGGTGGCGTTGCTCACCGTCCCGGCTTGCCAGTGCGACGCACCGGCCTGGGCGGCCTTCGCATTCAGCGCCGACGGCCAGTTCTCCACCGACGGTCGCTATTTCCATTACACGGAGGCAGTCTCACGCGGCGGTGGCAGTGGTATGGAACGCCTCGTCGATCTTGAGACTGGCATCGTTACCAACCCGCCGTTTCCTGGTTGGGCCGGGTCCGTCTCTGGCTCGACGCTGCTGTGGGCGACGCGCACGGTTGTCTATCCCGAGTTCCGGCCGCGGGGCGTCAGCGACTGGATCTGGACCAGCGACATCGACGGCAGGGAGATCGTCGTCCTGGCTGAAGGCAGCGACCCACGCTGGCAGCCGTCAGCCAGCGGGCTGGCAACGGCGCACACTCCGCTGCAGGCTGCCGGCACGCTGGCCGACTACTACGGCCGGGATTTCAGGGGTGAGTGTGGCAGCGCCGGCCACGGTCTCTGCGCGTCCGCACTGGGACGCAGCGGCGCTGAGTATGTGTTCGCCCTCGAAGACCCCGCATCCGGCGAAACGCTCACCCTCGTGTTCGTCCGCGCCGAGGGCGACGGATACGTCGTCGGACATCTCGAGCCGGCTTTCTGCCAGGGCCAGGCCCCATGCCCTCCACCAACCGGGGCCACGGTCGAGGTCGCCGTTAGCGAAACCTGCGCCACTGCCCGGCTGGAGCCCGGCCGAGCGGGCCGCATCAATCGTTGCCTCGGCGCTGGCGAACGCGGTACGGTGGCCGGCCCGCTAGTTGAGCGCGACGCCCGTCTCTGGATCGAGCTCGCTGGAATTGGCTGGGTCTCCGCCAGCTATCTGCGTTGCGTCGAGGGCTGCGGCTGATGGACGTGCGGCTGCGGGCCGGCGTATCGCTGGCGATCGTCGTCGCAGCGATTGCAGCCGGAACCGTGGCGCTATGGGGCTCGTGGGACGCCAACGACGACGCCGGGGACAACGCCAGCCAGCGTTCTGTTGAGAATCGTCGGCCCGAAGGGGCGGACGAGGGCCTGGCACCTCCTGCCTACCTGCAGCAGAAGCGATTCGCCATATGCGTCGACAACCCGTCCGAGCGGTTCGACAACAGCGCCCTGCGTCGCGCGGTCGCCGACTCCGTCCAGTTCGGTGCCGAGAGGTTGTGGTCGCCGGGACCCCGCTACGAGTCGCTCATCGACGTGGTTGAGGGCTGCCCTGGCGGGCCCGAGTCATTCGATTCGCCGCCTCTGCTCGAAGGTCCGCAGTCGAGGTTCTCGATCCATGTCGTCCGGGTGACCGCCAACGAGGCCGCCGGCCTCGGACTCCCGGATTCGCCTCTGCCCGTTGTCGTATTGCAGCGATCTGACGCCGCCGACCGGGGTGGTGGACACGGGCTGAGCTTTGCGCTGTATCTCCGCTCAACAGCAGACGAGAACAACGTGGACGCCCTGGCCCTCAGGATTGGGGCCATCTTTGGCCTGCCCTCTGTCGGGGCGCCACCGCCGGCCGAGTTCCTGCCGGGCGATTGGGCTCGCGCGGCGAAGCCGGGTTGTACGGGGGTGCTGTCGGCGCCGCCCGGCGGCAACGCGACCGCTGATCTGGTGACCTGCCTTCGGCCCACGATGGTGCTGCCCATCATCGACGGACCGCGCATCGCTGGAGGCGACCGCTACTGGGCCCTGGCCGGCTTCGGCTGGGTGCGCGAGGACGCCCTGGCGCCTGACCGGCGGCAGGTAGCGGCGCCGAACGGGGTCCGGGAACACGGCCTGATCGCCTACGTTGGCGCCGAGGGCGCTCTGTGGCTGATGAACGACGACGGAAGCGGGCAGACCCTGCTGCTCGACGAGCCGGTCGTCGGCGATCCGCTGTGGTCCCCGGACGGTCGGGCGCTTGCCGTGCTCGGCCACGACCAGCGTCTGCTTGTCGTGGACCTCGCCGGCGAGGTCCTGCTCGAATACGGACGAGTCGGTAGCGACGACATGGCGTGGTCGCCGGACGGCCAGATGATCGCGGCCTTCTCCGAGACGCCGCCACCCGATTACGATCGGCGGCTCGTCGTCCTGCGGCTAGATGGATCCGTCGTGCTTGATGTTCCAGGGAATGCGCGAGTGTCCTGGTCGGACGATGGCGAACGGCTGGCCTATTTCGAGGCCGATCCCGGCGGCGCCGTCGATGGCCTCGGTGGCCGCATTATGCACCCCGTGTATCTCGAGCTGGACCGCGGAGTCTCCGTCCGTCTCGAGTCCGGCGATGGCGTGGAGAACAGTTATTACCAGGGAAGTCCGACCTGGCGGCCGGGGCATCCCGGCCAGCTGAGCTACCGAGAACGCCTCATCGACGTTGAAGGTGGACCGGAGGCGGTGCTTCCTGGGCAGGTGAGCGCCTGGTCGCCGGACGGGAGCCTGGGGCTGATCCCCGTTCACCGGGAGGTTCGCGACGGCCTCATCGACGTCCTCGTCTACGACGTGGATGCCGCACGGGAGCTCTCGCGGTTCGAGCTATACGCCTGCGGCTGCGACGGGCCAATTTGGGCCTGGCCGGCACGCGACGCGCGCTTCTCGTCAGACGGTGATCGTCTCGCCTGGCGCTTCACAGGTCTCTTCGGGCAAGAGCAGCCAGGCGAGTTAGTCGTCCACAACTTGCTATCCGGGGTAGTCAGGAGGCTCCCGGTCGGCATGCCACCAGATTTCCCGGGCGACAGCGGAATGGCTGGCTTTTCGCCCGACGGCCGCTCGCTCCTCACGGTCTCGGCGGTCTACGGTGCTGCCCAGGACCATCAACCGCGAAGCTGGGTGCTCGTGACCAATCTTGACAGCGGCGACATAACGGTGCTCGCCGAGGGCAGCTCGGCGGCCTGGCAGCCAGGGAGGCTCGACACTGGTACTTCGTGAGCCCTTGTTACGGCCGTCCGGATTCTGGGCGATATGCCTCCGCGGCCGTCTCGGCCACCATTGTCAGGCGGGGTGCCGGCGGTAGCTCGTATGAGAACGCCGGCGGGGCGGGGCTATCGAGGATCTGTTGGACGCGCTGGTGCGATAAGCCGACCAGGTAAGCCACGTCCCGTCTGCTCAGGCCGGCGTCGACCAGCGCCCGCACCGTACGCGCTGTCTCGGCCTGCGCGGCATCCATCTCGCGGCGCGCGCTATCCCGGGCGCTCAGGGTGATGTCGAGGCGCCGCCTCAGGTCGTCCGGAAGGCGGATGTCCTCCCGCAGGTCGAAAGAATCGGGTGCCACCTCATACCAGACGGCGACGGCCTCGCGCATGCGGTCCCGAGTGGCCGCCAGCGTGCGCCCCCACGTATGACAGCGCCGCTCCTCTGCGAGCTCCGCGAACCACGTATCGTTGTCGTCGCGGCTGACAACCATTGTGTATCTGTCCATCTCTCCCCTCACCGTCTCAGCCAGCCCTTGCCAAGGCAGGCTTCGAAGTCGCGCTCGATCGAGCGAAGCAGTCCAGTGCCGAGATCTCCCCTGTGCACCGGAACGATCGAAAGGCACTCACCGCACCGAATCTTCAGGTGCGAGCCCCGCTGGCTCACTTCGACGCATTCGCGCTTCCGCAAGACTTTCCTCAGCCCGCCCGCTGTCAACAGTCTATATCCATAGACACTACTCCGTCAAGCATTCTAGACATCCCGCTCAAGCGGGCCGATTCTCCATCAACATCCGTTCTCTGATATCGGACAGCGGTAGGGTACCGAGGTCCTCCCCGGAGCGCAGGCGCACGGCCGCCCCGGCCGCTTCGGCCTCGCGGTCCCCGACCACGAGCATGTACGGGACCTTCTGCAGCTGGGCGTGCCTGATCTTGGCGTTCATGCGCTCTGGACGCTGGTCGACCTCGATTCGCAGGTCGCCGCGCCGCAGCTCATCCGCGACCTTCTGCGCGTACTCCACGTGGCGGTCGGCAATCGGGATGACCACGGCCTGCACCGGCGCCAGCCAGAGGGGAAACGCCCCGGCGTAGTGCTCTATCAGCACCCCGAAGAAGCGCTCCATCGAGCCCAACAACGCACGGTGGATCATGTACGGCCTGTGCTTGGCGCCGTCCTCGCCCACGAACTCCACGTCAAAGCGCTCGGGCAGGTTGAAGTCGAACTGGATCGTTGAGCACTGCCACTCGCGCCCCAGAGCGTCCTTGATCTTGACGTCGATCTTGGGCCCATAGAACACTGCCCCGCCGCGGTCCACCTCGTACGGCAGCCCTCTCGACTCCACGACATCCCGCAGAGTGTCCGTCGCCGCCTCCCAGTCCTCGGCCCGGCCGACGTACTTTCCCTTTTCATCGCGTACCGAGAGATAGACCTGGAACCGGTCGAAGCCGAGCGATCCAAAGAAGAACATCAGGAAATCGACGGTCTTCTCCAGTTCGGCCTTCATCTGGTCGGGTCGGCAGAAGAGGTGGGCGTCGTCCTGCGTGAATCCGCGCACGCGCAGCAGGCCGTCCAGAGTGCCACTGCGCTCGTAGCGGTATACCGTGCCCAGCTCGGCCAACCTGATCGGCAGGTCCCTATATGATCGCGTGTCGCTCTTGTAGATCTGGATGTGGAAGGGGCAGTTCATCGGCTTGATGTAGTATTCCTGCCCGTCGATATCCATCGGCGAGTACATGTTCTCGGCGTAGTTCACGAGGTGACCGCTGGTCTCCCACAGCGTGCCCTTGCCGATATGGGGCGTGAAGACAATCTCGTAGCCATTGCGCAGGTGCTCGTTGCGCCAGAAGTCCTCGACGACCTTGCGGATGCGCCCGCCCTTGGGATGCCAGTAGATAAGCCCCGGTCCGTACTCCGGATGCGTCGAATAGAGGTCGAGCTGGTGGCCCAGCACCTTGTGGTCGCGGCGCTTCGCCTCCTCAAGCCGCTCCAGGTGCTCCCCGAGCTCCTGCTCCGACTCGAACAGCGCGCCGTAGATACGCGTCAGTTGCGGCCGCTTCTCATCCCCACGCCAATACGCGCCCGCCACCGACATCAGTTTGAAGGCGGCCAGCGGGATCTCCTCCGAACCCGCGACGTGCGGCCCCTGGCAAAGGTCTTCGAACCCGTCCTGGCGATAGGTCGAGAGGGTCGGCGCTTCCGCCACCGGCTCTCCGTATTCGTCAAGGCCACCGGCGAGGATGCCGTCGATCAATTCCAGCTTGTACGGCTGGTCCTTGAACATCTCACGCGCCCCGGCGGCGTCGAGCTCGCGACGCTCGAAGCGCACGTTCTGCGCCATGATCTCCCGCATCCGCGCCTCTATCTCGGGCAGGTCATCCGGCGTCAGCGCTCGCGGCAGCTCGAAGTCGTAGTAGAACCCCCAGTCGATCGGCGGCCCTACGCCTATCCGTCCCCCCGGAAACTTCTCCAGCACCGCCTGCGCCATGATGTGCGCCGCCGAATGACGCATGCGGTAGAGCCGCTCCTCCCTGGACATCTCGCTTAGAACGCTCATGACTGACTCCTTGCCTGGCTGATCGCAAAAACAAAGGCTCCCGTCCTCATGGGACGGGAGCCCTGGGAGCTTCCGTGGTTCCACCCACGTTCCCCGCGATCATCGGTCGCGGGCTCGTGTTGCCGTTATCGCCGGCTGGCGGTCCGGCTAGTCGGCAAAGCGCCTTTCGCCAAACAGCTCGGAGGGGGTATTCACGCCTGAGCGTAGCGGAAGCTCGCAGCTATCTGCTTCCTTCTCTGTCACCGCTGCGGGACGCTACTCGTCCTCGTCGTCGCCTATTTAAAGGTTAGGAGCGGTTACCGCGAACCCGCAAACGTTTGGGCGATCACTATCTCGCCGTCGTCCCACTCCGGGTCCCCCTGCAGCATCTGCCGCATCTGCTGGTACCACTCGTCCTGCTTCGGGTCCTCGGCGTTGGCGCGGTACGCCTCCTTAGACTCGAAGATCGCCGCCAACACCATCTCGTCGGGGTCGCGGTCCGACTGGAAGACGTAGTAGGCTATCGCGCCGTTTATGCCCCCTCTCGCCCGGTCCGACTCCTCGGTGAACCTCTGAAGCTCGGCCAGCTTTCCCGGCTTGATCTTCATCCTGGCAACGGTTCCGTACATCGTGGTCCCTCCGCTAGTACTGTCCTGCGATCGTTTCAAGACCTGGTGGATTCGTCAAGAGCCCGCGCGTAAAGCCCGCATGAGGGGCAAAGCCACTCCGTGGTGGCCGGCAGGGGGGGTATAGATGACGCCGCCTTACGCTAACTGAGTGGCAGTATCCCCCCAGCAGAACGTCATTGACGAGCTCAATCGGATAGCCTTCCTGCTCGAGCGGCAGCTCGCCCCGTCCTACCGCGTGGAGGCCTTCCGCAGGGCGGCGCGTGCACTGGTTGAAGTCGACGTTGCCGCCGTCGCCGCCGCCGGCCGGCTGCGCTCCGTCCCCGGGGTCGGCGAGCGCATCGAGTCCATCGTCAGGGATGTGCTGGACGGCGGCCGCAGCGAGTACCGCCTGCGCCTGGAAGAGGAGGTGGGACAGCAGGCTCAGAGCCCTCTGCAGGCCGCGCTGCGCGGCGACCTGCACGTCCATACCATCTGGAGCGACGGCGGGGCCGAGATGATTGAGATGGTCGAGACGGCCATCGATCTCGGCCACGAATACGTGGCGATCACCGATCACTCGCCGAGCCTCAAGATCGCCCGCGGCCTCAGTATCGAGCGGCTCGAAGAGCAGTTTCTCCTGGTCGAAGATGTCCAGCGCCAGGTTGGGGACCGCATACGCATCCTCACCGGCAGCGAGACCGATATCCTGCTCGACGGGTCGCTCGACTGGCCCGAGGACCACCTGCGGCGGCTCGACATCGTCGTCGGGTCGGTCCACAACAAGCTGCGCATCCCGCCGGACGAGATGACGCCTCGCCTGGTCGAGGCGATGCAAAACCCCTATCTCGACATCCTGGGACATCCCACGGGACGCATGGGTGGGAAGGCCCGCAGCAGCTACGACCACGAGCTGGTCTTCGCCGCCGCCGCTCACTTTGGCGTCGCCCTCGAGATCAACAGCCGGCCCGAACGCCTCGACCTCCAGCCGGACCTCGTGCGGTTGGCGACCTCGCTCGGCTGCAACTTCGTTATCTCCACCGACGCCCACGCACCGGGCCAGATGATGTGGCAGGGCAACGGCGTCGCCATCGCCGAGGAAGCAGGCCTCGACCAGGACCGGATACTCAACGCGCTCAGCGCCGACGACCTTCTCGCGGCTCGGGGCCGCCCCTGACCTCTCGTCCCGCCAACCAGCGATCCCAATCATCCGGTGTGTTCAACGAGCGGAACGACTCCAGCGTCGGGTCGACCGCCAGCGCCTCGTGTTCAGAGAGGATCGTTGTCGAAACAAGGGCGGCGAGTGTCCATAGCGGCCGGCTGGCGCTGGCGATTGCGTGGAGATGCGGCAGACAGCCCGGTGCGTAGAAGCCGGGCAGCGGTCGCAGGCGGCCTCCTGGCGCAAAGGCCACGAAGTCGGAGCCCGTCCTCTCGGCGTTGCGGTCCAGCCGCTCCAGGACGGCGCTACGCAGACCAGGCGAGTCGCACGGTACAGCGATCACGCCCTCCCCCGCCACTTCGAGCGCGCCGGCGATCCCCCGCGCCGGGTGCTGCCCACCATTCCCGTCCTCGACGAACTCAACGCCGGCTACTCGGGTCATCGATTCGTGGAGCTCCCGGTGGCGCGACGCCACCAGCACGCGGGCGCCGAACCCGGTCGCGGTGGCGACTGTTCGCTCGAGAGGAGTGCCGCCGCCCGGCAGTTCGATCGTCGCCTTGTCGCGGCCCATTCGTGTGCTATCGCCACCCGCGAGGATCGCCACCGGGGCCACGCGCGAGCGCAGCCACTCCGCAAGAAAGCTGGAGATCCCCGGCACGTCGTCGCGCGAAAACGTCGGTAACGCCGATGCCTCGCCCGGCTCACCCACCAGCGCCAACGTCCCCGGCTCGCAAACCGCATTCACCCCGGCGGGGACCACTTCGATCCGCGGCAGCAGCCCGCCCTTGAAGCCCTCGCCGATCACGATGTCGCAGTCAGCGAAGGCCTGGAGCCACAGGCGCCGTCCCGCCTCTCCGCCCTGGAAGGTCGCCGTGGTTGGCCCGACGACCTGCACGACCTCCGCGCCGGCGGCCCGGAAGCGCCATGAGTCTTTGCCCGGCGTGTCAACGGTCGCGTGGCCGTGCGGGTCGTCCTTGACAGCGCCCACCGTCAGCCCGGCCCCATTGAGAGCCTCGATCAGGCGCAGGATCAGCGTCGTCTTGCCCGAGTTGGACGGCCCTGATATCGCGATGAAACGCTTCAAGCGGGCTCGGCAACACCAGCGGTAGCGGAGTTTTCAAGCGGCACGCCGGCCAGCGGCTCGATGCGCACAAGCGTCGATTTGAAGGCCGGCGTCCCCGACTTCGGATCGACCTCGGCGGAGACGATGACGTTGGCCTCGGGATAGTACATGGCGGCGTTGCCCGGTCTGATGTCGATCTCGCGCACCAGCACAGGCTCGAGACGACCCGTCGCCGATACCACCGCTACCGGTTCATCGATTCGGAGGCCGAGTCGCCCGCGGTCTGCCCGGCTCACCATGATGATGTCTCGGCGTTCCTGCCCTCGATAGATGTCCTCGTTCTCGTACACAACCGTGTTGAACTGACCCTCCGAGCGAACCGTCATCAGCCGCAGCTGGTCGGCGTCCAGCGCGAGGTCCGGCATGGCGACCGGCTCGAAAGCGGCCCGTCCAGAAGCCGTGCCGAACACCGCGTCTCGAAAGATCCGGCCGCCGACGTGGAACTCCTTTTTCGACGCGTCGATTTCCGCTATCTCCGCGTAGCCGGGGATGACGGCGGCAATCGCCCGCCGAATGTTCTGATGCGCCCGCATCCCCTCGAAGTCGACCGGCGAATCCGCACCTACCACGCTCGCCGCGACATCCGCGATCACGGCCACCTCGCTTCGCGGCCCCGCGTACCGGGCCTTGCCGCCGTCGCTCAGGCGGACGTAGTTGAACATCGACTCCTGAGTGGTCGCTTCGGACTCCTCGTCGCGCGCCAGCACGGGCAGGATGATCGTCTCCTTGCCCTGCCCTCGAAGGTGACCCAGGTTCAGCGCCGTGCTCAGGTAGACCATCGTGTCCACCTCCGCGAGGGCACGCTCGGCGAAAGCCGAATCCGGGTTCGCCGCGTAGAGATTGCCGCCGAGGCAGAAGCCAACCCGTAGGCGCCCGTCCCCAGCGGCGCGCATCGTCGCCATCGTATCCAGTCCCTTCGAGCCGGGTGCCCGGACACCGAGCTTCTCGTCCAGCGCGCTGAGGACGCTCTCCTTGAGCGCGGGACTCACGCCAACAGAGCCAATGCCCTGCACGTTGCTGTGGCCCCGGATCGGCAACAGCCCCGCCCCCGGCCGCCCTGCCATCCCCCGCAGCAACACCAGGTCGGCGATCGCCCGCACGTTGTCCACCCCATGCAGGTGGTGGGTGATACCCATCGTCCAGCCGAAGATCGCCCGCGCCGAGGCGCTATAGATCCGGGCCGCCTCCTCCATCTCGGCGCGCGCCAGGCCCGAGCGCGCCTCGATCTCCGCCCACTCGGCGGTTCGTACCTGTGTCAGATAGTCGTCGGCGCTCTCTGTGTGGTCGCGTAGGAAGTCGCTGTCGCTGCCGCCCATCTCATCGACGGCTTTCGCGATGCCCAGCAGCGCCGCCACGTCGCCCCCGATGTGCGGCTGGAGATACAGGCTGGCAATTTCCGACCCGCGCAGGAGGCTGCGCACGTCCGAGGGGACGCTGAAGTTGGTCAATCCAACCTCGCGCAACGGGTTGACCACGACGACCTTGCCGCCGCGCCTCCTGAGTTCGACGAGGTAACGCATGAGGCGCGGGTGGTTGCTGGCCGGGTTGCCCCCGATCAGAAAAAAGAGGTCGCAGTTCTCGACATCCTCAAGCGTCACCGTGGCGGTCCCCGAGCCCAGCGCAGCCGTCAGCCCCACCCCGCTGGCCTGGTGACAGTAGTAGGAGCAGTTGCTGACGTTGTTGGTGCCATTGACCCGCGCCAGGAGCTGGAGCAGGAAGCCCGCCTCGTTCGACGATCGCCCGCTGACGTAGAAAAACGCTTCGTTCGGATCAGTTGCCCGCATCCTTTGGGCCACCCGTTCCAGCGCCCACTCCCACGGCACGGGTTCGAGGTGTGTGCCGTCGGCCGATGCATAGAGCGGCTCGGCGAGCCGGCCGAGTGACTCGAGTTCCCGAGAGCTGTAGTTGCGCAGGATCTCAATCGGATGGCGGCGCAGGAAGTCCGGCGAAACCGGCGCCCTCATGTCCGAGGCCAGCGCCTGTATCGACTTCTTGCAGACCTCGGGGAAGCGGCCCGCCTCGTTGACCATGCCCCCGCGCTGTCCGCCCATGCCGAGCGCGCAGGTGCGGCACGTGTTGCGGCTGCGCAGGGCGCGCCACAGCCTAAGCGGCCCGCCAGCGCGGCGCGTTGCCTTGAGGGTGTACCAGACGGCGGGCCAGCCGCCGGCGGTCTTTGGTGCCTTCATCGCTCGTGCTCCCGGCCGGGATCCCCGGGCCGGGCGTCAGAAGTATAGAACAGCCGGGCAGGCGGCTCAGGCCACCAGCACCGCTGCACCTTCAATTGCGCCCGCCTCCAGGGCGTCCAGCGCTTCGTTGGCCTCGTCAAGCGCGAACTCCTGTACGGCCGTCTCGATCGGAATCGCTGCGGCCAGCTCCAGGAACTCGCGTGCGTCGTCGCGCGTGAAGTTGGCCACGCTGCGCAGGTTGCGCTCCCACCAGAGGAGGTCGTACGGGAACTCGGGGATCCGGTCGAGGTGGATGGCGTTAACGACCACCGTGCCGCCCCGCTTCAACGATCGCAGGGCCGCCACCACGACGGCGCCGGCGGGCGCGAACGTTACCGCGACGTCGAGCGTGTCCGGCGGGATGTCGTCGTAGCCGCCGACCCAGGCCGCCCCCACCGCCTTCGCCCGGGAGCGGTCGTGCTCGCTGCGCGTGCAGACGAAGACCTCACAGCCGCGATGCAGCGCAACCTGCAACGAGAGCAGCGCGGAGGCGCCGAACCCGAAGAGCCCGAGACGGCGACCCGGCGCCATACCCGCAATCTTGAGCGCTCTGTAGCCGATCACGCCTCCGCAGAGCAGCGGCGCCGCCGCCACGTCGGAGAATCCGGCCGGCAGCGCATAGGCGAAGTCCGCGCGCGCTGTGACCATTTCGCCATAGCCGCCATCCCTATCCCATCCCGTAAAACGCGCGTCGGGGCAGAGGTTCTCGTTGCCCGCGCGGCAGGACTCGCAGACCCCGCAGGCCGCCGCCAGCCAGGCCACGCCCGCCCTGTCTCCAGCACTCCAGCCGGCCACTTTCCCACCCACGCGCACGACTTCGCCAACCACCTGGTGGCCCGGCACGATGGGAAGCTTCCGCGGTTCGATGTCGCCGCGGCAGATCTGCAGGTCCGTGCGGCAGACCGCGCAGGCCGTCACGCGCAGGACTATCTCGTCATCCTTCGGTTCCAGATCCGCAAGAATCGCCTGCCTTAGCCGCTGCCCCGGAGCCTCCAGCAGCATCGCGCGCACCGGCAGGTTCCTCAGAGTCTGTAGCGCAGGTACACTTCGCCGGTTTCGGGGTTGTGCACAGCCGAGAGAAGCGAAGCCCGCGCGAGTTCGTCGCGACTGCGGGCCCGTTCACCTTCGACGGCGGTCAGGGTGTCGCGTCCCCCCACGATCACTGGTCCAATCGTGACGAAGAACTCGTCGACGGCGCCGACCCCAAGCAGCTCGGCGTTCAGAGTCGGCCCGCCCTCCAGCAGCAGCACCTGCGCCCCCAGGTCCTGCCGCATGTGCCGGAGCATCGCCCTGATTGGATCCTCCGGCGGAAGCACGTGCACCAGTCGCCCCGTGGCCTGGACCGCCTCCCTGCGCTCCTCGGGCACCGTAGCGGCCAGGTAGACCACCGCCCTGAAGTCCCCGGCCGTGAAGAATATGCGGTCCAGCGGAAGGTCGCCGGAGGCGCTGATCACCGCGCCAATCGGGTTGGCTGGCTTGCCGGCCTCGGTGCGCAACCGTACAAGGTCCGGCCGTCCTATCCGCGGCGAGGTACCGCTGGCGCGCAGCGTGCCGGCGCCATTCATCACGATATCCGCGTTCACCCGCAGCTCGCGCATCAACTCCTGGTCGGTCTTCGATCCGAGACCCTGCTCCGTGCCATCGACGACCACTTTGCCGTCGATCGACATCACCATGTTGACCAGCACATACGGCCGATCAGGGGGGATCGCCGGCAGGTCCAGCGCCGTGTAGTGCGGCCTGACGGCGGTGCTCATCAGCGCTGCGAAGCCGCCTCGAACAGCCTTTTGTCGATGTCGCGGCGGGCGATGCACGGCCCGCAAAGGAAGGAGGCGGTGAGAACGCTCTCGCCCACGACGCGCACCGGCCGGGCGATGAAGCCCTCCGCGGGCGATCCACAGATCCCGCAAATGCGCGACTCGAGCCGCAGCTCCAGGCCATCGATAATCGACTTCAAGCCCGCGCCCTGGAGCGCGGCAGCGTGGCTGTCGCACATTTTGTATGTACGCCCGGGCCCGCCGAAGAGCGCAAACCAGACATCGCGCCTTGCCTGCTTGAGGCACACGGCACAGCGCTCGCCGGTCACGATGTGCCCGCCATGAACACCCACCAGTCGAGGAAGTCGCCCGATCCCACGGCACAGTGCGCGACTCCGACAGCGTCGGCGTCGGCCTTGAGCAGGTTGGCGTTCCCCGCCTGCTCGTTGCTCCAGGCCGCAAAGACCTCGCCTGAGTCGGCGAAGCCCCAGGCCAGATTCTCGACGACGTCTGCGCCCTGGTAACCGGCGGCCGCCGAGCGCGTGCGCCAGTCGCTTCCGTTGGGACCGATATGATCTCGCCACTGGATCGGCGCGACCACTCCGCAGTAGTTGCTCGCGGCCGCCGAGAGAGCCGGGTCGACATAGAGGGGCATCAGGCCGTTGGCGACTCGATGATCATTGATCAGGGCCACCAACGCCCTCGATGGCGCCTCGGCGACGGGTGGATTGTCAGCCGCCGCCGAGAGCGCCCCGGCCCCGGCGGCCACCTCCATCGCAGTGGCTGCCACCCCAGCCTCGCGCGCCTCCGTTATGACCGGGCTGGGCAGGTGGGTGTCGCCGCTGTCCTGGTCCAGGAAGCGGTCTGACATCAAGTAGCCGAGTACGGCAACCTCGCTCACGATCAACAGCAGCATGGCCCGCAGGCCGAGGGCCTTCACCCGCTCAGCCCGTCACGGGTACCCGCTGCAGACTCCCTGAAAGTTCGCCTGCAGCGCTGCGTGGGTCGATCCCGCGTTCGGCCACGCGCTCAACCAGGGCTTCCATCCCGGCCTGTCCCCCCGACGAGGCTATCGCCTTCCTGAGCAGTTCCTCCTTGAGGATGTTCTCAACCTGGTGCCTGGCCTGCCGCAGGCGCAGGGCGCGCATCTCGCCGCTCTGGGCGAGGTGGTCGCGGTGATGCGCCAGGGCCGCCGCCAGCTCTTCGATGCCGCGCCCGGTCCGACCCTCGGCCTGGATCACGGGCACCTTCCACGGCCGCGCTTCGCCCATCGATAGCAGCGCCTTGAGCTGCGCTGTCAGCGTGTCGGCTCCGGGCAGGTCGGCCTTGTTCACCAGCAGTACGTCCGCGACCTCGAGGATCCCGGCCTTCATCGCCTGGATGTCGTCGCCGGTGGCCGGCGTGTTGATGACCACCGTCGAGTCGGCAAGGCCGGCGATCTCGACCTCGTCCTGGCCCGCGCCCACGGTCTCCACGATCACGATGTCCTGGCCGAAGGCGTCCATCAGCAGCGCCGCCTCGAACGTCGTCGCCGACAGCCCGCCAAGCGCGCCGCGGCTGGCCATGCTGCGGATAAAGACGCCGCTGTCGGACCAGTGGTCCTGCATCCGAATCCGGTCGCCGAGGACCGCGCCCCGCGAAAACGGACTGCTCGGGTCGACGGCGACGATACCCACGGTCCGACCCTCGCCGCGATAGAACTTCGTCAGCGTGTCCGTGACCGTGCTCTTGCCCGAGCCGGCGGGACCCGTGATGCCGACGACGTGCGCCTTCCCCGTGTGGGCGTAGACCGACTGCAACAGCCGTTTGCCCTCCGCTGTGCCGTTCTCGGCGGCGGTCAGACCGCGCGCGAGCGCCAGTCGTTCGCCGCGCAGCACCCTGGCGGCCAGGTCATCCGTCAACTGGCGGCCACCGCCATGTGCCCACGAACGAACTTGATGATGTCCTCCGTCGACGAACCCGGCCCGAAGATCTCCTTGAACCCCAGTTCCTTCAACGGCGCGATGTCCTCGTTCGGGATGATCCCGCCGGCGAACATCAGGACGTCGTCCGGCGTTATCCCGCGGCCGGCGAGCTCCTTGACGACCCTCGGGAAGAGCTCCATGTGGGCGCCGGAAAGGATCGAGAGCCCGACCACGTCCACGTCTTCCTGCAGCGCGGCCTCGGCGATCATCTCAGGCGTCTGCCTGATCCCGGTGTAGATCACCTCCATCCCGGCGTCGCGCATCGCTCGGGCGACCACCTTGGCCCCCCTGTCGTGGCCATCCAGCCCGGGCTTGGCCACGAGCACCCGGATTCTGCGTTCGTCGTTCATCTCAGCCTCACAGCCTTTCCTTCATCCGCGCGGGCCCTTCGCTGCTTCGCCGCCCCCCGCACGAGTGATCAGTCCTCGGTCTGACAGTATTCGATGAGCACCCCGTTGTTTGCCCTGGGGTGAATGAAGCAGATGCGGCCCGCGATTCCGTCGCGGGTTTCCCTGTCGATCAGCTCCACCTCGTTGTCCTTAAGCGTCTGCAGCTCGCGCTCGATGTCATCAGTCTCGAAGCAGACGTGGTGGAGTCCGCCCTGGCGCTCGAGGAAGCGCGCCACCCCGGTTCCCTCTTTGACGGGCTCGAGCAGCTCTATCTCGTCGTCACCGAGCTTCAGGAGCACGGCGCGCACACCCTGTTCCTCGATAGTCTCGTCCTTGGTCTTCTCCAGGCCCAACACGCCACCATAGATCGACGTGGCCTCGTCGATGCTTCGGACGACGATGCCAACGTGATGGATGCGTTTGATCAAGCAAAACCTCCGCGGCGGTGTTGTGGTTTAGGATGGACGAGCCGGTGACCGGGGTGCCGCCCGGCTCTCGGATTCTCAAGCCCTACAGGGACATATAATACCGCTGCGGGTTCTTCCCGCGGGCCGAACCCGTCCTTACTTGCACCTCGTAAGCGGGTTCGGCCCTCATATCGAGCTTCCGCGCCTCGAGCGCGACTCGCGTCTACCGGGTGGCTGCGAACGTTGCAGGCCCATCTAATCCTCCGCTCCATGAAGACCCGCCAGCTATGATTGGAGGCGGAGAGGTGTCCGAGTGGTTTAAGGTGCCGCTCTCGAAAAGCGGTGGTCGCTTATGGCGACCCGTGGGTTCGAATCCCACCCTCTCCGCCATGTCACCGGTGGCCTCTCGCCCGGTTGAGAGGACAGCACGCCCGGGCCCGGGCAGGTCTGACGACGGAGAGGTGCTGGAGTGGCCGAACAGGCACGACTGGAAATCGTGTGGTCGTTGTGAGACGACCCGTGGGTTCGAATCCCACCCTCTCCGCCAGCTAAAACAACGGCCCACTCGTCCGCCCCGGTCGAATCCTAGTCACGGCGGGAAACCGGCGGTTACTGGCGCAGGCCGCGCTTGGTCTCTTCGTACTCCAGGCGGGCCTCGCCCACACCTTCGTGGTAGCCACGCCGGGCCGCCGCGCGGGTGCCCTCGATGCGTCGCCTCACCGCTGCCAGGAGTGACTTAGGCTTCTCCGTGGCGATCTCCCGCAGTTGCTGTGTGGTTGCCGTTTCGCCTGAGGCCGAGGTTCGTGACTTGAAGGCGTCGGCTATCGACGAAGGGCGCCCCGCGCTGGCCGGACGCCGGTTCAAGCGCGCGACCACATACGGTCCTGCGATGCGCGTCACAGCAGCCCCCACGGCCAGCCCGGCGATGACGCCGACTATCGTCACTTCTTGCGTCCCCGGATCATGCCGATCCCGCGCCGCGCCGCCATCGCGAAGGTCATCGCCTTCACGGCGTTGCCGCCGGCGGCGCTGACTCCGGCTCCCGTTGCCACCGATGCCACGCCCTTGATTGAGTTTGCGCTGTCGCGCAGCGCCTTCAGGCTGGGCTTTATCTCGTCATCGACCAGGCTCCTGGCGTCGCGGATCAGGCCCCTGATCGAGAAGAAGAGCATGACCGCAACAACGATCAGGACGAGGAACAGGAGAGTGCCGACGCCGCTGACAGGATGATCATGATGTCCCGTGCTGTATCCATGCACTCCCTCGATCTGTTTGTGTGGCCCTGGCCTCCCGATCAGGATAAGGCCCGCGGGAGTATGGCCACGCGCCAGGCCACCGTGGCCAGCGACGCCAGGGCGATTACCCAGAGGGCGATATAGACCAGCCCGGTTAGTGCGCCAATGGCCGCCACGAACAGCCGTACGTCGCGCGAGGCCAGCCCGAAGATGAGGTCGCCGGCCTTCACGTTCGTGCTCGCCTCGATCCGCGCCCGCGAGTAGCTGACCAGGAGCGCCCCGGCGACGGCCAGGAAGCCGGCGACGGGGGCCAGGTCGTGGCCGCCATGCTCGCTAGCCCAGAGTGCCATGCCGCCCAGGATCAGGACATCGGCCCAGCGGTCGAGAGCCGAATCGAACACCCCGCCGAAGACCGAAGCCTGGTTCTTTGTCCGGGCCAGGTCGCCGTCAACGCCGTCAACGACCGACGAGACGTGGAGGATCAACCCGGCCGCGATGTTCCAGCCAGCCCCGAAGAGCGCAAGTGACGCCCCCGCGATGACGAGCGCCGCCACGGAAACCTGGTTGGGCGTCACCGGCGTCGCCGCCAGCGCCCGGGCTATGGGCCGCGAGAGCGGCCGGTTCAGGTAGCGGGAGATCGGCCCTTCATAGGACTGGCTGGGCATCGATGTCCAGTACGCGCTGCGCCTGCGCGTAGTCTTCGAGCGTATCGACGTCCATCCAGAAGGCCCCGCTGACATCGACAGCGCGCAAAGGACTGCCGAGGGCCACATGACGCTGTAGGATCGCGCTCAACTGACTGTCGTCAGGAAGGTCGTCCACCGCCTCGAAGATGTTCGGCGTCAGGTGGAACGCGCCCGAGTCGACGCCGCTCCATGGGTCCAAAAGCTTACCAATGGCGACGACGTAGTTGTCCTCGTTGACGA
>WHTO01000044.1 GCA_009377665.1 Dehalococcoidia bacterium
CCGGCGCCAACGTCCGGGCGAGGTGCCACTGGCCGTGACGACCGCCTGAGAAACAGCCGCTAAACACACTTCTGCTAGAATCCTGCGACGAATGGAACAGATGTCCGATCTCAAGTACTGGGTGGCGCTCGACGCCATCGGTGGCCTCGGGCGGGTCCGCTTTGGCCTGATCGAGACCTTTTTCCCGTCCATGGAGGACGCCTGGCGCGCCGATCGCTCCGAACTACGAGCGGCTGGCCTCGACGAATGGACCTGCCGGCGCATCGCCGAGAGGCGGCAGCGCGTCGACCCCGACAGCCTGATGGCGGTCGTGGAAGAGCACGGCATCCACGTCTACACGTGGCGCGATCCCGGCTATCCAGGCCCGCTGGCCGAAATCGAGGACCGGCCGCCCGTCCTCTTCGTGAAGGGCCAGCTGACCGACTCCGACCGCTGGTCGATCGCCGTCGTCGGCACGCGCAGGGCCACGCCCTACGGCCGGCAGGTCGCCGAGCAGATGAGCACGGGATTGTCACGAAACGGCATAACAATCGTCAGTGGGCTGGCGCGGGGAATCGATGCCATCGCCCACAGGGCGGCGCTGCAATGCGGTGGGCGCACCGTCGCTGTCCTGGCCTGCGGCCTCGACATGATGTATCCACCCGAGCACCTGCGACTGGCGCAGGCAATAACCGAGCAGGGCGCCCTGGTTTCGGAGTATCCGCCGGGGACGGAGCCGCGCGGTGAGTACTTCCCGAGGCGCAACCGCATCCTCTCGGGCCTGAGCCTGGGCGTGCTGGTCGTCGAGGGTGACGTCAAGAGCGGCGCGCTGATCACCGCCCGCCAGGCCCTGGAGCAGAACCGTGAGGTCTTCTCGGTGCCGGGCTCGATCTACTCGGACGCCAGCAGGGGCACGAATTCCTTGATCAAGGACAGCGCAGCGAAACTTGTGCTGTCTGTGGACGATATTCTTGAAGAGTTGAACCTTACAATGGCGGCGCACCAGCTCGAGATGAAGGAGCTCCTCCCATCCGACGCGTCCGAGTCCGCCCTTCTCGAACACCTCTCGCTCGAACCCAGGCATATCGACGAAGTCCGGCGTAGCGCGGGCCTTGAAATCTCAGAGGTCAGCAGTACACTGGCGATGCTCGAGTTAAAGGGACTGGTGCGGCAGGTCGGTACTATGAACTATGTGAGGACGCACTAGCACTCCTGGACAATCACTGGCGAACCAGAATCCACCACCGAAAGAACACTTCTCTTGGCAAAAACCACGGCTAAAAAGACAACGTCGAGCAGGGCGAAAGCGGCGACGAAAAGCACTGCTCGCAGCAGCAAGCGGACGGCGACCAACGGCAACGCAGCCGGCAAGGACCTCATAATCGTCGAGTCCCCGGCCAAGGCCCGGACGCTATCCAACTTCCTCGGCAAGGACTACGTCGTCGAGGCCTCGGTCGGTCACGTCCGCGACCTGCCGAAGAGCAAGCTCGGCGTCGACATCGAAGACGACTTCCAGCCAAGCTACGTCGTGCCCGCCGAGAAGAAGCAGGTCGTAAAGCGGATCAAGGAACAGGCCAAAGGCGCCAAGGCGATCTGGCTGGCGACAGACCCCGACCGCGAGGGTGAAGCCATCTCCTGGCACCTCGTCAAGGCCGCCGGGCTGGACAACGTCCCGCACCAGAGGCTGGTCTTCCACGAGATCACCAAGGACGCCGTGGTGCACGCCTTCGCCGAGCCGCGCCCGATCAACATGCCGCTGGTCGATGCCCAGCAGGCCCGCCGCGTGGTCGACCGGCTGCTCGGGTATCAGATCAGTCCGATCCTCTGGAAGAAGATCCGCGGCGGCCTGTCGGCGGGCCGCGTCCAGTCCGTCGCGCTCAAGATCATCGTTGACCGCGAACGCGAGATAACTGCGTTCGAGCCCGTCGAGTACTGGACGATCGAGGCCGAGCTGGCCAACGCCGCCAACGGCAGCGGCGAGTCGCTCCGCGCCCGCTTCGAGGGCCTTGCCGGTACGAAGGTAGAAAAGATTGAGCTTTCGTCGAAAGAGACCGTCGACGCCCTGCTCGAGCGCCTGACGGGGTCGCGCTACCGTGTCTCCGACATCAAGACGCGGACACAGGCGCGCAGGCCATCACCGCCGTTTACCACCAGCACCCTCCAGCAGGAAGCTTCGCGCCGCCTCGGCTACACCGCCCGGCGCACGATGTCCCTCGCCCAGCAACTCTACGAAGGACTGAACACTGGTAATGAGGCCGTGGGCCTGATCACCTATATGCGCACGGACTCGACGGCGATCGGCGAGCAGGCGCGCGACCAGGCTCGCAGCTACATCAGGAACCGCTTCGGCATCGACTACGCCCCGCCCGTGGCCCGCACCTACGCGCGCAAAGCCAAGCACGCCCAGGAAGCCCACGAGGCGATTCGCCCGACGGCGGTGACGCGGGACCCCGAGGCGATGCGTTCCCACCTGACCAACGACCAGTACAGGCTCTACGCCCTGATCTGGAACCGCTTCCTGGCCAGCCAGATGTCCGACGCCCAGTATGACGTGACGACCGTCGAGATTGAAGCCATACCGGCAGACGGAGACCGCGCCTACGCCTTCCGCGCCAGCGCACGGCGCCTGCGTTTCGCGGGCTGGCTGCAGCTTTATGGCGGCAACGCCGAGGACGACGACGAGGAGAGCAGCGGAGGCGCCCTGCCGGAGCTTGTCCACGGGCAGTCCCTTGCGCTCAGCGGCCTCCTACCAGCGCAGCACTTTACGGAGCCGCCGCCCCGATTCACCGAGGCGTCGCTGGTCAAAGCGCTCGAGGAGAATGGGATCGGCCGCCCGAGCACGTACGCGCCAATCATGTCCACGATCCAGGACCGCGGTTATGTCGAGCGCAAGGACCGCGCGCTTCATCCGACCGAACTCGGGTTCACCGTGAACGACCTCCTCCAGGAGCACTTCGCCGATCTGCTTGCCGTGCCCTTCACGGCCGGCATGGAAGAGGAGCTGGACGAGATCGCGCGCGGCGACCGCCAGTGGGTGCCCGTCGTCAAGAGCTTCTACGACCCGCTCGAAGCCGCTCTCGGGAAGGCCCGCGAGGCACCGACCGTGACCGAAGAGTCCGAGGAGTCGTGCGACAAGTGTGGCCGTTCGATGCTGGTCCGCTGGGGCCGCTTCGGCAAGTTCCTGGCCTGCAGCGGATACCCGGAATGCAAAAACACCAAGCCCCTGGAGGAGGAGCCGCAGCTCGAGCAGGAAGAGTTCTGCCAGGAGTGCGGCGCCCCTATGGCCCTCAAGAGAGGGCGCTTTGGCGCCTTCCTCGCCTGCACACGCTACCCCGAGTGCAAGGGCACGCGGCCGTTCTTCAGGAAGCTGCCGGACGTCCGCTGCCCCGTCGATGGCGGCGAGATCGCAGAGAAAACGACCCGCAAGGGCCGGGCCAAGGTCTTCTACGGCTGCATCAACTACCCGAAGTGTGAGTGGACGAGCTGGAGCAAGCCCCTGCCGACCCCGTGCCCCGAATGCGGCAGCCTGATCGTGGCGAGCGGCCAGAAGAGCGCGAAGTGCACCAACTGCGAGTGGAAGGGTGAGACGCCGCAGCAAGAGCGGGAGCTCGTAGCGGTCTAGGTTCCCGGGGTCGCCAACCGGGAGTCTAACCAGGGGCCATTGCCCGCGGGCGGAGATCGGAACGGGCTCGGTGCTGGTTGTATACTCGGCGCGTAAGCAGTCGAGGAGGGCTCCGCCTTGTCCACCTCCGCGCAGGCTAACACCTGCCACGACCTGATTGACCGTTATGTAACTGACAAGGGGATCGAGAAGAATCTCTCGGACCTCACCGTCCGCAACTACCGCAACGACCTGCGCGACTTCGCGCGCTTCCTCGAGAAGGAAGCCGCGGGGATCGAGCAGGTCGATCGGGTCGTCGTCCGGGGCTACCTGGCCGAGCTTGCCAACCGCGGCATGGCGCGGGCGAGTGTCATCCGCAAGGTCAGCACGATCAAGGGCTTTTACAGCTACCTGTATCGTGAGGGCCACATCGAGCAGGACCGCCTCATATCGCTGCGCAGCCCAAAGCGCCAGCAGCGGTTGCCCTCGTTCCTGGCCGTGGCGCAGATCGAGGGGCTGCTCAACGCACCTGAACGCGACACGCCGCAGGGACTGCGTGACCGCGCCATCCTGGAGCTTCTCTTCAGCTCCGGTGTGCGCGTCAGCGAGCTGATCGACATCGACCTCAGTGATGTCGGTGGTGGACAGACGGAAGTCATTGTGCGCGGCAAGGGCGACAAGGAGCGGCGCGTCTTCATCGGGCGCCCGGCGCGCGCTGCGCTCGATATCTACCTGCGGCAAGGCCGCCCGCAGCTCCTGAAAGGACAGAAACGGGCGGGGGCGCTGTTCCTCAACCGGTATGGCGACCGCCTGTCCGCGCGCTCGATCCAGAAGTCTGTCCGCTCATATGCCGTCAAGGCAGGGATCGAGCAGCGCGCCTATCCACACCTGCTGAGACACAGCTTCGCGACCCACATGCTGGACGGTGGCGCCGAGCTGCGGGTGGTCCAGGAGCTGCTCGGCCACGCCAACGTCAATACCACGCAGATTTATACGCACGTAACTCATCAGCGTCAGAAGGAGGTCTACGACCAGGCCTTCTACGCCGCTAACAGCCCACGCCGTCGCCCGTAAACCAGTTCATCTGGTCCACCCCCGTCGCTTTACCGATTCATGGCTGGATGCACGAAGGGGCGCCCGTCCGGGCGCCCCTTCGCAAGGCTTACCTGTGGGCTACTCAGCCGTGATCGACCCCTCCATCCCGCTCGGGACGTGAAGTATACACAGATACACGAACTGATCAGCCTCTGGCACGACGAAGGCGAAGCTGCGCACGGCCTCTGGAGGACCTGCGCCGGGCGGTGCGTTCGGCGGCAGCAGCCCCGTGTTGAAGTAATCGGTCGTGTTCAACGTCTGCGGCGACGGACCGGGAACAACCATCGCCACTTCCGGGCCCACCGGCGGTGGGATGGGGTTGCCGTTGGCGAAGGTGGCGGTGTGCGGGGCCAGGGAGTTGTTGACAAAGACAACCGTGTCGCCCACCGCCACGGGAGCATCGACCGGGGCGAAGGCGAGGATGTCGGTATGCTCAGTGGTCGCGCCCATCTCGACGTACCACGTCGTGGTGCCGTCCGGGTTGGCCTCGGAGCGCGGTTCCTGCGCGACCAGGTCGGCCTTGGCGGCACGGCCATCTTCGAGCCACTGCTCAAGTTCGTCGTCTCCCCGCTGGTCGACGTCGGTCTGCGTGTCGGCTTCGGCTTCATCCTCGACAACGGTCACCGTGCCGGTCATCAGGGGATGGATCACGCAAAGATAGCTGAACGTTCCTGGTGTCGCGAAGACAACGTCGAACTCAACCGGCTCCGGGCCCAGCGGCGCCAGGCCGGAATTCACGAAGGCCGTGCCATCGAATGGGCCTGTCGGCGGCGTCGGGCCGAAGACAGACTCGTCACCCGGGGGAGGCGGTTGCTGGCCTTCCGGGAAGAAGCTGACGGAGTGCGGCTCGGGGCTGGAGAGCTCCCAGCGCACCGTTGTGTCGACCGCTACTGTTATCGACTCCGGCAGGTATTCGAGGACCGCGATCGTTATGTCCTCGGGATCGTTCAGGCCCGCGCGCACGTGGATCACGCCCTCTTCGGCCTCCGGCGTGGCTGAAGGTGTTTCAGTCACCTCTTCGGTGGCTTCTTCAGTAGCGGGTGGCTCCTCGGTCGCCTCTTCAGTCTCCGCTTCGACGGTGGTCTCGTCTTCGTCGTCGTCGTCATCGTCGTCATCATCGTCACCGCAGGCAGTCACCACCGCGAGGGCAGCGAGAAGCCCGATGACCATGAAAACGACGCCGCCTCTAACGAACGACCGCGACCCTGGAAGTGTCATCCTCAATCTCCTCCTGTGCTGTGCTGCGTGCAAAGTTAGAAGTCTGGTGGCTCAAGCGCCAGTGGTTCTGTGCCCAGACGATGGCACTATCGATCGCAAGCGCGGCCAACTCGACCTGAGAAATGGGCGGCGGCCCGGCTCCTCGCAGCCCGGTATCTCCGCCGGGCCTTCCACGTCCAAGCCACCCGCTAGCACAGATTTTCTGCACCGCTCACAATGTTCGTGATGCGCGTACTGCTAATAAACGGACCCAACCTGAACAAGCTCGGGACCCGCAAGCCCGAGGTCTACGGGACGACGACCCTCGAACAGGTGATCCTTAAGGTCCGCAACCACGCCTCGGCGCGCGGCGCGACGCTCGTCGATTTCCAGTCCAATCACGAGGGCGCGATCATCGACTGGCTCCAGGAGATGGCTGGAGGCGCCGACGGCATCGTCATCAACCCGGGTGGCCTGGCGCATTACAGCGTTGCCCTGCGCGACGCCCTGGAGGACACCAACCTGCCTGTCGTCGAGATCCACATCTCGGACCCAGCCACCCGCGAGGACTTTCGCCACCGATTCGTAACGGCCACCGCGGCCGCGGCGACCGTAACGGGCAAGGGGTGGCGAGGTTATCTTGAAGCTGTGGACCGCCTGGCCGAGATCGTGGAAAGAAGCCGCAAGCAATGAAGCACAGAATCGAGAAGCTCCGCGCCAAGATGGAGTCAGCGAAGCTCGACGCCTTCTGGGTGACCGCACCCGCCGAGGACAACGGACGCCAGCTCAGCGCCAACCGCCGCTATATGTCCGGATTCTCCGGTTCTCTCGGCAACCTGCTGATCACCAGGGACAACGCCTTCATCGCTGTGGACTTCCGTTATTGCGAGCAGGCCGAACGCGAGGCGCCAGACTACACGCTTTACAAGGCGGTGGGCCCGCTGAAGGACTGGTACGTCAAGCTGCTGCAGGAGGCCGGGCTCGAGGGGAAGCGCATCGGCTTTCAGCCGGCCGACGTCAACGTCGCCCAGTACCAGGCCATGACAAAGGCAATCAAGGAGTTGCCGCGGGACCGCCAGCCGAAGCTTCTGTCATCGCCGCCGTTTGTCGAGCAGTTGCGCGCTGTGAAAACGACCGACGAAATCGCACTCCTCCAGAAGGCCGTGGACATCGGTGATGAGGCCTTCGTGGCCATCTCCCAGCTGGTCGAGCCGGGATGGACCGAGCGCAAGGTCGCCTGGGAGATAGAGCGCTACGCGCGCGAACATGGCGCCGAGGCGCTATCGTTCGAGACGATCGTCGCCGGCGGGCCGTCCGGCGCCATGCCACACGCCCAGCCGCGCGACCACGCGCTCCAGAAGGGCGACATGATCGTTATCGACATGGGCGTGCGCTACCAGGGGTACTGCTCCGACCTCACCAGGACCATCTTCCTGGGCGAGCCGGACGACCAGTTCAAGACGGTGTACAGCATCGTCCTCGGCGCACAGCTGACGGCCGAGGAGCTGATAGAGACCGGCATGGAGGGCGAGGCCGCCCACATGATCGCCCACAACGTGATCGACGAAGCGGGCTATGGAGAGCAGTTTGGCCACGGGCTGGGGCACGGCGTCGGTTTGCAGATCCACGAGCTCCCGCGGCTGGCCAAGACTTCGAAGGACAGCCTTGCCGACGGCAACATCATCACCGTGGAACCGGGCATCTACATTCCGGGTTGGGGCGGCGTACGCATCGAGGACCAGGCGGTGATGGACAACGGTCGCGTCCGTGTGCTCTCGCACGCCCCGAAGCTCTCGTTCGCGGCCTGACCCACACGGCCCTCTGTGAAGATCCCCGAAAGGAAAGTTGATGATTGGTGTTGGCGACATGAGGAAGGGCGTGACCGTCGAGATCGACGGCACGCTCTACCGCGTACTGGACTACGGCCACCACAAGACCGGACGCGGCAGCGCCCAAATCAGGCTCAAGCTCAAGGACGTGAAGGGCGGCCATACAATTGACCGGACCTTCCAGGCCAGCGAGCGCTTCACACGCGCGCGCATCGAGAAGCGCCCAATGCAGTATCTCTACGAGTCCGAAGACCTGTACACGTTCATGGACAGTGAGAGCTATGACCAGGTCGCTCTCTCGCGCGGCCAGCTCGAGGATGCCCTGCCATACCTTACGGAGAACCTGCAGTGCGAGGTTATCTCGTACGACGAAGGCCCAATAGGCGTTGAGCTGCCCACTGCCGTGGAACTCGCCGTCGCGAACACCGAGCCCGGATTCAAGGGTGATACAGCGCAGGGCGGCACCAAGGCGGCCGAGATGGAGACCGGCCTCGTAGTCCAGGTGCCCCTTTTCATCGAGACCGGCGAGAAATTGAAGATCGACACCAGGACGGGTCAATACCTGACGAGGGTCTGACTTGCAGTTCTACACCGTCGGCCAGGTCACGTCGTACCTCAGGGAGCTGATCGAAAGCGACCTCCACCTGAACGACGTCTGGATCGAGGGCGAGGTAACCAACCTCAAGAAAGCCGGGTCGGGTCACACCTACTTCAGTCTCAAAGACGCGGCATCCCAGCTGCGCTGCGCCCTTTTCTCGAGCCGCGACCGCGGCTATCGCTTGGACCAGGGCGACCAGGTGCTATGCCAGGGCCACCTCGAGTTCTATCCGCCACGCGGCGAGGTGACCTTTATGGTCGCTTTCGTCCAGCCCGCCGGGGCGGGACCCCTGCAGGCCGAGTTCGAGCGGCGTAAGGCCCTGCTCGCCGAAGAGGGCTTGTTCGAGGAGAACCGCAAGCGGCCGCTGCCCGCGTTCCCGTCCCGGATCGGTGTGGTCACGTCGCCCCACGCCGCCGCCTGGCAGGACATCCAGCGCGTGATCTCCCGCCGTTGGCCGCTGACCGAGATTGTCCTGTCGCCGACACCGGTCCAGGGTTACCAGGCGGTAGCCGGGATAACCGAGGCGATGGAGCGCCTGCGCGAGGAGCCGGGAATAGACGTGATCATCGTCGCGCGCGGTGGGGGCTCGATGGAGGACCTGTGGTCCTTCAACGAGGAGGAGGTCGCGAGGGCCATCTTCAGGTCGCCCGTCCCTGTCGTCACCGGCATCGGCCACGAGGACGACTTCACGATCTCAGACTTCGTGGCTGACGTACGCGGCTCGACGCCGTCGGCAGCCGCCGAGCTGACCGTACCCGACCGGATCGAGATAGCCGCGAGGACCAGGCGCTATACGGCGCTGTCCGAGGCCGCGCTGAACCGCCTGGCAACAGGGTTGCGCCGTGACCTGCGGATGCATGCGGACAGGCTGGAACGCTCGCTGCCCTCCACAAGTGACGCCCGTTCGAGAATCCTGCGCTGCGTTCGGTCCGCGGGCGTGTCCATCGACCACCTATGGTCAGCTCGCCGCGACGCCGCGCGGAGCATGGCGCTGCGCGTTGCCTCGCTCAGCCCGCAGGCGACCCTCGACCGCGGATACGCCATCGTGCAGTCAGACGGTCACGCCCTGCGCTCCCCGGCCGAGGTCTCTACCGGACAGGCCCTGGCCATTCGCCTGGCGGAAGGCGACCTCGATGCAGTCGCCGGAAAGGGCGCGCCGGTGTCGCGCGGCCGCGCAGCCAATCGTCGCCGCCAGAGCGAGCTCCAGGCCGCCCTCCCCCTCGACGGTGCTCCTTGAGTACAGAAAAGGCAGAGCCCTTCGAAAAGTCCTTCAAAGAGCTGGAGGACGTCGTTGGCCGACTCGAAAGCGGGGGCCTGGGCCTGGACGAGGCCATCGCCCTGTACGAACAGGGAATGAAGCTCGCGAAAGAGTGCCAGGACAGCCTCGACCGCGCCGAGCTGCGGATAACCCGGCTCCGTGAAACCTACCTCGATGAGGGTGGAGGGGCCGCCGAACCCGATAACGACGTGTGATGCCCACAATCCGCGTCGACATGCACAGTCACACGGACTACAGCCGCGACTCGGTGATCGCGCCCGAGACGATGGTCGAACGCTATCAACGCGCGGGCATTGATGCCGTCTGCGTGACCGATCACGACACGATCGAGGGCGCGCTGGAGTTGCAGCGGATCGCACCCTTCAGGATCATCGTCGGCGAGGAGATCTCGACCACCGACGGCGAGCTGATCGGGCTCTTCCTGGGTGAGCGGATTGAACCCGGCCGCAGCGCTGAAGAAACGGTGACAGCGATCCACTCCCAGGGTGGGATCATCGTCGTCCCGCATCCGTTCGACCGCTTCCGCCGCCATCGACTGTCGGAGGAGGCACTGGAACGCGCCGCCACATTCGTAGACGCCGTCGAAGTCTTCAACTCCAGGACCCTGTTGGCGGGCGACAACGCCCGGGCCGCCGCCTGGGCGCGCGCAAGAGGGCTGCCGATGGGCTGCGGCAGCGACGCTCACACGCCCGGCGAGATTGGGAAGGCCCATGTCGAGATGCCGCCCTTCGGCGATGCCCGGGAATTCCTTGCCGCGCTGCGCCAGGGAGCGGTGGCCGGACGGCGCTCCAATCCGCTGCTGCGCGTCTTGACCACGCCGACGCGCTGGCGTAGGAGATCGCATGATCCAAACAGCCGGGCCGCCGTGCCTTGACTCCCCTGCGCCTTTGCTGGTTCACCACCGGCCGCGGCCCCGGATCCTTCAGCCTCCTGCGTTCCACCATCGAGGCCATCGAGAGTGGGTCGCTCAGCGCGCGGATCGAGCTTCTCTTCTGCAACCGGGGGCGGGGCGAGGCAGAGCCTACGGACAGGCTGCTCGCCTACGCCGAGAGCCACGGCATAGCGGTTGAAGCCCGGTCGTCGGTGGCGTTTCGGAAGGGGCAAGGCGGGGAGCGCTCGCGGCCCGGTGAGCGAATACCGGAATGGCGGGCCGGGTTCGACCAATCCGCCATGGAAATCCTGGACGGCTACGAGTTCGACCTGGGCGTGCTCGCCGGGTACATGTTGATCACGACACCGGAGCTCTGTCGGCGCTACCCGCTGCTGAACCTCCACCCCGCGGCGCCCGGCGGTCCAAAGGGCGCCTGGCAGGACGTGACGTGGGAACTCATCAAGAGCGGCGCCGGCGAGAGCGGGATCCTCATCCACGTCGTTACGCCCGAGCTGGATGAAGGGCCGCCCGTCGCCTGCTGCCGCTACCCCATCAAGACGCCTCAGCTGGCCGCAGAATGGCAACGCCTTACCGGCGCCGATGTTGACGACCTGCGCCGCGAGGAGGGCGAGAGTCTGCCGCTTTTTGCCGCTGTCCGGCGCATGGGCCTCGAGCGTGAAGCACCCCTTTTGGTTGCGACCCTCGAGGCGGCCGCACGCCGCCGCTTCGTGGTGCGGCCGGGTGTCGCTGAGGCGGGCGCCAGTGGCGAACCCCTGCCCATCGACCTCACGCGCCGGGTCGAAGAGGCCCTAGACTCAGCGGAAGATCTTCAACCAGGAGCCGACCATGAATAACCAGGCCAGCCGCCTCCCGGCGGTACGCAACGCACAGCTGCCCGCACAGTCCACGGCGGCGGCAGCCCTGGTGACCACGGCGCGCCGGGGCGCTGCTTTGATGGCCGCCGGCGCCATAACGCGGCTGCTGCTGAAGCAGGCCGGACGCTACCTGTTGGCCCGCCGTGCGGCCGCACCGTCGACGACGCGCGCCGTCGCCGTCAAGCACCCCGTGGGCGTGTCCACACCGGGCGATGGTCCCCTCGTGGAAGAGACCCTGGTCTATCAGCGCCGGGTCTATCGCCAGCGCTAGCAACGCTAGCGGTGTGCCGCCTCCCTGACAGCCCGCTCCGAGCCAGGGCGGCGAGCCGCCCGGCGAACTCGGCCGTGGCCTTGACCGGCGGCCGTATGCTGACCACTCTGAAACCGTGAAGAACTATGTCCTGGCTCTCGACCAGGGGACCTCGAGCTCGCGCGCGGTGGTCTTTGATTACGAGGGCCGTGAGGTCGCCTCGGCTTCGCAGGAGCTCAGGCAGCACTATCCGCGCCCCGGCTGGGTCGAGCAGGACCCTCGCGAGATCCTCGAATCGCAGATCGCCACCGCGCGCAAGGCCATCGGGCGTGCCCGCTTGAGCGTGCAGGACATCGGCGCAATTGGGATCGCGAACCAGCGAGAGACGACAATCGTCTGGGACCGCGCCAGTGGCCGCCCTCTGTACAACGCAGTCGTCTGGCAGGACCGCCGCACGGCGCCGCTGTGCGACGAGCTGAAGTCGCGCGGCCTTGCCGACAGGGTCCAGTGGGAGACAGGACTGCTCATTGACCCCTATTTTTCTGCGACCAAGACCCGCTGGATCCTCGACCACATCGAGGGCGCGCGCAACGCCGCAGCGGCGGGCAACCTGGCCTTCGGGACGGTCGACTCGTGGCTGATCTGGAACCTGACCGGCGGACAGCGGCACGTCACCGACCGCAGCAACGCGTCACGGACGATGCTCTATAGCCTGCGCTCGGAGTCCTGGCACGATGGCCTGCTGCGGGACCTCGACATCCCGTCGTCCGTGCTCCCGGAGGTCCTGCCATCGGCGGCATCGTTCGGCGAGACGCGCGCCGACATCTTCGGCGCCCCCCTCCCGATACGCGGCGTGGCCGGGGATCAGCAGGCTGCGCTGTTCGGACAGACGTGTACGCGACCTGGCGAAGCCAAGAACACCTATGGCACCGGGAGCTTCGCCCTGATGTTCACGGGCGAACGCTGTGTCGAATCGCGACGAGGGCTAATCTCCACTGCGGCGGCCGACGGCAATGGCGGCCGCGGGTTCGCGATCGAAGGCAGCATCTTCACGACGGGCAGCGCCGTCAAGTGGCTGCGCGACGGACTGGGCATCATCAAAACTGCGGCCGACGTCGAGACCCTGGCCGGGAGCGTCCTGGACAGTGATGGCGTCTTCGTGGTGCCGGCCTTCGCCGGGCTCGGCGCGCCGCACTGGGACCCCTACGCACGCGGCGCCATTGTTGGTTTGAGCGGAGGCTCAACCGGGGGCCACATCGCCAGGGCGACCCTGGAAGCCATAGCGCTCCAGGTCTGCGACGTGGTGGAGCTGATGGAGGACGAGTCGGGCTTCAGGTTCGGTGAGCTCCGCGTCGACGGCGCGGCAGCGGCTAACAGCCTCCTTCTGCAGATCCAGGCCGATCTGCTGGGCAAGCCGGTGGTCCGCCCGTCCTACCTCGAAACGACAGCGCTGGGGGCGGCCTACCTGGCCGGCATCTCGGCCGGGATCTGGAAGGACAGCG
Organism: Dehalococcoidia bacterium; assembly: GCA_009377665.1. Lineage (GTDB taxonomy): Bacteria > Chloroflexota > Dehalococcoidia > WHTO01 > WHTO01 > WHTO01. Next base: position 13,077 of record WHTO01000044.1, read on the forward strand.
ACGAGCTCCGCGGCCGCTGGCGCGTCGACCGCCGCTTCGAGCCGACGATCACGGGCGTTCGGCGCAAGGCGCTGCGCAGCGGCTGGAAGCGCGCTGTGAAGCGCGCACTGCGATGGTCGAACGAGGAAGCCGGGTAGAACAGGCCTCGGCCGACTGTCACAATTCCGACAGACAATAGCATCAAGCGCCGGGGGCACCTGGTATGACACGACCCCTCGAGGGCATCAAGATCCTGGACTTCACGATCTACCAGCAGGGCGCCGAGGCGACGCGCATGCTCGCCGACATGGGTGCCGACGTAACCAAGATCGAGCTTCCCGCGTGGGGCGACTTCGGTCGCTATATCGCCATGAACGGCATAACCGGCGTTAGCACCTACTTCCTCTCGCACAACCGGGGCAAGCGCTCGGTCGCCCTCAACCTCAAGACGGAGAAGGCGCGCGAGATCGTCCTCAAGCTCGCCGAGCAGTCGGATGTCGTGACGCACAACTTCCGTCCCGGCGTTATGGAAGGGCTCCGGCTGGGCTACCACGACTTCAAGGCGGTCAAGGACGACCTCATTTACGCGTCGGCCAGCGCCTGGGGGCAGCAAGGGCGGGCGTGCCAACGAGCCGGGGTTTGACATCGCGGGGCAGGCGATGGCCGGCCTGGTCAGCGTGACCCGGTGAGGGCGACTTTCCGCTACCGGCCGGCGCCGCGATTGCCGACTCCTCCGGAGCCACGCTGCTGGCGATGGGCGTGGTGACAGCGCTCTTCGTCCGCGAGCGCACGGGCGCCGGACGATCCATCCAGGTTTCTCTCCTCGGCTCGGCCATCGCCGCGCAGGGCTGGGAGATCACCTATCACCTCTAATCACGGCTTCCCGCCAGGCCGGCGGGGAAGGGTCACTCGCTGGTGCCCAGCGTGTGGCGGGTGTTCAAGATGGCGGACAGCTACCTGGTCATAGCAGGAGTTAGGGGATCGCTGGTCCGGCCTCTGCCGCGCCACCGGTCTTGAGTCGCTTGAGCACGACCCACGCTTCGCCGACTACTTCACCCGCATGGGGCACATGGAAGAGCTCTATCCGCTCCTCGAAGAGGCCTTCGCCGGCCGCACCAACGAGGAATGGATGGGGCGGCTACGCGCCGAGGACCTCATCTACGCGCCCGTCCTCACCTACGAGCAACTCGCCTGCGATGAACAGGCGCGCGTCAACGACTACATCGTGACGGTCGACCATCCCTCGCTGGGGCAGATCGACGTCACCGGCATGCCGATTACGTTCTCCAGCACGCCGGTCGAGATTGGCAATCATGCGCCGGAGCTGGGGCAGCATGCCGAAGAGGTGCTGCTCGGCCTCGGCTACGACTGGGACCAGATCACGCGGTTCAGAGAAGAGGCCGTGATCCACTAGCGGGCCCGCTTTGCCGCCACAGGGCGGTGCTCCCGAAACCGGCGCGGTGTGTCTTGCGCTCTCCCCGCATAACATCGCTAATAAGCGATACGTGAGTTGAATCCAATGACCGTCGATACCCACCTGCTGACCGTCACGAAGAGCGGAAGCGTCATCGTCCTGACGATGAACCGGCCCGAGAAGCATAACGCCCTCAACCGCGAACTGGGGTCGGCCGTCGCCGCGACGCTGGAGGCAGCCGACGCTGATGACGTCGTCTCGGTTGCTGTCCTGACGGGCGGCGGATCCGTCGCGTTTTGCGCCGGCGCGGACATGGCCGACCAGATGGATCCAGAACGGCGCGGCGGCGCAGAGCGGGCGATCGCGGCGGCGGCGGCGTTCAGCAAGCCGCTGATCGCCGCCGTCAACGGCTATGCCTATGGTGGCGGCGCCTTGCTGGCTGCGGCCTGCGATCTGCGTTATGGCTCGCCGGCCTCACGCTTCCGCTTCCTGGGCGCGGCCTACGGTCTGGTTGTGGGCGCCTCACATCTGCCGCCGATCGTTGGATCGGCCAAGGCCCGCGAGCTGATCTACACCGCGCGGACGGTCGAGGCTGACGAGGCATCGGCAATCGGGCTGATCAATGGCGGGTTCAGCGGCGAATCCCTGCTCACTGAAGTCATGGCTATTGCCTCGGCAATCGCCGAGAACTCGTTGCCCGCGCTGCGGGCATCGAAGCAGGTGATCAACGCCACAACCGGCGCCGGCGCATCGTGGGAAATGGAGCGCGCGTACCACCGCGAGCTGTTCGGGTCGGAAGAGCAGATGGGCCGCTTCTCAGCGGCGGCGGGCAAGGTCCTGAACACGAAGCGAGCGGGAGCGGACGCCTGATGCACCTGTCCGGGCTGACCATCCGCGACGTGATGAGCGAGTCCGCGCCATCGGTCCCGCTCGACGCTTCGATCGAGCAAGTGCTGGACACCATGATTGAGACGGACAGCTCGTTCGTGCTCGTCGTCGACAACGAGGTCCCGGTGGGGATCGTGACCGAGCGCACGCTGTTGCCCAGGATGACGCAGCCGGAAGGCCGGCGCACGTCCGTCCTGCGCTCGCTCCTGCATAGCCTGGGCGAAACCCTCGATCACGCCGGGGACACCCGCAAGGCGCGCGCGACCACCGCGGGCGAGGCGATGTCGCGGCCGCTGATCACCATTGACGCTGGCGAGAGCGTCCGCCACGCGGTGGAACTCTTCGAGGAGCACAACTTTCGCCAGCTACCGGTCCTCGAGGGCGGCAGGCTGGTTGGAGTCCTGCGCCAGCGCGACCTCGTGCGCGCGCTGCGGAGACAGATGCAATAGGGCGCAGCGTGCTGACTGCTTTCAGTCAGCGGCTTATTCTTCATCTGTGCCGGCAAGACTTTCTTCCCACCTCGAACGATCCAGGGAGCGCGCATGGGATTCTTGAAGAGACTCCTGGGGCGCGAGAGCGACATCAACCCTGCGGAGGACACCGTTGCCGGTCGACCCGAGGTCACCAGGGAGGACTGGGAACGAGCCGCCCGCGCCGTGCCCCCTTCTGAAGCCTCACCGGAGCCGGCTGCCGACATCGCGCCCGAGCTGCCAGCCAGCAGCGTTTTAGAGGCCACCAGCGAGCCGGACCCGCAACCCGAGCCAGCGTTCGAGAGCGCGGGGGATGATCCGTCGGATACCGTCGGCGAGGCACCCACTCTGCCCGCCCCACAGGTGGAGGCGCGCGACCAGGCAAGGGCCAAACAGGCGGGCGGGCGGGCCGATGTCCCGATAGCCGCGCCGGCTGCGGGCGGGAAGAAGCCCCAGGAAACCGAAAAGGCCCTGCGCCAGGCGCTCGACGAGCTGCACGGTGTCGTCAACCGCGCCCGCGGCCACGTTGAGCAGATGGCCCGCATCGAGGACCAGGCGCGCACGGCGGCCGCGCGTGACGCCCGGGCCTCGCGCCCGGCGCCTACCCAGCAAGAGCGGCCGCAGCCGAGCAGCGAGATGCCGAATGCGCAGACGGCGGCTGACAGCGCGAGTGCGCTCCTGCTTCAGTACATGAAGCACTTCTTCGATCTGGTGGCGATGGAGAACGCGCTGTTCGAACGCCGGTTGGAGATGCTAGAGCGCACCTTTGACCGTATCGACAGTCGGTTGCTTGCCCAACCTGTCGAAGTGTCGGCTCGTTCCTCCTTACCCGATGGCGTCCAGCTACCGCTTGTCGGCGGCGCAGCAACGGCCGGCAGCCCTGCGGCGCCCGTCGCTTCGCCGGACCCGCCGCTGAAACAGTGGCGGGTCCCTGCGCAGACCGAGGAAACCGGCGCACACAGGCTCTGGTCACCACCCTCCGCCGACGATCAACAGCGATCGGCCGCAGCTGAGAACCCGCAGAGCGCGACTGAGACATTCGTCACGATCTCGGGCCTCTCTACATTTCGAATGCTCGCGGTTGTCCGGGACGGACTGCGCCAGGGAGACCCAATTCTCGCGGCTGAACCATCCCATTTTGAGGCCGGCGTCGCCGAGATTCGTCTGCGCTCGACAAGACCCGTCGGCGCCGATGAGATCCAGTCCTGGCTAAGCGTCGCCACGGGCAGGGCCGTAAAGAGTGCCGGCAACCACCAGTTCGAGCTAATTACGATGAGGGAAAGCCAATGACCACGACGCTCGATAAACGCGAGTTCAGAAACATCATGGGTACCTTCGCCACGGGTGTAACGCTGATCACAGCCGCGAGGGACGAGGTATACACCGGAATCACGGTCAATTCCTTCTCCTCGGTCTCGCTCGATCCCGTGCTGGTGCTCGTCTGCATAGACCTCACCGCAGAATCACACCCCTTCATTGCCGAATCCCGGGCCTTCGTGATCAACATCCTCGCCCGCGATCAGGAGGATCTCTCGCGACAGTTCGCAACCAAAGACCCAGACAAGGATCGGGCTGTGCGCAATATCCCCCACCGCATCGGTGAGGTCGGCGCCCCCATCCTCGAAGGCACCCTCGCCCACCTGGAATGCACGGTTGTCAACGAGGTGCACGCCGGCGACCACACGGTCTTCGTGGGCGAGGTCGTCGATGCGGGCTACGCATCCGACGCCGGCCCGCCGCTGGTGTTCTACCAGGGCAAGTATCGGGACCTCGCCGCGCCGCCCGAGGCTTGAACCTCCCGGCCTGGGCCGACCGCCTCCTCGAAGCGCCTGTCGGTCACCTTGCGACGGTCGACGGCGAAGGCTCGCCCTCGGTGGTCCCAATCTGCTTTGTGGTCGACGACGATGTCGCGTGGTCGGTCGTCGACGAGAAGCGCAAGTCAGGCCGGACGCTCAAGCGCATCCATAACATCTCAGCCAACCCGGCTTTCACGCTGGTCGTTGACAGCTATGACGACGACTGGAGCAAGCTGGCCTGGGTGATGTTGCACGGCAAAGCCCGCGTGGTGGCGTCGGCCGATTTCCCACGGATCGTGGAGTTGTTGCGCGCCAAGTATCCGCAATACAGAGATATGGCAATCGATAACTCCGTGCTGCTGATGATGGCGGCTGAATCCGCGGTATCCTGGCGAGCCGCCGAGCCAAGCGCGCCTGTCTAAGCGCCCTCGACGAGTCTCTTCAGGCGCCCCAGGTTAGCGGCGAACTGCCGCCTTATGAGCGGCCTGCCGATACGGAACGCGGCCATTCCGAGAACGCCGAGCGGCGGACGGAGGTCTTCGTTTAACTCGAGCCGCGAGCCCGCGCCCGCGGGTTCGATGCTGATCGAGCCCTGGCCGCTGAAGAGGCCGCTGTGGCGGATCCCCAGGAGGCGCGGCGGATCCCAGTGCGTTATCTCGATCACGTCGTTGACCGTGATCCCTGCGATCCGCGTGGGTACCCTGGCTCGCGTACCGACGCCGTACGGCCCCTCGGCTTCGACAGAGACCACGAGTGCGTCCGTCATCCAGCGCGGCTGCGACGGCAGGTCGGCAACGACAGCCCAGACATCTTCGGGCCTGGCCTTGATCATGACCGTCAGGCCAATCGGTCGGTAGAGGACGCCGGCCAGCCGCATCATTGATAGATCGGCGACGGGTCAGGCGCGACGACTAGCTGTACTTTCCCGGGAGGTTGGTGACACGGCTGATGGGAGGGAAGCCTCCGATGGCTGTGTGTCGACGGTGATGATTGTAGATGTGCAGCCAGCGGTCGAGGGCGGC
>WHTO01000269.1 GCA_009377665.1 Dehalococcoidia bacterium
GTCGGCGTAGGCGATCGTGCCGTCGGCCGAGACCTGAGCGGCCGATTCCGGCGCCAGCGGGTTGCTGACGGCGACGACGTGGGGGAGCTCGCGAACGCGGTCGAGCGTCGCCTCGATGATCGGGACGGCGGCCGGGTCGTTGACGCCCTCCTCGACGTGGAAGACGACGGTGGCACTGCCGCCGGCGAAGGCGGCGAAGCGCTCCTCGAGCAGATCGGTCGCCTGTTGCGTTTCGGTGCCGGGGATGGAGAGGTCATCGCTCAGTTCGCCGCCGGCGGCCTGGGCCAGGGCGGTGACGGCGACGACGAGGAGGAGCCAGCTGAGGAGGACGCGCCAGCCATGACGCGCGGACCACGAACCCAATCGATAGAGTAACGTCGACACCAGTACCTCCCTTGAAGAAGTCGGCTCTTGCGATCAATCCGTGGGCCGGCGAGCCTGGTTCGCCTCGCGGAAGATCGCCCAGGCGTCCGCCGCCGGACCCACGTGCCCGAGCTTGTCGGGGTTGCTCACCGAGCGGATCGTCTGAATCCGCCCGTCGAGTACGTCAAGCGACAAGGTATTGAGCACCTTGTTGTCCCGATCGCGGAAGATCGCGCCCGGATGGCCGTTCACCTCGTGTGGCTCCAACGTCATTCCGATCCGGACGAACCAGGGGAAGATCGAGGCAAGGACCTGGGCCACCTTCTCGGCGCCGATGATGCCCCTGCCCCTGGCCACCTGTGGGGCCTTGCCGCCGCCATCCCCGACCAGTTGAACATCAGCGGCGAGCACCTCCCGCAGGCCGTTGACGTCGCCTTCCTGGAGCGCGGCGAAGAAGCGCGACGCTAGCTTCTCCCGCTCCCGGCGGTCCGCCTCGAACCGAGGGCGCCCCGCGTCCATGTGGCGCCGCGCCCGCACCGCGAGCTGGCGGCACGCCGCCTCCGACCGCCCGACCGCCGACGCGACCTCGGGGAAGTCGAACCCAAACACCTCCCGCAGCACGAAGACCGCCCGCTCGAGCGGGCTGAGCCGCTCGAGCAGCAACAGGGCCGCCATCGACAGCGAGTCGGCCAACTCCGCCGACCGCGCCGGATCCTCGTAGGGGTCGGTGAGCAGCGGCTCGGGGAACCACTGCCCGACGTACTCCTCCCGCCGGACGCGGGCCGAGCGCAGCACGTCGATCGAGATCCGGGTGACGACGGTCGAGAGGAAGGCCTTGGTCGACGTGGGTTGTGTCGGGGAGGCCTCGTAGCGCAGCCAGGTCTCCTGGACCGCGTCCTCGGCCTCGCTCACGCTGCCGAGGATCCGGTAGGCGATCGCGAACAGCAGCGGTCGCAGCTGCTCGAACTCCTCGGCCCGGGTCACGCCAGCTCTTCCTTGAAGCCCTGGCGCCACGAGGGGTAGCACAGCTCCCAGCCGAGTTCCCGCCTGGCCTTGGCGTTGGAGAAGCCGCGCCCCTCGGTCATCATCGCCACCGCCACTTCCCCGGCCAGCGGCCGGGCCTGCGACGTCGGGATCCGCATCGGTGGCTTTGCGCCCGCGCACGCAGCCAGATAAGGTAGCCACTCGCTGACCGGGGCAGGTTCGTCGTCGACGATGTTGAACACGCCCTTCGCCTGCTGCTCCACAGCCAGGACGGTAGCGCTCGCCGCGTCGTCGAGATGCACCCACGAGGTGTAGCCGGTGCCGCCTCCGACGATCGGAAACTGCTGCTTGCGCACAATCTCGACCAGGTCGTCGGTGGAGCCCGGCCCGTAGAGCCAGCCGTATCGCAGGGCCGCGCCACCAGCCTTGAGGACCGCGTCCTCGACGTGGCGGATCGCCTCCCACACCGCGTGCGCCGCCGTCCCTTCGTACAAGTCCAGCGGGTCCTCCTCGGTCTTCACCCATCCGCCCTGGCGGATGCCGTTCCAGCTGGCGTAGCTCTGCGCGACGAAGTGGGATACGCCGGTCGCCTCGGCGGCGGCCAGCAGGTGGTCCGTCCCCTCGGTGCGCAGCCGGTTGGTGGTGGCGAACCAGCGGTCCATGTGCTTCAAATCTGGCGTGGGGGCGATTGCGGTCATCTGATGCACGATTGCGTCCGGCCGGGCCGTGGCCACCGCCTCACCGACTGACATCGCATTCAGCCCGTCCATCACGACCGCCTCGGCGCCCAGCTGCTGCAGGAGGCCCAGCTTGCCCGGGCCCGTCGTCGTAGCCGTCATCTGGTGGCCCCGGGCCACGAGCCGCGGCACCAGCCGCCGCCCCATGACCCCGGTCCCCCCTGCCACGAACACTCGCATGACTATCACCTCTCTGATTCCAGCGTCTGTCTCTGAAACCTGATACGAGACAGAAGTGTGTCTCTGTGACCCGAGACGAGACAGCCCGGCCGTCTGTGACATGGGAGGGAGGACAGTGCGGAACTCTGCCAGCGACCGCCTCTCGTCGACAATATGTCATTGACTGCCATTTGTCAATATCTGACATTTGTTAATATATGCCAATTGGCAGCGAGTGACATTATGTCGGAGTTCGGTACAATAGAGTCGGAGGCGCGAGGGTGATCGATACGTCGTTAAGAGAACGCAAGAAGCAGCAGACGAAGCAGGCGTTGCAGGAGCAGGCGTTGCGGTTGTTCCTGGAGCGCGGGTATGAGGCGACGACGATCGAGGAGATCGCCGAGGCGGCCGGGGTCTCGCCGCGCACTTTTTTCCGGTACTTCTCGACGAAGGAAGAGGTGCTGATCAAGGACCCGTACGACCGGCGCTTCCTCGACGTCTTCCTGGCGCGGCCGACGACGGAGCCGATCGTCGAGTCGATTCGGGCGGCGATGCGGTCGGCGCTACCGCCGATGGACAGCGCCGAGACCGAGGCGATGCTGCTGCGAACGAAGCTGATGTTCCAGACGCCGGAGCTCAGTGCCCAGATGTGGTACCACTTTGCCGAGGCCGAGTCGATGCTGGCGGCGGTGATCGGTCAGCGCCTTGGGGGAGACGGGAGCCGGTTGATCGTCCAGGCGGCGGCGGCGGCGGCGTT
>WHTO01000045.1:0-16839 GCA_009377665.1 Dehalococcoidia bacterium
GCACCGCCGCCCTCGACCGCTGGCTGCACATCTACAATCATCACCGTCGACACACAGCCATCGGAGGCTTCCCTCCCATCAGCCGTGTCACCAACCTCCCGGGAAAGTACACCTAGGCAAGCCCTTTATCGGAGAGCCCGGAAGTGCGTCTACTGAAACCTACCTGTACATTGGGCCGTTTCCCAACGAGAGCTACGCGAAGAACGTGCAGTCCTACATCAAGACGAGACTGTTCCGGTTGCTCGTCCTACTGAACAAGCCGGCACAGCATGCGACGCGCAGGGTATATGCCTTCGTCCCCGTCCAGGATTTTTCGAAGTCTTGGACCGACGCTGAGCTCTACCAGAAATACGGTATCACGGAAGATGAGATCGCCTTCATCAATAGCATGATACGTCCGATGGTCGCGGGTGATGAGTAGAACCATCGAGGAGATCCTCCGGCCAAAGCCGGAAGCCCGACCGCGCATTTATGCCTATTCGATTGACGACGAAGCGCACGCCGGTCTTCTGAAGGTGGGACAGACAACCCGCGACGTGAAGCAACGTGTCGCCGAGCAGCTCAAGACCGCGGCTATCAAGAACTTCCGGATCGAAATCGACGAGCCCGCCGAACGCAATGACGGCACCACCTTCAGCGACTACGAGGTGCGCGCTGGCCTTGTAAGGAAGGGCTTCGCGAACAGCGAACTGGAGTGGATGCGCTGCTCGATCGATGACGTGAAGACCGTGCTCGCCGAGATGCGTGCCGGCCTGCGGTTCACCGGCACCCACCACGAGACCTTCGCGATGCGCCGCGAGCAAGCGGAGGCCGTGGACAAGACGTACGAGTACTTCCATTCCATCAGGAAAGAGGACAAGGACGCCGTTCCGCGCTTCCTCTGGAACGCGAAGATGCGCTTCGGCAAAACCTTCGCTACCTACCAGCTCGCCAAGAAGCTCGACGCCAAGCGCGTGCTCGTCGTCACGTTCAAGCCCGCTGTTGAGGACGCGTGGCAGACGGACCTCGAATCACACGTGGACTTCGACGACTGGCGGTATTTCTCCCGCCAATCCGGCCTCGATCCGACCGAGGGAGATGCTCGCAAGCCGTTCGTCTACTTCGGCTCCTTCCAGGACCTGCTCGGGCGGGACGCGGCGAGGAACATCAAACCTAAGAACGAATGGATCCATACCCTTAGCTGGGACCTGGTGGTGTTTGACGAGTACCACTTCGGCGCCTGGCGCGATACCGCAAAGGAGCTGTTCGAGGGCGAAGAAGAGGCCGTCGCGAAGACGGAGGCCAGACTGGAATACGCCACCGGCCTGGAGAACATAAATGACGAGCTCACGGTGCTTTCGGAGAAGGAGACCGACTTTCTCCCCATAACGACGAAGGCGTACCTCTACCTTTCGGGCACACCGTTCAGGGCGCTCTCCACGGGCGAGTTTATCGAGGAGCAGATCTTCAACTGGACGTATACCGATGAGCAGCGCGCCAGGGAGGAGTTCGCGGCGAAGAAGCCGGGAGAACGAAACCCCTACGCCGCTCTGCCTCAGATGCGCCTGCTGACCTACCAGATGCCCGACGAACTTCTGGCCGTTGCCAGTGCCGGGGAGTTCGATGAGTTTGACCTCAACGCGTTCTTCGAGGCGACGGGATCAGGCGTGCTCGCGCAGTTCAAACACAAGGATGATGTGCAGAAGTGGCTGGACATCATCCGCGGCGGATACACACCCAATGCCGTCGAGCATCTAAGAACGGGCACACGGCCGCCGTTCCCCTATTCGGACGTGCGCCTGCTGCCGTACCTCCAGCATTCGTTCTGGTTTCTCCCCAACGTTGCTGCCTGCCACGCGATGGCGAACCTGCTAGCCGAGAAGCACAACGTGTTCTGGCACGAGTACGAGGTCGTCGTCGCGGCCGGTGTGGCGGCCGGGATCGGGCTCGACGCGCTCCCTCCGGTGCGGAAGGCCATCGGCAGCGGATTCGACACCAAGACCATCACGCTCTCATGTGGCAAGCTCACCACCGGCGTCACGGTGCCGCAGTGGTCTTCCATCCTGATGTTGCGCAACCTGAAGAGTCCTGAGACATACTTCCAGGCCGCATTCCGCGTGCAGTCGCCCTGGTCCATCAGGAACCCGAATGGGGACAACCCGAACGAAGAAGAAATCCTGAAACCCGTCTGCTTCGTCTTCGACTTCGCGCCCACGCGCGCGCTACGGCAGCTTTCCGAGTACGGCATAGGCCTATCGCCCAATGAGCCGAACCCGGAGAACGCGGTCAAGGACCTCGTGTCGTTCCTGCCTGTACTGGCCTACGACGGCGCGAACATGACGCAGATTGACGCCGGCGGCATTCTCGACATTGCAATGGCCGGTACGTCGGCCACGCTGCTGGCTCGCAAGTGGGAGAGCGCCCTACTTGTGAACGTGGACAACGACACCCTGCGCCGAATTCTGGACAACCCGGACGCGATGGCGGCCGTTGAGCGCATCGAGGGCTGGCGGGCGCTGGGCGACAACATTATTGAGACCATCATCAACAAGAGTGAGAAGATCAAAGGCCTCAAGAAGAAGGCAAAGGAAGGCGGGCTGTCAGCCGGCGAGAAGAAAGAGCTGAGCGATGAGGAAAAGGAATACAAGTCCAAGCGCAAGCTCGTTCAGGAGAAGCTGATCAAGTTCGCTACACGTGTACCTGCCTTCATGTACCTGACCGACTTTCGCGAGAACACGCTGCAGGACGTCATCACCAGGCTTGAACCGGATCTGTTTCTGGCCGTCACCGGCCTAACGGTGAATGACTTCCACCTGCTCGTGCGCCTAAAGGTGTTCAACACGGAGCAGATGAACCAGGCCGTCTTCGCATTCCGGCGTTACGAAGACGCGTCGCTTCGCTACACGGGTATCGACAGCCACCCAGACTTGACCCACTACGGGCTGTACGACACCGTGGTTGCCGTCGACGGTCGGACCTAGACGCGCCTTGCACCCACGACGGCGGTCAACGCCATACCTTGATCGGAGGGGCAGCACAGCCTCTCCTTCGATACGGTCAACGGACCGTATGGCAAATGCCTTCGCCTCAACGCTATCCGATCGAATTCTCAGCGCTGTCGCATTCCTCGACCCGCCGACTTTCAGCAACATCCTGGCTGCGGAGGCCCCGAAGCCCAGACACCGCATATACGCACGCGACGTAATCCACGACGTGCTGGAGACTGCTTAATCGATTTCAGCGCTTGCAAAATAGAGAGTCCAGGTCATCGCAAGCGGTCGTCAAACACGGGCAACTGGGGCTACTCCAACTCTACGCAGCCTGAACAGACCCGGGTGGTGTAGCCAGATCTCTCTAGATTCGACGGCATAGCGCTAGCCGAGGTCTGCTTCCCAAGCAGAGGGCCGTGGGTTCGAATCCCATCGCCCGCTCCATCGAATGCCCCCGGCGCACGCGGCACAAGCGAGCTGGCTGCGGCGGGTCAGCCAGTACCTGAGGTTACGGCCCTCGTCGAGGTCTTAATCAACGCCGGGACGGCCGCCAGCGCTGCATCGACCGGCGACCGTCGGCTGCCAACTTTCCTGGCAAGTCGTTCTCGCGAACAGTCACGGCGAGCCCGCTGCCGGCACCCGGGGAGGACTGACCGGACCCTCCGCCCCGACGCGAACCGGTCGCGCCCTCCACATGCTGACGACGGCAACCGCCGGCAGCAGCGTCATCAACAGAAGACCCAGCTGGAAATTGCCCGACGCCTGCTCCAACAGCGCCAGCGGCAGAGGACCGATAGCCGCGCCCGCAATGGCGATCATCATGGCCGATCCCTGGATCCTGCCAAGTCCATGCCGGCCGTAGAAGTGGGCCCAGATCACGCCTGAAATCGTCTGGGAGATCGCGCTGCTCGAGCCCAGGGCGGTGGCATAGACGATTGCGGCGGGCACGCCCTGGACCAGCTGTAGCCAGCCGAGCGCCGCGATCAGCAAGCACATTGCCAGGATGAAGACCGGCCGGGGACCCCAGCGGTCGATCAGGAAGCCGGAGACGACAGCCGAGACAGCGGAGGCAGCGGCGAACGGCACGAAGACCGCGCCGGCCGTGGTGGCGTCTAGGCCTGCTCCCTGAAGATGCCTATCTGGTGGAACACGAGCGCTGTGACCACGAATGAGGGCGTGGCGGCGCAGAGGGCGAGTGCCCAGAAACTCCGAGACGTGAACACCCTTCTCCTGTCCGGGCCGGCGTCATCCCAACCGTTTCGCCGACGCCAGTCGAGGGAGAGTCCGCCCCGTCGGGGAAGAGGCCGACATCTTCCGGGCGGTTTCTGACCAGGAACAGCGAACCGGGGATGATCAGCACCCAGACCATCAGGCCGAGGAAGGCATAGGCTTCACGCCAGCCCAGGTTATCGATCAGGATGCGGCTGATCGGCGGCAGGACCGCTATCGAGCATGCGAATCCGAGGCTCATCATCGAAATCGCGCGCGCCCGGTAGCGCACGAACCACTGGGCGACGAGCAAGGTGCCGTTGACGGGAAGCATGCCCTGGCCCAGGGCTCGCAGGGCCGCGAACGCCATCACAAACACGATCATGGAATGCGCCGACGCCATCACGAAGCAGACGATACCCAGGGCCGCCGCGACCAGCACCAGCACCATGCGCGGCCCACGCCGGTCGGCCACGCGGCTCACAAGTGACACCATGACCGCACTGACGCCCGTGCCGGCTGCGTAGAGGGTGGAGATGGCGGACCTGGAGAACCCGGTCTCCTCGATCATGGGGTCGAGGAAAACAGCGAACACAAAGGACTGACCCGGCCCCGACGCAAAGGCAACCACGGCCGCGAAGACCGCAATGACCCAGCCGTAGTAGATGCCGCCGGGGTTTCGCGAAAGTAACGTCAGTCCGATTCAGGCCTCCTCAGGCAGAAATCAAAGTTGAGCCAGGTGGCCGGCCCACCCCGGCAGGGGATCGCAGACCCGGACAGGGCGAACAGGCGGAAACCGAGAACTCGCGCCGCGCTCGGGTGCCCGGTCGTGGCGCGGAGTCAATCCGATATGGACAATCGCTTCCTGGCTGGCGCTAGTCTCGATTGTCGGGCAGCGGGGGGAACCGTTCTAATCGCCCGATAACGACCTGGAAGCGTCCGCTCGGTCAGGAGACGGGGAAGCATGCCGACGATCCTTAAACGCGGGCGCGCCATGGAGTCCCTGCCCTCAGCACGCCCCCCAGAGGCCACGGTCCGCTGACCGAGGCGTGGGTGAGCGCTACTTCCCGATCACGGGTGACTCTGCACGCCCCCCAGAGGCCACGGTCCGCTGACCGGGCTTCATCCTCGGCGGCGGCAAGAAGTTCGTCGTGCCGTACGTCGGGAGGATAGGCGCGGGCCACAGCGAAGCCCTGCCGCACAAGCGCCTCGTTCACCATCGCCCCGTCGACATAGACATACCTGAGCAGCCGGTCGTACTGGTCGGTGTCCGACACGTCGCTCACCAGCAGGACCACCTCGTCCTCGACGAGGGCACGATTGGCCTCGGTCGCCTCCCGGCCGAAGCACTGCACGTCCACCGTCGGGTGCGACGTTTCCGGCGTGTCGATCCCGATGTAGCGCACCGGGAAGACCACCCCGTCCAGCTCAACGCGGATCGTGTCGCCGTCGGTCACCGAGACGACCGCTGCCAGGTCGCCCGTGGGAAGGTCGCCATCCGGCGTCGCGGAAACGAGGGGCGCCCCGGTCGCCAGCAGATCGCCGGGGCCATCACCCGAGCAACCCGCCAGGAGGCCGGCAGCCAGGACCGTCGCCAGGAGGAAGCACAGGCGCATGGATAGAAGGCTAACCGTGGGACCCTCGAACGTGGCGGGTCAGGACAACGGGACGCGTGGTGTCGAGCTTAATTCAGCGGGCGACACGCCGACCGGCGTGCTGCACCTGCTCAGGGACACCGTCGGGGGGCGTTATCGGAACCACGTTCGCAGGCTGCTCGTCCGCTTCAACGGCGCCGTGGACGCCAGGTGATCCCGGAACCGCGCTGATCAGTGCCAGCGTGGCGGCTCGTACCAGGTCCTCTCCCGACTGACCCCAGGCACACTCGGCGATGCCGCCGCGCAGGTAGAGGTCCACCTCACCGGGAACTGCCTTGAACACCATGCTCTCGACGACCGCGTCCAGGCGGCTGAAGGCCGTCTCGGCCGAGGCGCGGTTGGTGTCGGCCAGCATGATCGCGAACTGGTTATCGCTCAGGTGGGCCGGGACGTCGGTCACGCGCAGGTGGTCGCGCAGGACCCGTGATACCGCCCGCGAGGCCTGCTCCGCGTGGAAAGCGCCGCGGAGCTGGCGCAGGGTCTCGAGGTTGCCGATGGAGAGGACAGCGACGGAAACCGTCTGGCCCACGTGGCTCGCCTCAACGAGCTCCTTCTTCAATCGGTCGTAAAAGTACTGGCGGTTGAACAGACCGGTTTCGTTGTCACGCATGGCAGTGCCGTTGATTCGGCGGTCGGTCGCCAGGAAAACGTCCTGGAGGTGCGCCCTGCGCCGGTCGAGTACAAGCGCGGTGAGAGCAGCAACCAACATGACGCCGAGGGCAAGCTCGAGATTCCCGATGCCGTCGGTAACGGTCGTTTGCCACTCGTCTACCGCACCACCGGCGGTCACGAACTGAAGGGCGGCAGCGACAACAAGGCCAGCGCCGAGGACCGCCAGCGTTAAGGCGTCAGTCTTGTTCAATCGAGCTACCCTCCGTCAGAGCCGGACCTGTTGCGAGGCTTCGAAAATACCTCTGACTTATATAACGGCAGAATCGGTCAGAACTTGCGTCATAGCGCTTTGGGGTCACGCGCTACGGAGCAGTCCCGGCGGGCGCCACGAGGCCCCGCCGGGACTGCTAAGGACCTAGCTCGCGAGGAAGTCCCGCAACGACCGGTTGAACTCGTCCGGGGCTTCGCGCGGGATGTAGTGGCCCGTGTTGAACTTCTCTTCCTTTGCGTTGGGGATGACTTCGAGCATCTGCTTGACCAGGCCGTCGTCAACCAGGTTGCTGGTCGCGCCCCACATGACAAGAGTCGGCGCCTTGATCTTGCCGGCCATGTCCCAGCAGTACTCGATCTCTTCGGTGCCCTGGGGCCCGCTGTGCCAGAACATATCGCCCACCCAGGAGGCTTCCGGGTCCCAGCGGAACACCAGCTTGTTGGCCCAGTTGCGGCGCAGCTGATACTTCGCGTGCAGCTCGTGGAAAATCGGCTTCCACGTCGGGTGCTGCTTGCGATAGAACTCGAGCGCCTCTTCTTCTGTGTCGAAGCCTCGGGTCTGAAACGCGTTGGCGAAGAACTGCTTGAGGGCCCGGCCCGCCTCTTCCCTCATCTCGGGGGCGAGGTCGGACAGAGCCAGGCGCTTCACCGTGTCGGCGTGCTGGCCTGCATAGGCGATCCCGATGCGAGCGCCCAACGAGTGTCCAACGAGGTCGAAGGGGATGATGTCCAGCTGCCGCGCCACCTCGTGGATGTCGGAAACGAACGACTTCAAGCGGTAGTCATCAGCGTGGTCGCTCTCGCCGTGACCCCTCAGGTCGACGCAATAGACGTGGTAGTCCTCGCGAAAGGCGTCGGCCACCGGGTCCCACGTGTGCAACTGGACGTTGAGCCCGTGCACCAGAAGCAGCGGCTTGTTGGAGTTTCCACCCCAATCGGTGTAGTGAAGGCGCAGACCGTTGACGTCGAGATAGCCATCCTTGAAACGATCCTCGAAGAACTTGCTCACCTGTCGTTGACTCCTTTCCGAAATGACGACCGCGAACCCCAGCTTAACGCGGGGTCCCTTCCGCGGCACAGTCGCGCGCGGCCTTGTCGAAGGATATCCCTTTCGAGCGCATGGAGCGCGTACGGGACGGGTCAGACGAGCAGTAGAGGGTTCTCGAGGACCGTTTGCAGATGGGCCACGAACTCACCGCCGTTGGCGCCATCCACCGCGCGGTGGTCGGCCGAGAGGGCCAGCTTCATCATCTGGGCGACGACTATCTCGCCGTCCCTGACGACCGGGGTGGGCTGCACCCTGCCCACGCCCAGGATCGCCACCTGGGGCGGGTTGATGATGCCGATCAGCGTCTCCACGCCATAGGCGCCGAGGTTGGTGATCGTGAAGCTGCCGTCGAACTCGGACGGGAAGAGGCGCCCTTCCCGAGCCCTGCCGACCACGTGCTTGCTCGCCTTTGCTATCTCGACCAGGCTCTTGCGGTCGCAGTTGGCGATCGAGGGCGCAATGAGGCCATCGGGAAGAGCCACTCCGATGCAGACGTTCACGTCATCGAGGACAACCAGTGAGCCATCGCGGAAGTGGGCGTTGAAGCGTTCGAAGCGCCGCAGCGTGACCGCGCTCGCCTTGACGAGCAGGTCGTTGACAGTGATTGTCGACTCCTCGTCCAGGGTCTCGTTGAGCCGCTTACGCTGGTCCATGAGCAGCGTCATGTCTACGTCAACCGTGACGTAGAAGTGGGGCGCTTCCTGCTTGCTCTGCGACATGCGCCGTGCGATTGCCGAGCGCATCCTCGTCATGGCAACGGCTTTACCACGCTGGGCCTCGGCTTCCGCGGCCGGCTCGGGCGCTACCAGCGGGCGCGGGCCCTGCTCGGGTTCGGGTCGGGCGCGGGCAGTCTCCAGCGCCGCTTCGACGTCGCGCCGCACGATCCTGCCCTCCGGGCCGCTGCCGTTGACGCTGGCAAGGTCCACGTCGTTCTCGCGCGCCACGCGCCGGGCGACGGGCGAAGCCTTGAGCCTACCTTCTTCGCGGGCTGCGCCGCCCCGGGATCCGCTCGACTCGGCGCGATCTTCGCGGGCCGCCGCGCTTTGCTCGCCACGGTCAGCCGCGGCCTCGGACTCCTCGCGGGCGATTATCGCTTCCTCGCCGGCCTCGCCACGGCCAACCGCCGCCTCTTCCTCGTCGACCTCTCCACCTGGTTCCACGTCGGGCCTGGCTTCGCCCGGCTTCTTTGACTCATCGGTGGGGCTTGCTGGCGCGGCGCCGTTCTTCGCGGGAGCGCTGGCTGCTGGCTTCATTTCCTCGCCCTCAGCGGCGATCACAGCCATAACCTCGCCAACCTGGACGACTTCGCCCTCCGCCGTGGTGATGTTGCGCAGCACGCCGTTGGCGAAGGCCTCGATCTCCACGTTTGCCTTGTCGGTTTCGATCTCGGCGATGATCTCGCCGCGTTTGACGCTGTCGCCTTCCTGCTTGAGCCAGCGCAGGAGCGTGCCTTCGGTCATGTCGGCGCCCATCTGGGGCATCACTATCTCACTAGCCAACACTCCACCTCATCGGGCTAAAGGATCGCCAGCGCGGCGTCGACGATGTCTTCGGGTTGGGGGAGGGCGGCCTGCTCAAGGCGGCCGTTATAGGGCATCGGCACGTCGGCCCCGGAGATGCGCTGGACCGGGGCGTCGAGATAATCGAACGCATTCTCCTGAACGATGCTTGAGATCTCCCCGCCGAATCCGCCGAAGCGCCAGTCGTCCTCGACTACCACCACGCGGTTGGTCTTGCGCACCGACGCCACGATGGCGTCGACGTCGAGGGGGCGCAGCGTGCGCAGGTCCAGGCACTCGGCCTCCACCCCTTCCCGGGCAAGCAGGTCGGCCGCCTGCAGCACCTGGGAGACGCTGCCGCCGTAGCCAACGAGAGTTATGTCGCTTCCGTCACGCTCCAGGTCGGCCTTGCCGAGCGGCACCTCGTAGTACTCGTCCGGCACTTCGCCCTTCTTCGCGTACAGGGCGCTGTGCTCGATGAAGATCACCGGGTTGTTGTCCTTGAGCGCCGTGCGCAGGAGCCCGCGGGCGTCGTAGGGATCGGCGGGCACGCAGACCTTGAGGCCGGGCACGTGCGCGTACCAGCCTTCAAGCGAGTGCGAATGCTGGGCGCCAAGCTGGCTGCCGCCTCCCGAAGCCATCCGGATCACGATGGGCACATTGACCTGTCCGTTGGACATGTAGTGCACTTTCGACGCGGTGTTGATGATCTGGTCGATGGCGAGGAAGCTGAAGTTGATCGTCATCAGTTCGACGATCGGGCGCAGGCCCGCCATCGCCGCGCCGATTCCAGCGCCAACGATGACCGACTCAGAAATCGGTGTGTCTTTGATGCGGTCCGGCCCAAACTCCTCGAGGAAGCCCTTGGTCACACTGTAAGACCCGCCGTAGGCGCCGATATCCTCGCCCATCATGAAGTATCGGTCGTCCTTGCTCAGGACCTCGTGGAGGGCGCCGCGTAGTGCTTCTCGGTAGGTTGTCTCAGGCATGACTAGTCCGCATAAACCTTCTGGTGCAGCGACTCCAATGGAGGCTCCGGGGATTCCTCGGCAAAGGCAGCAGCGCGCTCGACCTCATCGTCGACCTCGCTCTGCAGGCGGTCGAACTCGCCTTCGCCAAGGACGCCCGACTCGTCCAGCTCACGGCGCATGCCTTCTATCGCGTCACGCGCCCGCCACTCCGTCACCTCATCTTTGTCGCGATAGAGCTCGGCGTCGGCCATAGAGTGCCCGCGGTAGCGAAACGTAAGCGCTTCGAGGAAATACGGGCCCTGACCGGCGCGAATCTGCTCGCTGGCGTTCAGCACGGCCTCGCGCACGCGGAAGTAGTCCATGCCATCGACGCGGTCAGAAGGGATCTCGTAGGCGCGGGCGCGCTTGTAAACCTCCTCTACGGCGGAAACGCGTTCGACGGCTGTGCCCATGCCATAGAGGTTGTTCTCGCAGAGGAAGAGCACCGGCAGCTTCCAGACCGCCGCAAGGTTGAGGGCTTCGTGAAACTCGCCCTCGTTCACCGCGCCGTCGCCGAAGATGCAGAGCACGAGGTCACCCTCGCCGCGAGCCTGGCACGCGATGGCCAGCCCGCAGGCTGTGGGCAGGTGGCCGGCGACGATGGCGTAGCCGCCCATGAAGCGTCGCTCGACGTCGAACAGGTGCATCGACCCTCCGCGGCCGCCAGTGACGCCGGTCTGCTTGCCATAGAGCTCGGCCATGACAGCGCCCGGGTCGCTGCCCCGCGCCAGGATGTGACCGTGCTCGCGATAGTGACTGATCACGTAGTCGTTGGGACGAAGAGCGCCGACCGCTCCCACGGCGACCGCCTCCTGCCCTATGTAGAGGTGGAGAAAGCCCTTGATCTTCGAGCGGGCGTAAGCCTCGGCCGCCCGCTCCTCGAAGCGGCGGATGAGCATCATCATCTTCAGCGCTCCGACCAGATCCGTCTGCCTGGCCGTCCTTTCAGCAACCTTTGCCAAGTTAGCGGCCCTCCATCGCTGGTTCCCGCGATTCGTTCGGCTCTTCGACCGACTCGGCGGCGGGCTTCGCCTTCTCGAAGTAGAAGTGGATAGCCTCTCCGTTGACGGCCAGGGCCGCCTCCTTCACCGCTTCCGAAAGCGTCGGATGCGGGTGCACCGTGAAGCCGAGCTCGCCCGGGGTAGTCTCGAGGACGCGACCGAGCGAGAGTTCGCTGATCAGCTCGGTGACGCCGGGGCCAATCATGTGGCCACCAATGATATCGCCGTACTTGCGATCGACGACGAGCTTCACGAAACCGTCCAGCTCATCGAGGGCCAGGGCTTTCCCGTTCCCGCGGAACGGAAACTGCGCGGTCACCACGTCGAACCCGCGCTCGCGGGCCTGCTCCTCGGTCAGACCGATGCTGGCGACCTGGGGCAGGCAATAGGTAGCGCGTGGCATGTCGTCGTAGACCAGGCGCGGCGTGTCCTTACCGGCGATAGCCTCCGCTGCCGTGACGCCCATCGCCGAGGCCACGTGGGCGAGCAACAGCTCGCCCGCGACATCACCGACGGCGTAGACGTTGTCGACGTTGGTCCGCATCTGATCGTCGACCTGGATGAAGCCGTTCTTCTTCGTTTCTATCCCGATCTCCTCGATCCCGAGGCCGTCGAGAACCGGCTCCATGCCGACCGCGACGAGCACGCGGTCGCCCTTGAGGCTCTGCTCGCCTCCGGGCCCGCTCACGGCCACGGTTAGCTCGTTGCCCTTGCGCTTCACCGACTCGACGCGCGTCCCGGTCAGGAACTCGATGCCCTGCTTCTTGAACGAGCGCTCGAGCTGGCGCGAAACATCCGCGTCCTCGAGCGGGAGCAATCGGTCGAGCATCTCGACCACGGTCACCTTCGCCCCGAAGCTGGCCCAGGTATAGGCGAATTCAACGCCGATAGCGCCGCCGCCGATGATCACGGCGTGCTTTGGGGTCTCCTTGAGGACCACGGCCTCGTTACTGGTCAACACGTACTTGCCATCGACGTCGATTCCCGGGAGACGCCGGGCACGCGCCCCGGTGGCGATCACGACGTTGCGGGTATCCAGCGTGCGCGGCTCCTTGCCGGCCACGTCAACCATCGTTGACCGCTGGAGGCTCGCCGTGCCCTCGATCACGGTTACCTTGTTCTTCTTGAGCAGGAAGTCGACACCCCCGACCATCCGGTCGACGATCTTGCGGCTGCGCTCGACCGCCTTGCCCATATCGGTCCTGACCTCGCCGACGATCAGCCCGAACTCTTCGCCGCGGCGAGCGTCGTTGATCAGCTCCGCGCTGCGCAGCAGGGCTTTGGTGGGGATGCAGCCCCAGTTGAGGCAGAGACCACCGAGGCGCTCGCGCTCCACGACGGCAGCCTTGAGGCCAAGCTGCGCCGCGCGAATGGCCGCCACGTAGCCTCCGGGCCCGCCACCGATGACGACGACATCGAAATCGGGTACGCGCATCACGCCCGCCACGCAGCTACCTCCCGGTCAGTGGTCTGCGGGCCAACGTGTTCGCGGGCGTGGTACGAGCTGCGGACGAGCGGGCCCGCCTCGACGTGCGAGAACCCCATCGCCACCGCCTCTGCCTTGAAGTCAGCAAACTCCTGCGGCGCGACATAGCGGACCATCTCGATGTGCTTCTCGGACGGGCGCAGGTACTGCCCCACGGTCAGGATGTTGACGCCACTGTCGCGCAGGTCGCGGAAGACCCGCAGCACCTCGTCTCTCTCCTCGCCGAGGCCCAGCATGATGCCCGACTTCGTGGTGATCTCTGGATCGATCCGCCGCGCCTCTCGGAAAAGCCGCAACGAGCGCTCGTAGACAGCCTTGGGCCGGACTCGCGAATAGAGCCGTGGCACCGTCTCGATGTTGTGGTTGAGGACGCGCGGGCTCGACTCGATGATCACGGCCAGCGCTTCCCAGTTGCCCATCAGGTCGGGTATCAGGACCTCGACGTCGATCCCAGCGTCGAGCTGATGTATGCGCTTGATGCAGCGGGCGAACACCGACGCTCCGCCATCGGCGAGGTCGTCGCGATTGACCGAGGTGATCACAACGTACCGCAGGCCCATCTTCTCGACGGTCCGCGCAAGCCTCACAGGCTCGAAGAGGTCAAGCCCCTCGGGCCGGCCTGACGTCACAGCACAGAACCCACAACTGCGGGTGCAGACGTCACCGAGGATCATGAAGGTGGCGGTGCCATAGCTCCAGCACTCCCCAATGTTCGGGCAGTGCGCCTCCTCACAAACTGTGTGCAGCTGCTCTTCGCGGACCAGATTTTTGAGCCTGGCGTACTCGCCGCCGCCGGGCATGCGCACCTTGAGCCATTCAGGCTTGCGAGACTGGACGGCTGGAGTCGTCATGAGGCGCCCACGGCTGCCGGCGCTCCGCCTCCTGCAGGTGCGCCCCGCGCGTTGAAGTTGCTTTCGAAAGCGGCCACGACGGCGTCCTCGACATCTTCGATCGCGGGCGTCGATTCTCCCAGGAGTTTTTGCATCGACGTGGCGGACGATCCGACCAGCCCGCAGGGGACTATGTTCTCGAACCACGAGAGGTCGGTGCTGACGTTTAGCGCGAACCCGTGGCTGGTTACGCCCCGCGAGATGCGCACGCCGATCGCGCAAATCTTACCCGCGCCCTCCACCCAGACGCCCGATCTTCCAGCGACCCTCGTGCCGAGGATGCCAAACTCCGCAAGCGCCTCGATGGCCACGGCCTCGAGCGTCCGCACGTACCACACCGCGCTGCGCTCACGACCGGGCAGCGCGACTATCGGGTAGGCCACAAGCTGACCGGGGCCGTGGAAGGTCACGTCACCGCCACGGTCGACGCGGTGGAACTCCGCCCCCCGCGCGAGCATGGCGCCGGGCGGCGTGAGCAGGTTCGTGTCCTTGCCCCCACGCCCGGTCGTATAGACGGCAGGGTGCTGGACCAGAAGGAGAGTGTTCGGTGCCTCCCCGGACGCTACGGCAGCGGCCAGTCTCGTCTGCAGATCCCAGGCCTGGGCGTAGGGGATCATGCCGAGCCGCTGGACGTCAATCGGGGTGAGATGCAAAGTTCCTCGCAGGATCTGGAACCATCTGACGACGGGACGCAACCCAATGGTAGCGCAGCCGCAAGAGGCCTTTCGCTGATGCCGTGGTCTATACGAGATATAGATGGCACCCGGTGTTAGCGCAATGCGCCGACAGCGGGTTGCTAGGCCTCCGTCACGGGACTACAATGCGCCGCGTAGTCTCGTTATGTTACGAGAGTAAGGAGCTCCGCCCTTGCAGCAGTCCATCCAGCGCTTCCTCGACTATCTGGTTCTCGAGAACGGCGTCTCCGACAACACCCGCCAGGCCTACCAGAACGATCTCGGTCAGTTCCACCGCTTTCTCGGTGGCGATGGTATCGACAACCGGGACTGGAACAAGGTGAGCGCAGCCGACGTTCGAGGCTTTGAAGGCAACCTCCAGAGCCGCGATTACGCAGCCTCCAGCGTGGCGCGCAAAGTGGCCGCCATCCGCTCGTTCTACAAGTTCATGTCCGGTGAGGGCATGGTCGCACAGGATCCCACCGCCAACCTGGCCTCACCCAAGATCGGCAAGACGCTGCCGAAGGCACTCACCAAGCAGGAGGTGGATGACCTCCTTGAGCAGCCCCTGCGACGCACGAGCCACGAGTCCGTTCGTGACAAGGCGATGCTTGACCTGCTCTACGCGACGGGCATGCGCGTCTCTGAGCTCACGGCGCTCAACCTCGACAGCGTGCAGATCGGAGGCGACGGCCACCGCGTGCGCTGCATCGGCAAGGGCTCCAAGGAGCGCGTGGTCCCCTTCGATGAAGGCGCTGCCGACTCGTTGGAACGCTACCTTGAGAAGGCGCGTCCCGCTCTTGTCAACGGCCGTGATGAGCGCGCATTGTTCGTCAACCGGCGCGGACAGCGACTCACGAGGCAGGGCTTCTGGCTGATTCTCAAGAACTACGCTGCGCGGGCCGGGATCGAGGCCGAGGTCACCCCGCACACCCTCCGTCACAGCTTCGCAACGCACATGCTGCGTGGCGGCGCCAGCATCAGAAACGTGCAGGAGTTGCTGGGTCACGCCAACATCTCGACCACCCAGGTCTACACCCACCTGACCGACGAGCATATGCGCAGCGAGTACGATCGGACACACCCGAGGGCAGGCTAGCCGTCGTCCGCCGCTTCGCTCTCGCCGCCGCTGGGGCGGCAGCCGCCGTCGCCCTGGGCTGCTCGTCAGGCGGATCCGACAACCCTGTTGCCGAGGACGACGCTACAACGGCCGAGGCAGAACACTCGACCGACGACCCGAAGCCAGGCGAAACCCGGTCCGCGCCCGACCAACAGCCTGGGTTCGTAAGCCGCTTCCCGGCGCCCCCCGACGCCCACGAAACGGAGATCGCAGCGCGGCTGCGGCCGCTGCCAGAGATGCCACCGCTGGGCCCCGTGGGCGAGCGCGAACGGCTGACCCTGCTGGACCTCGACACCATACAGCCCTACGAGATCGACGTGCGCGTTGCGCTCGAATCGGATCACGCCTACTTCCTCGTCGACGAAGAAGTGGAGATCGAAGAGGAGCAGATGGAACGCTTCGCCGACTTCTTCGACGACGAGATCTACCAGCTGGTTACCGAGGTTTTCGGCGACCTTCCACCCGAAGTCGGCAAGCCGGGGATCGTGATCACGCCGCTCAGGGGGGCGGCCGGCTACTTCGCCTCGATCGACAACGAGCCGCGCTGGGTAACCCCGACCAGCAACGAGGGGCCGTTCCTCTACCTGGACTCGCTGCTCCTGCGCGCGCCATCCACGACCTTCGCCGCGGTCATCGCACACGAGCTCCAGCACATGGTCCACTACTACGCCGATTCGGGCGAGGAATCCTGGGTGGATGAGGGCGCGGCGGAGGTGGCGCGGGAGCTGATCGACGTCGACCCATTCGCCATCGAGGCGTACCTGGCCAACCCGGATTTTCAGCTCAACGCCTGGGGCCTGCCCGGGGCCGACGTCACGGCCAACTACGGCGCGTCACACCTTTTTATCCGCTACCTGCTCCAGCGCGTCGATCAGCCAGGCGCCAAGATCGAGCTGCTGGCGGCGCCCGGCGACGGGTTCGACGGGCTACGCCAGTTCCTCGACGCAACTGGCGACGACCTCACGATCGAGGAGGTTTTCGCCGACTGGCTGGTCGCCAACGTCCTTGATGCGGAGGACGGCCCGTACTCTCACCGGGATCTCAATACAGCGGTCGACGGCGATCCCTTGTCGGGCGAAGTCGAAGCGGAGGTCAACCAGTTCGGCGCCGATTACTACGAGATCGAATCCGAGGGCCACGACCGCCTGCTGTCGTTCTCCGGCGACACCGAGGCCGACCTCCTGTCGGGCGCCGGCGACGAGGAGTTCTGGTGGTCGAACCGTGAGGATTCCATCGACAGCACCCTGACGGCCGAGGTCGAGGTCTCTGCACAGGACCCGACGCTGAGCTTCGAGACTCTCTTCGACATCGAAGAGGGCTGGGACTACGGCTATGTCCTGCTCTCGGCCGACGACGGCGAGACCTGGCAATTTCTCGAGACGGACCTCTCCAGTCA
>WHTO01000045.1:16885-18429 GCA_009377665.1 Dehalococcoidia bacterium
GAGGATGGCTGGCTGGAACAGGCCCTTGACCTTCGTGAGCACGCCGGCCAGGAGGTCCTCCTGCGCTTCGAGTATGTGACCGACGCCTCGACGGCGGGGCAGGGCTGGGGCGTCAGGGGGGTGACGCTCGGAGGCCAGACCATCGGTGAAGATGCTTTCGACGCCCGGGGATGGGCTCTAACAGGACCCGTGCCGCAGGACTTCCTGGTGAGGGTCGTTGTTGGCGAGGATGCTGACGCCAGGGTGGTGGACGTTCAGCTCGACGACACGAATCGGGGTACCGTTGACGTCCCCGGCGGCGACGAAGAGGTGCTGGTCATCATCTCGGCGGTCAGCGTCGACCCCATCGGCTCCGCGGCCTACACGCTATCGCTCGAATAGCGAGGCCTGCTTGGCCTTTCGCGGCCTCCACCCTAGGTTGAGACCATGCAGATTTCGGTTATCGGCGGCAACGACGCGCCGCCCGAGATCGTGCACCTGGCCCGAGAGGTCGGAAGGCTGCTGGCGGAACGCGGCGTGACCGTTGTCTGCGGCGGTGGTGAAGGGGTCATGTTGGGCGCCTGCCAAGGCGCCGCCGAAGCCGGCGGGCACACCGTCGGCATCCTCCCCGGGCGGACCGCCGCCGACACGCCTCCCAACCCCTTCGTTGAGTTCGTGGTTTACACCGGCGTGGGCTACGCCCGGAACTCCTTCGTGGCGCTCAGCGGCGAGGCCGTGATCGCCATCGACGGCGCTCTCGGCACGCTTTCGGAGATAGCCTTCGCCCTGATGTGGGACATACCAGTGGTCGGTCTCAAGACGTGGGAGTTCAACTACGCCGGCTTCGACCCCACGCGCATCATCCGCGTCGAGACCGCGAAGGAGGCCGTCGACGTAGCGCTGGCGAAGGCAGCTGCCCGCGGCACGCCGAAGCCCACGATCCTTCCGCCACCCCAGCTTGACCGTTGAAGGCCAACACTGGAGCCTCGAACCCATGCAGATAGCAGCGATCCGGGCGCGAGAGGCGCTGGACTCGCGCGGCAACCCGACGGTGGAGGTCGAGGTCGCGCTTGCCGACGGCTCGCGCGGGCTTGCCCTGGCCCCGTCCGGCGCCAGCACGGGCGCCCACGAAGCGCACGAGCTTCGCGATGGCGACCCCAAGCGCTACGGAGGGAAGGGCGTGCTCAAGGCAGTCGCCAACGTCAATGACACGATCGCCGCGGAACTAGTGAACGCCGACGCCTTCAACCAGGCCGCAATCGACGACGCCCTGGTCGCGCTCGACGGCACGCCGACGAAGGAGCGCCTGGGCGCCAACGCCACGCTGGGCGTTTCGCTGGCTATCGCCCACGCCGCCGCCGCATCGAACCACGAGCCGCTCTATCGCTACCTCGGGGGGCCTTCGGCCCGCACTTTGCCGGTGCCGATGTTCAACATCCTGAACGGCGGCAAGCACGCCTCCGACTCGGCCGACTTCCAAGAGTTCATGGTGATGCCGGCCGGCGCGCCATCGTACCGCGAGGGCCTCAGGGCCGCCACCGAGATCTACCACGCGCTTGGCAAAC
>WHTO01000046.1 GCA_009377665.1 Dehalococcoidia bacterium
CCATGATCACGGGGGACAACCGCGCGACCGCCGAGCACGTTGCTGCCGAGCTTGGTATCAAGCGCGTCTTTGCCGAGGTCCTCCCCGAGGACAAGGCAAACTACGTCAAGCAGTTGCAGGACGAGGGTAACGTGGTGGCAATGGTCGGTGATGGGATCAACGACGCCCCGGCACTCGCCCAGGCCGACGTTGGCATCGCAATCGGCGCCGGGACTGACGTAGCGATCGAGACCGCCCGCGTGGTGCTTATGAAGAGCGACCCTCGGGACGTGCTTAACGCCATCGTCCTGAGCACGGCAACGGTGCGGAAGATGAAGCAAAACCTGTTCTGGGCCAGCATCTACAACCTCCTGGCGATCCCAGTCGCAGCCGGCGTCCTGTACGAACCCTTCGGCATCGTGCTGCGTCCTGAGTGGGCCGCACTTCTGATGTCGTTCTCCTCCGTCGTCGTAGCGACCAACGCTGTCCTCCTACGTCGCATGGAGGGCTTGATGAAAAGCAGCGACGAGGATCATCCACAGCAGCCTGCGCCTTTCGCCCCGCGCGATCTCCATCGGGGACGTTGGCCAGCCCTGAACTGAGACCGGTTGTGTCTGGACCTGCGTGAAGACGTTGCCTTGTGAGGGGTTTAATCCGGGACGGCAACGGCGGACAGCTCTTTGCGGACCGCCGGCGCTACCTTTGTGCCCAGCAGCTCGATGGCCCGCATGACGTTCCCGTGCGGCAGGGGGTGCCCACACCCATCTGGGCCAGGAAGCGCTCGTTGCCAAACAGCTCGTGCTGGAAGAGGACCTTCTCGACCACCTCATCTGGGCTGCCGACGAGGAGCGCGCCTCTCGGCGAACGCAGGGCCTCGAACTGCTCCAGGCTCATCGACGACCAGCCGCGCTCTCGGCCCAGCCTCGTCATCACGGCGGCGTACGAGGGATAGAACTCCGCCGCGGCCTGCTGCGAAGTATCGGCGACATAGGTGTGTGAGTTGATGCCGACGGCGAGCGATGCAGGATCGTGTCCAGCCCGGCGCGCCGACTCGCGGTAGAGCTCGACGAGCGGGGCGAAGCGCTCCGGCATCCCCCCGATGATGGCCACAGCCATCGGCAACGCGAGGCTTGCGGCGCGCACGGCCGATGCCTTGTTGCCGCCGACCGCGATCCAGATCGGGAGTGGGTCCTGGAGGGGCCGGGGATAGACGCCGCGGTCATCTAGCGGCGCGCGGTACTTTCCTGACCACGTGATATGCTCGCTCTCCCGCAGCTTCAAGAGAAGCTCCAGCTTCTCCGCGAAGAGGCTGTCGTAATCGTTGAGGTCATACCCGAACAGTGGGAACGACTCGATGAACGACCCACGGCCGGCCATGATCTCGGCGCGGCCGCCCGAGATCAGGTCCAGGGTGGCAAAGTCCTGGGACACACGTACCGGATCGTCCGAGCTCAGCACGCTGACGGCACTCGTCAGGCGGATGTTCTTCGTCTTGCTGGCCGCCGCCGCCAGCACGATGGCAGGCGAGGACACGGCGTAATCCGGACGGTGATGCTCGCCGACGCCGAAGATATCGAGGCCAACCTGGTCAGCAAGCTCTATCTCCTCGACGAGGTCGCGGATGCGTTGCTGGGGCGTGATGGACCCGCCCGTCGCCGGGTCCGGCGCGAGGTCGGCGAAGCTGTAGATTCCGATTTCCAAATGGTGTTCCTCGCGCCTCCCCGCCATTCTCATTCGGCGGGCGAGACCCCGGCGAGCAGCAGACCGCGGAGTGGCTCCAACCCGCTTTATCGTTGAGGACGATGATGGCCGATGAACCATCCTGTCCAGGTGGGTGTCGCCGGGCTGATGGCGCTGGCTGAAAGGCTGTGCGCTGGCGATCAAAGGCCAACTTGATGTGCTCGCAGCAGGAGTGGCGCGTCCAGAAGAACGTTGCGATGGGTTGGGCGGATCGGCAGGAAACGCCGATTCCTAGGCCAGGGCCCCTTCCTTCTTCTGTTCGCGAGCCGGTGGGAGCTTGCTCAATCGTCCGGGGTGATAGATGTCTGGGGAGGGGGCCGTCACACCGCTCTTGGTGCCGGTGCTGCCTATCGGAGAGAGCAGGAACAGAAGGCGGCCGTTTTTCTTCTTGCTCCAGTTGACTACGAGGCCCATCGACCTGCCTGCCAGCGTGAGCCTGCGCTTGGCGCTGCGCTGGCTTTCGCCCTCTTCGAGGACCAGTGCTCCCCAGTCGCCCGGGCGGCACTTCTTGATGAATGCCGTGTATTTGTCGTCGTTTTCGCCTTCACGCGTGAGCCGCGCGACTTCCTGCTTCGAAAGTTTGGCCAATCTCGGCACCGCAAGGACCTCCGTTTATCCGTCCGGCTCCTGGCCCCGCCTATCCACTTCGAAGCGGACGAGCCGTGCAATGGCGTTGCGATTTCATTTCCAATGTTGCATATGAGGCGATCATTCGCAAATAATTTGTGCAGAAGGCAAAGTGTTGCGCGGGTGTCCCAGGAATGATCAAGACCATCACCAACGACCGCTTCGTGAAGTGGTTGTCCGACCGCAGTCAGGCAGCCCACTTATCGGCGTCGCAGGTCGCTCACCAGGCAGGGGTTAACCCCGCGACAATGTCGCGGATCCTCAGCGGGACTTCGCATCCTTCGAAGGTCACGGTCGAGAAGCTTGGCGTGCTCTTCCAGGCGCGCGAGGCTGCGCTCAGCCTGGCGGGCTACAGCAACGGCCCACTGCTGCCGGGAAAACTCAGCCCGCAGCTTGCCCTCGCCCAGATCAACGACTTTCTCGCCTGCCTCTACGACACCGGGGTCTTCGGCGGCGCCGGAGAGCCGCGCGCGGAGCGGTGGTACAGCATCCTCACCGCCATCGCCACGCAGGCCGCCGCTCAGATCGATAACTACCAGCCACGCGGCGCCACGGCCGCAGCCGCTCTCGCCCGCATCGGCGATAGGGCCGTGGTCGCCGACCCGGTGCGCATCGAGGCGCTGATCCGCGACGCCGCCGATACCATCACCCGCGAGCTGCCCGACGAGGAGATCGTCGTCGACAGCAGTTGGGATCCAGCGATCGTCGAGGCCCTCCGCGGCTGCCAGGTCCTGACGGGGACAGCCGGAGGCGACGCCAGGCGACTGTCCCTCGGCGTGGGTACGCCATTCCTGCCGATGGCGTGCATGTTCCTGACCGAGCGCTTGCCCTGGTCGTCGCTGAAGCAGCAGATCCCCGCCGAGATGCCAGAGGAATCGTGGCGCCAGATCTCGACGGAGGCCCAGCATTGCCTGCGTGAGCTCCATGAGCGTTTCCTGGCCCTGGCGCCAGAGACCCAGGCAACCCTGTGGCACCTCGCCCGCAACCTCAGTCGCTCGCTCTGGCACGGCATGAACTGGAGCGTCAGCGTCTCGTCCAGCCTGGCGCGCTTCGCGCTGGAGACGCGCATCGCCTACAGCCTGCCCACCACCGAGCTCTACCACTTCACGCTGAACTCCGGGCTCCTCCTACCCGAGGACTACCACGGCGCGATGATCACCGACGTACTCGGGTTCTCTGACGAAGAGGCGCATACGGCCATCCCCGCGCACTGGCGAGGCATGAGTCATTCGCGGCCGGGCTACATCAAGCATGGCGTCGTCCCCGGCTGCCTCGGCGGCACGAGGGTCTACCATAGACCGAATCGGGAAACCCTCGTGGCCAAGGTGCGCCGGACCGCCGACCGGCTGAAAGGCACCAGGTTCTGGCCGCGCTACATCCAGTGCGGAGCCGAGGTCATCGGCGCTTCGCTGCGGGTGCCCAACCTGGACATCCGCCTGGCAAACTTCAACGACGAAAGCATTGGTCCGCACGCTTCCTTCCGGACATGGATGAGCGTGGCGTCGTCGCGATTCTTGACCCTCTACCGCCGGGACAGCACCACCGATCAATACACGGGCATTCTGCTGTCCCCCGAGGTTGTCGACCCGCTGCTGGCGGAATCCATCGGCGACGGCGCTCCCACGTCGACCCCCGCCCTCGACTTCGCCCGTGTGACCAGCGAGGAGGGGCTGAGCATAAAGCACTGGGACAAAGTCTACGCTTACGAAGAGTCCATTCGCCTCGGTCGCGAGATCTTCATGAGCCTCATCGACTAGGGACGCCCGGCCGCAGGCGCGCGTCACGACGCACTGGTACCATCCGGCTAGCACGCGCTGGCGGATGCCGCCTCGGCTATTCACGGGCCGTTCGTCCGCGTGAACATAGGATGACTCAACAACCGATCACGCTTTCAGTCCTCGATCAATCTCCCATCCGTAAGGGCGGCACGGCGGCGGACGCCGTGAACGAGACCATCCAGCTCGCCCAGGCCGCCGACCGCCTGGGCTACCGGCGCTACTGGCTCGCCGAGCATCACAGCTCGGGAGCGCTCGCCTCAGCCAGCCCGGAGGTGCTGATCACGCGGGTCGCCGCCGCCACCGAGAACATCCGGGTGGGTTCGGGCGGTGTCATGCTGAGCCACTACAGCCCTCTGAAAGTCGCCGAAACCTTCCGGATGCTCGAGGCCCTATATCCGGGCAGGGTGGACCTGGGAATTGGCAGGGCGCCGGGAAGCGATCTCATAACCGCCGAGGCGCTCGGACGTGGGTTCGCGGCAGGCCCGGAGAACTACCCGGGCCAGCTTGTGGACCTCTACGGCTTCCTGACCGATCAGCTGCCGGCCAGCCATCCTTACGAAAGGGTGCGCGCGATGCCGCGAATAACGACCGTCCCCGAGCTCTGGCTCCTGGGCTCGTCCTCACCAAGCGCGCTTTACGCCGCGGAGCTCGGCTGGGGCTTCTCCTTCGCCCAGTTCATCAGCCCCGAAGGCGGACAGAGCGTCGTCCGCGCCTACCGCGAGCGCTTCAAGCCCTCCCGCGAGGCCGACGGTCCACGCGCCAGCATCGGTGTCTCCGTCGTCTGCGCTGATACCGCCGACGAGGCCGACTACCTCTCCTGGAGCATCAGAGCCTTTCGGCTCGCCCTCAGGCAGGGCCACCCGGGACCGATAAGGTCGCCCGAGGATGTCCTGGCCACACCCTTCTCCGATATGGAGCGCGCTCTCATCGACAGCATGCGTAACCGGACTATCTCGGGTACGCCCGGCCAGGTCCGAGAGAGCCTCGCCCGGATGGCCGAAGAGTACGCCGTTGACGAGTTCGTGATCGTCACGATCACCTACGACTTGCAGGCCCGGCTGCGCTCGTACGAGCTCCTGGCCGAAGAGTTCGGCCTGCGCACGCCGGACCCTGTGCTCAGCGCGTCCGATTGAATTTCAAGCCGGGTGACCATCGCGCCCGGTGGCCTGGCAGGGGGGACCAGCTGGACCCAACGATTGATTCGCTCAGCGCTGTCACCTTGAAGACAGCGGACATGGCTGCCGCCTGCGCCTTCTACCGCTCGCTCGGGTTCAAGCTCCGTTACGGGGACGAGAGCGCTGCCTTCACGAGCTTTGTCGTCGGGTCGAGCTACTTGAACCTGCAACTCGACCGCGCCAGGCCGCCCGTCGCAGGCTGGGGCCGGGCGATCTTCTACGTGTCGGATGTTGACGCCCTCTATCGTGTGGCCGCGGCTATCGAGCCGGGCCCGACCACGCAGCCGCGTGACGCCGAATGGGGCGAGCGTTACTTCCACATCAGCGACCCCGACGGGCACGAGCTCAGCTTCGCCCGCCCGCTCGCAGGAACGCCGCCTCCCGGTCCCTGACCGGAAGGCGGCGTTCGTCGTTTCGGTGTGACCTACTTAATCGCGAGCCCGTTCGGCGGCGATGCGATACCGCCCACCAGGTTGAGCGGCGCCGACACGAACATGAACTCGTAAACGTCGTCATCAGCGCAATCGGCGGCCAGCTTCTCGAAGTCGAACTGCTCTCCGATCGGCATGCCCAGCAGGGCCAGGGTGCGATAGTGGAGCGCTCCCAGGTCCTTCGGGTCCCAGGGCCACTGCTCCACCGCCGGGCAGTCCGTGCCGAGCGCCGCGACGCGGT
Source organism: Dehalococcoidia bacterium (assembly GCA_009377665.1). Classification (GTDB taxonomy): domain Bacteria; phylum Chloroflexota; class Dehalococcoidia; order WHTO01; family WHTO01; genus WHTO01. The sequence continues at coordinate 5,972 of WHTO01000046.1, forward strand.
GGTCCCATAGGTACTCGACGGTGGCGCTGCTCGCCTCGATGCCGCAGGCTCTCAGGCCCGTGACCGGAGCCATCGCAGCTTTGGCCTCGGGCGAGGAAGCCAGGTAGTGTTGTAGCCAGCCCGTCCTTACGAGCAGGATGGAGCCCGGCGCGAGCTTCGTACCCTGGGCGTCGAGTGCACCCTGGATGTCCTCAACGGTGTACGTCTCCGGTTCACCGGGGTTTACCGGGCGTCCCTGGTCGGCACGGTACTTGAAGGCATCTGCCAGGACGCCCCGGCCGATGACCTTGTCCGCCCAGAGATGGATGCCCAGGCGCCCATCGGGGCCGCTCTTGATCTCGTCTTCCTTGACGCCGTTATAGAACCTTTCCGCTCCCAGGTGGCCCACATGCCCGTATCCATCCCACTGGGCGCCTTCCTGGGTGTTGTAAACGTCAAGTTGGTCGTCGAACGCCAGGAAGCCGTGCTCTCGCCAGCTGATGACCGTGTGCTTCATCGGCTTTCGCCCGAAAAGCGGTGGGTTGGCGTAACCGAGCGGCGTGTCGATGCGGAAGCCGCGACCCTTGCGCACGAGCTTTGCCGCATCGATGACGCCCTGCGTCGTCAGCATGTTGAGTGTCCCCAGCTCGTCGTCGTCACCGAAGACGCCCCAGCTCGATTCGGCAGGGGCCCCCTGCTTAACCGGAAGCTCAGAGAACTTTGGCAACTTGTTGAGGTTGATGTCCGTCATCTCTTCCCTTTCCCTTGTTTGCCTGCATTTCACTTCACAAGGAAGCGCTTGCCACGGTCACACGTCATCGCATTGTACCGCGTCGAGCAAGTGTTTATGGGGACGCTCTAAGGCGTCCACCTTCGGCGACAGGAGGACGGTCTTGCCGGGGCCGGCTCGCACCCCGGCGGCCGACCGCGGCGTGGCAACCACCAGGCTGAGGATCACCATCGTCATGCCGATCACGGTATGCAGGCCAATCGACTCGCCGAGGACCGCCGCCCCCAGCACCACGCCGATGACCGGCACCAGGTACGAGTTGAGCGAAGTCGCGATTGCGCCCACGTTACGTACCAGCCAGACCCACAGCAGGAAGTTAAGCCCAGAGTGAAAGATTCCCAGCGTCACGACGGAGCCGACCGCCTGCCCTTCGTTCATCCACCTGGTGTCGTGGGCCAGCTGATAGATCGCTATCGGCATCAAGACGAGCGCCGCGGTAAGACTGAGCAGGAAGGAGAGCGCGATAGCGTCGACGTTCGGCATTCTCGTCCGGACGAAGACCGCCTGGAAGGCGTAGCCAAGAACGCCCGCCAGGGCCAGCAGCACACCAACACTGCGCTCGCCGCCGAAGTTGGACAGATCCGGGCCCGCCAGGACGAAAACGCCCCCGAGGCCCAGCACCAGCGCTGAGATTACGAGCAGGCTCGCGCGTTCGTCCGATGAAAACAGCGCCAGCAGCGCGATGGTGTGGATCGGCATCGTCGCCGCGATCACCGCGACTGTCCCGCTGGCGACAAACTGCTGCCCAACAGTGATAACAAGATTGGGCAGAACCATGCCGACAGCGCCGAAGAGCAGCACCTTCGTCCACGAGGCGCGATCCGTGGGCAGCTTGAAGCCGACGACCGACGCCACAGCGAGGAACAAGCACCGAGGCGATCAGCAGCCGCACGGAGACAATCGCTATCGGCGGGATCGAGTCGACCGCGACCTTCATGAAGATGTAGGTCGTCCCCCAGATGATCCCGGAGACGAGAAGCAGCGAGACCTCTTTCGGCTGCACCCGCTCCTCCTTCGTCCGCTGGCTGTTCCTGCGTCATCGTCCTGGCCCCATCTAGTCCAGCCCTGGGAACGCCCCGACGAGCTCTCTTCATGAGTCGTGCTGGTGGCAAGGGTCGAGAGCGGCTGTAGGTTTTCTGGCGCGCGATCAGAATGAGCGTACACCGACCAGTACGACGAGTACCGATCGCTGGGCTAAACAGCCCTCCAGTCCCCTAGTTCAGCCGGCGGCGGCCCGGGCGCAGGCTCAAGCCGCGGCAGGACCTCGCCGGCCAGCAGGTCCATCGAGCGGATGATCTTGCCGTGCTCCATGTCCCCAAGGCTGACAAGGAATAGCACGTACTCGATGCCGAGGTCAGCGACGTCGCGCAGCATCTTCACGCAGCGGTCGGGAGTGCCAAACATTGCTGAGTCGCGGACGGAATCGACGTCGAACGGGCTGCGTGCCGTGCCCCCCGGAGGCGCCGCGACCCGCGCGCCCAGTTCAAGCGCTCGCATGTAGGGTGACTCGGCGTCTTCCCATGCCTGTTCCTCGCTGTCCGCCACGTAGACGGCGCGAGCCAGCGCAACCCTGGCCGGGTCGAACTCGGCCCCCGCCGCGGCAAGCGTGCTCTTGTAGCGGCGAAGCTGGTCCTCCACGAAGTTGAGTGTCCTGCCCTGGGGCAGGAGCACCCCCAGCCCTCCTCGGCGCAGCGCTGGAAGCCGTCATCGCTGTCCGTGGCCATCCAGATCGGCGGGTGCGGGCGCTGCAACGGCCGCGCTTGCGCGGCCACGTTGCCGTATCGCCAGTAGCGACCCTTGTGCTCGAAGGGTTGGTCTGAGGTCCAACTACGCTGAATCACCGAGATCGCTTCGTCGAACATCGCGGCCCGCTCGTCCAGCGGGATCGCAAAGCCCTGGAACTCCGTCCACTGGTAACCCCGCCCGATCCCCAGGTCGAGTCGGCCGCCGCTGAGCACATCGACGGTGGCGGCGGCCTCCGCCAGCCGCAGGGGACTGTGGAAGGGCAGGACGGCGACAGCCGTCCCCAGCCGGATCTGCTCGTCCGCGCGGCCAGATGGGAGAGCACGTTGAGACTGTCGGAGATGATCCCGTGATGGGTGAAGTGGTGCTCGGTGAGCCACACCGAATAGAAGCCAAGTTTATCGGCGTGTATCACCTGGTCCAGCGACTCACGGTAGCGAAGCTTCTGGTTGCTTCCCTCAGGCCTGAACGCTGTGGAACAATCCGAACTTCATGACAACGGCGACCTCATTGACTCCGGGCGGGGCGCCCCAGTGACGCTCGATCCTACACACACCATGCTATCAAGCTGTAAGACCGTACGGTGTTGGGCCGTGGCTGGAGGTGCCTTCGTCGGCGGTCTACCGCTCCAAATAGGAGGCGAGGTTGGCCAGCGAGGACGTGAGGCCAGCGGCGTGGTCCTCCGCGGAGATGCCGACGGGGACATCGGTGGCGCGAATGTCTACGCGCGTTCCAGTATCGACTTTTGTGACCTCCCAGGTCATGGTCATGGTGCCGGCATACGCCGGGTCGTCGGAGACGAAGTCGACGGCCTGCACAACTCGCACCCCGGGGACAATGTCTACGAAACGCGCCTCGACGATGTCGGAGTCCGCCGTGGCCTTGCCGGGCGCCGCCGATGTGTCGGCGTAGGTAAGGATCATCCGATACCGGCCGCCCGGCCTCGCGTTGAATCGGTCGAACCTTGCGCTCATCCCCTCAGGCGGTAGCCACGCGGTGAGCGCGTCGGGATCGACGAGGGCGGCAAAGACCCGGTCGGGTGGGGCGGCGATCACCCGAGAGGCTGTGTCCGTTCGTGCCATGACGTCACTCTAGATTGTTGCGGGACCCCAGCGAGGCATTCAGCCGGATCGAATACGCACCCTGCACAAGTACACAGTGCAAACGGTCACGGCAGGCGCGGCCACCTGGGGCCAAATGCCCCTGCGGATGAGCGAAACCCGCTGAATGGCCCGGGCTTATTCGACCTCTTCAACTGTTAGCTCGAGTTGACCTGCGGCGCTATTGTCGTAAGCCGTCACCTGGATCAGATAGGTCTCGCCTTCGTCCAGGTCTACCTCCAGCAGCGACGGGCCCGTCTCTTCTAACTCGGCATCATCGTTGCAGTCGATCTCTTCGAGGTCCTCCGTGAACACCACAACGACGGTATCGTACTCGCTGCCGTCCGTATCGATGACAATCGTGATGTCGCCTGGCGCCTCGATCTCGTACCAGACGCTGGCTGAGTTGGTGCCCAAACCGCATCCGGTTTCGGGGTCGTCGTCGGCCGTCGTGGCGTCGCTGGTCAGGATGCTGTCGCGGAAGGGCAGTGCGTCGATTGGCGTAGCGCTTTCAATCTCGTCGTTGTCCGCCACTTCGCCGTCGTCGTTCTCGTCGTCCCCATCCTGGTCGTCTTCGTCGCCTTCGCCTCGCAGTCCTCATCGACGTCGTCCGATCAGCCAGTCGTCGTCGTCCTGCACGAGCGTGTATGTGCCCTCGCAAAGCTCTTCGTCGCGGTCGTCGGCCTCGAGCCGATAGCTGACCTCGGCCTCGCCGTCGTCATCGTCGACTTCGATGTCCGAGACCTCAATGTCACTGACGTCGGCGCCGTCCTCCAGCGTCGTCTCGAAATACTCTTCACAGTCACCGTCGAGCAAGTCGTCCTCAAAGTCGCGAGTCAGGTAGTCGCAGGCGTCGTCGAAGTTGGCATCGCCGAGTTCTTCGATGAACGAAGTGATCCCGTCCTCAATGTCCCCTTCCGCGTCGCCATCCCCGCCTCCACAGGCGGCGGCAATCAGAAAGGAGCCCGCCGACAGCAGCAGTAGAGTTCTCCGGATTGTGCGGATCATCGATGCCTCCCCCCTTACAGCGACATCGTCGCCACCTGGCGACTCTAGGCCCATGATATGGCCGCGGCACGCCCGTGGTTTGCCCGGTTGGCGGTTCAAGCCGGCGCAGGAACAATATCGGCCGCGTGGTACACCATCTTTTGGGCCATTGCAGCCTCCTCGCGGCTCAGATTTCCCCCCATGCTCCACGTGCGACCTCGACAATACACTCGAGCTTCCGCCACTGCGCGTCCTCGCTGAGGATGTTGCCTTCCTCCGTCGAGGCAAAGCCACATTGGGGGCTCAAGCAGAGCTGGCCGAGTGGTGCGTACTCCGTCGCTGCGGTGATGCGTTGCTCTATCGCCGCTTTTTCCTCGAGGTCGCCCGTCTTCGAGGTCACCAACCCCAGGACCACCCGCTTGTCGCCCCGCGGCAGGAAGCGAAGGGGCTCGAAGCCGCCGGCGCGGTCGGTGTCGTATTCGAGGAAGTAGCCGTTGTATGCAGTCTGGCCCAGCAGCACCTCAGCCACCGGCTCGTAGCCGCCTTCCGCGATCCAGCTCGAGCGGAAGTTGCCGCGGCAGACGTGGGTCGTGATCGTCATGTCCTCGGGCCGGTCCTTGATGGCGTGGTTGATCATGTCGCGGTAGACGCCGGGCAGAGGGTCGGGGTCGTCACCCCGGTCGCGGGCGGCCTGCCGCTCCTTCTCGGAGCACAGATACGCCCAGACCGTGTCGTCAAGCTGGAGATAGCGGCAGCCGGCGTCGTAGAACGCGCGAACGGCCTTGCGGTAAGCCTCGGCGGTGTCGGCGTAGAAGGCGTCGAGGTCGGGGTACACGTCCTGGCTTATCGCGCCCCTCCCACCGCGGAAGTGCAGCACCGACGGAGAAGGGATCGTCATCTTCGGGGTGGCCGTCGCGACGCTCTTCAGGAAGCGGAAGTGGTCGAGCATAAAGTGACCGTTAAAGTCGACCTTCCCGGTGACCGCGATGCTCTCGGCCTTCGTCTCCACCCCATGGAACTGGATGCTTTTCTCGCCGCGCACCAGTTCCACACCCTCGAGGCCGGCCAGGAAAGTGCCACCATGAGCGGCGGTACTCGCCGTCGGTAACGGCTTTGAGCCCGACCGCCTCCTGCCTCCTGACCACATCGCGGATGCAGCCGTCCTCGACATCCTTCAACTCGTCGGCGCCGATCCGGCTATCGGCCTTCGCAGCCCGTGCCTCCTTGAGCTCCTGCGGGCGCAGCAGGCTGCCGACCTCATCGGCACGGAAAGGGGCTCGGCTTGCCATCAGAACCCTCCCATTGAGTTCATTCGTGCCGCGCGATACGTGTAGCTGACCGATAGAAGGGGAGATCGAAGAAGATATCAGACCGGGGGAGCGCGCATCCGACGGCGCCAGCTTGCCGCGACAATCAACAGCACGAGGATGACCATGGTGGCGACCACCGCGATGGCGGGTATCCCGGATCCGGCCTTGGCCGCCGCGCCGGGAGCGGCCCGCTCTGTGATCGGATGGTCGTGGGCAGGCAACGGGGCCTCGGCGGGCGCCGAAACAGCCACGGCGAATGCCAGCGTGCCCCGGCCCGGCGTCGGAGCCGCCTCCCGGAAGTCGCCTGGCCTGTCGCTATCGGCAACGCCGCGGACGCGGGTAAGGCTGTTTCCCTGGGCTGAGCCGCTGACGGGCGGGTGGAATACGAACGAATCGTCTTCGTAAGACATTGCGTCCACGAGACGCCCCTCGGCATCGAGGAGAATCAGCCTGTCCCCTTCGTTCGCCAGCCCGTTGCCGATCCTTCCCGTCTCGCTGAAAAGTGCCGCGAGGCCGGGCGCCGGCAGCGATCCCTCTCCTGCCAGCAGCAGATAGCCACCGGGCGCTATGGCGACTGGCGCGATCGATGTGGTCCCGAAGTTGTCCATGAGCTGCCAGCCGGCCAGGAGGACTGACTCATCGCCGACGTTGGCGAGCTCGACCCACTCGGCTTCGCCGTCGGCCGGGTGATAGTGGACCTCGTTGATTAAGACGGGATAATCTGCGGATGTCAGATTGGCAAGCCGCTCCAGAGCCGGCCGTTCTTCACCGTTGGCGAGCCCCTGGTCTGACCCTTCTTCGCTGGCCCCGACACCGGCCGACAACACCCGCGCGCGCCGCCACGAGGCATCATCCAGGTACACGTCCGACCCCGATGGCCCGTTGACGATGTGGACCCGCAGGACGGCGCCTGCCGCCCGGTCTGGTGGATCGGCAACGACGGACAACTCCTGGTAACCGGCGCCATCAAGCCGTACTTGCTCGCTCAGCACAGGAGCGCCAGTGCTCTGCGTGGCCGTCAAGAACCACTCAATCTCGAGCTGGACCCGCCCGCCTGGAGGGCTACCGAGCAGGTGGACAAGGAACTCTCGTGGCTCGGTGTTCAGCAGGCGGACGCGCTGGCTGATGGTCATCGGGCTCGAAAGGTTGCCGCTCGCCCGCCCGGCGCCCAGCCCTGTCCGCGCCAGGGACTCGGATTGGAGCAGGGCGCCCCGCTCGACGCCCCAGTACCTGATCACACCGTCCTCGGCGCTCTCGAAGTTGCCGTTGCGAAGGTACACGCTGGGCAGCAAAGGGTCCTCGGCCTCCGCGGCGGCGGCATCGGCATCGCTTCCTCCACCACCGCCGCCCGGCCCGGGTGTAGCGGTCGGCTCGGTCGTCGGCGTCGCCGTCGCAGTTTCAGTCCCGGTCGGTGCCGGCGAAGGCGTTTCTGTTGCTGAGGGGGTTGGCGTCGGCGTGTCCGGTGGGGTAGGCGTGGCCGTCGGCGTCGGCGTCGACTGATCCGCCAGACCTGACAGGTAGGCAACGTCGAAGATCATCCTCGATCCCACGTCACCCTCGACTGCAAGCGTGAGCTCGAAGCTCTCGCTGCCGGGCGGCGCACTCATCTGGATCTCCATCCTCGTGAAGCCGGGGCCAGGGTCCGGCAGAAGCTCCTGTTCGCTGATCAGTCGGCTGCTGGCCTGGTCGAAGAAGTCAAGCTGCAGACGAGCCGTGGCTCCCTGGGGAATCGGCGAAGCTATATCAACCGCGGCTTCCCAATCACCGCCGAAGGCCGAGCCCGATTGGCGTATGGACGCCCGTTCCGAGGCGCTCGTGGTCAAGGCGACAGCCCTGCTGCCCGCCGACACTACGCTGCTCTCGATCTCGGCAACGCCGTCCAAATGGCTCCAGAAGAGCAATCCCTGCTCGAACCCAGGATTTACCAGCACGTTGGGAGCTGGCCCACCACCCTCCGCCGAATGTGATGCGATCAGCAGGGCGGACAACGCGAGGAGCGCCGCGCCAGGAAGCGGGAAGAGACGCGTAAGGCCATCCAAAGTGTCTTATGGTATTGCGCCCGCGACGCTTCGCGCAAGCGTCAGCTCAAGCGCAGCGCCAGCAGGCCGAGGGCCAGCAAGGGCGTCGCTACCGCGAGGTAGGTCAGTGCCAGCTCCGGGCCGGCCAGCAGCCCCGCTTTGGTCAGGGTCGTCCTTCGTCCGTCGTTGTAAGTCAGCTCGCCCTCGACATCCTTCACGCGGCGCCGCACTTCGCGCACCGGGTTGCTCAGCGAGCGCTGGACCATGGCCAGGGCGAAGCAGGCCGCGGTGCCGGGCAACGCCGCTGCCCCGAACGACTCGTCCATCACCCAATACGCCGTGAAGAAAGGGAACGCGCCCCACATCAGGCCGAACTGGATGTCGCCATGGAAAGCTCCCCCGAAGAGCTCCAGATTGTAGGCCAGCACCGCGAACGCGCCGGCGGCGATGAAGACGAGCAGCAGGGGTGACACCACCAAGACGCCGGCTATGCCGATTGCGCAGGCGGCCAGCAGGGCCGTCGTAGCGCCGGCTGCGAGCACGGTTGAAGAGATGCCCGTGCGCATCGGACGGCCGTGGAGCTCATCAAGGAAGTGCGCCGCGACCCCAACGGCCAGGAAGAAGCTCACGAGGACGGCTGCCAGGCGGTCGAGCCGGACCTCCGGCGCCAGCGCCGCCCCGATGACGGCGAAGCTCAAGTGCAGGACCGTGTAAGGCGGATGAATCAAGGAGACCAGTTCCTGCCAGGCGCCGGGCCCGAGCGCGTAGAAGGCCGGCCGCGCCTCCTTCACAGCCTCGTTCCCGTCGTGATCGCGGCGCCGCCCAGTGAAAGGCGGCTCGTGCTGACGTCGCCGAATCCGGCCTCGCGCCAGGCCTCCTCCAGACGGTCCGGTGGCCAGCGCCGATAGAACTCCGAGATGCTCGGGCCGAGAAACCCACCAACCTCGCCCCAGCCCCTCGAAACTGCCCGTAGCCCCAGCGGCAGCACGACCCGGGTGTGCAGGAGCCACAACGGATGCCAGGCGCCGTTCGGGATGGCAAACTCCAGTGAAGCCATGACGCCGCCTGGTCTCAGCAGCCGCCCGAGTTGCGAGAGCACGGTGGGCACGTCCTCGACATAACGCAAGAGATACGTGAACACGACGGCATCGAAGCTCCCGTCGGCCAGTCCGGGGGACTGAGCGTCGGTCTCGATGAAGGACACGCGCGGCGACCGAAGCCCGGGCCTCTCGCTTGCCGCTTTCAGCATCGAACGCGTCAGGTCCGCCGCCACGATTCGGGAATCGGTCTGCCGCAGAAGCTCCTCAGCGACCGCGCCCGTACCGGTGCACATGTCGAGGACGAGCGAAGGGGTGTGAGGAGCGAGCCGAGAGACAAGCTCGCGGTGCCAACGCCGGTACTGGAACAATCCGAAGAGCTTGGCCGGCGTGTCGTAATTGGAAGAAATGCCCGCGAACAGACCCCGTGCGTGGCGCGTCCGACGAGTCCTGTCGCCCATGGAGCCTGATGCTAGCTCGACCGCGGAGCCTCGCTCAAGGGATGATACGGTCATGGGTTCCAGGAATTCGACTTACGTGGCTCTAGATCTCGAGACGACTGGGACGAACCCTCAGAACGACCGGATCATCGAGATCGGCGCCATCAAGTTCACACCAGATGGCATGCTCGATACGTTTAGCACGCTTGTCGATCCGGGGCGCTCGCTTCCCTTTCGGGTCCATGTGCTGACGGGGATCGCTGAGGCCGACCTGCGCGACGCTCCGCCGATTGAGACGGTAGCCCTCGACCTGGCACGCTTCATCGATGGACTCCCGCTGGTCGGCCAGAGCATCGGCTTTGATGCTGCCTTCCTGGCCGTATCCAACATCGCCCACGGTCCGCTCTACGACACCTTCGAGCTGGCGAGCCTCTTCCTGCCCGAAGCCCGGGAGTACGGCCTCGCGGGCCTCGCCGCGTACTTCGATATACCTTTCGCTGTCCACCACCGGGCCCTGTCCGACGCCGAGGCTGCAAGGGAGGTCTTCCTGGCACTGCGCCAGCGCCTGGGCGACATGCCGCCGCGCCTGCTCGAGGAGGCCGTGCGCTTGTCCGCGAACCTCAATTGGCCCCTGCGCGGACTCCTGGATGAGATTCTCGGCGGGCCGCAACTGCTGCGCTCCGACGCCTCGGAGTCGTTCGACAGCCTTCTGATGCCAGATCGTGGGGACGAGCAGCCGGTGTTGTCGCCCCGCGGATCCTCACCCCCGCCCACGCCGGAAGACTCTCTCGCCTACCTGGCGCACGCCCAGGACGACGAGGTCGTGGACGGCTTCGAGCGAAGGCCGCAACAGCTGGCGATGACCGAGCGGGTCGCCGAGAGCTTCCAGCACGGCGAGCACCTCATGGTCGAGGCCGGCACGGGCACCGGCAAATCGCTTGCCTATCTCGTCCCGGCCGCGCTGCACGCCATCCGCCGGGGTGAGCGCGTCGTCATCTCGACAGACACCATCAACCTCCAGGAACAGCTGGTCGGTAAGGACCTCGCGGCGCTGCGCAAGATCATCGCCGCCGAGCGCGGGGCAGGTGAGCTGCGCGCCAGCACGATGAAAGGCCGCCGCAACTACCTCTGCCTCCTGCGCTGGGCTCAGGCCCGGCGCCAGCCGGCTGCCACCGTAGCCGAGCTCAGCGTCCTCATCCGCCTGCTGATCTGGGCTCCGCATACCGCGACCGGAGATAGGTCCGAGCTGAACATCTCACAGGAGGAGCAATCCGCCTGGGACGGCGTCAGCGCCCAGAACGAGAACTGCCTCGCCGGTCCCTGCTACTACGTAAAGCAGGGCACCTGCTTCCTGCTGAAGGCTCGAAAGCGCGCCGAGGCCTCGCACCTGCTGGTGGTCAACCACGCGCTGCTCCTCTCGGATGTGGCGGCCGGGGGGGCCGTCCTGCCCCAGTACGATCACCTGATCGTCGACGAGGCTCACAACCTCGAGGACGAAGCAACGGCCACCTTCGGCTTCCGAGCCTCCGCCTCGACGCTGGGCGACCTGCTTGATTCACTTGCTCCAGTGGGTCGCGGCAAGGGCGGGCTCCTCGGCGTCCTGCGGGCCGCCCTGCGCGGGCGCAGTCTGCCCCTGAGCTCCGCCAGGCTCGCCCTCCTGCCTGACGAGATCGAAGACTTTGCCACGCGCGCCCGCAGCGCGAGTGACCGCTTTTTCGCGGCGCTCGCCGAGGTCATCGTCGCCCTGTCGGCCGACCAGTTCGGCAGGACCGCAGGCTTCACCTGACAAATGGCGTCCGCGCCCAGCCGGCGTGGACAGGGGTCGAGATTGCCTGGGACGAGCTCCATGTCCTCATGCTGAGAATCCAGGAGCGTCTCACCAGGCTCTATTCGCTAATCCTCGACGTCCAGACTCTCGGGGGGCAGGTCGATGAAGCCCTGCTGGCGCAGGCCGACACGCTCGGGGCACAATGCGGGGAGATGGGACTCGGCATCGCCGACGTTATCAATAGCAGCGACGCCGACCGAGTCTGTTGGGTTGGCACAACACGACGCGGGGATGTGACGTTGTCTTCCGCCCCGTTGTCCGTGGCGGCCAGCCTCTCGGCGGGGCTCTTCGCCCAGAAGAAGAACGTGGTGCTGACCAGCGCGACCCTCACCGCCGACGGCAGCTTCAACTACCTCAAGGAACGCCTCGGCGTGGAGGAATCCGCTGAGCTGGAGCTCGGTTCGCCGTTCGATTTCGAGCGCTCTGTGCTCATGCTCCTGCCCACCGACTTTCCGGAACCGCAGCAGGCCGGATACCAGGCGGCCTGCGAAACCGCGATCGCCGAGTCCGTTGAAGCCAGTGGAGGCAGGACCCTCGTCCTCTTCACCTCTCACGGCGCCCTGCGCACTACCTACCACGCTATCCGCGGGCGCCTGGAGGAGGGCGGCATCCAGGTCCTCGCACAGGGTCTCGACGGCAGCGCCAAGACCCTGACCTCGGCGCTGCGGGAAAATCACCGCAGCGTCCTCCTCGGCACGGCGACGTTCTGGGAGGGGCTCGACGTCGTCGGCCCGGCGCTGTCGACGTTGATCATCCCGCGGCTCCCCTTCCCGGTGCCCACGGATCCGGTCTTCGCCGCTCGCGCCGAGCTTT
>WHTO01000047.1 GCA_009377665.1 Dehalococcoidia bacterium
GAGGCTCATTCGCTAAGCCCACCTCGGGCTCGTAGTACCGCGCCCGCAGGTAGTACAACCCCGACCCCTCATCCGCCTGCTCCCCAGTGAACAGCCAGTAGTTGTCGCTCGACCCGCTCTGCGCCCGCACGTCGCCGAACGCCCGGAACGCGTACGAGTCCACGACGGCGCCCGTGTCGTCCGTCACGTCGACGACCGACCCCAGCCCGTCGTAAGTGAAGTAGACCTGGTCCCCGCCGCCGTCCGTCGCCGATACCAGACCGATCTGATCGATGATCACATCGTTCTTGACAACCATATCGTCAGAAGGACAATCGCTAGGATGCCAGCGACAGCGGACTGCACGATCCCGACCCACACGTAACCTTTGTCGGATAGCACCATCCTTGGCGCCCACCCGCCTATCAGAGGTGGTCGTGCCTTCCCTCTAAAAGCGATCAGCACGGTCCACAGCACCGCCAAGAGGGTATAGGCGAACGCGGCGAGTCCGCCGGCTAGCAAACCACCCTCAGTCAAGGTAGGGTTCCAAGGACGAAGTAGCATGTCACCGATGCTCCCGGAGTCCCCACACTCACGCCTCCTCCTCCATAAGGCGCCGCCTCCTTGGTGCCTATTCCGCCAACCCCTGCCGACGCACCAGCACCCAACAGGCTCAGAGTGAGGTCTCCTTGGGCCCCGCAGGCAAGGCCTTCACTGATAGATTGCCCGGGGAAGGCGGCCACCGTCAGGCCTCCGCCTGGCGTCCCGACGGCCGGTCCCGCGTATGGGTGGCAGCCCTGACCCTTACCGCACTGCACACCGAAGCTGACGCCTACCCACGGCACGATCACCGTAACGTTGACATCTATGTAACCGGACTCGAATGCGTCCACGATCCCCGCCGCCTCCCCCAACGGTTCTGTCCAATCGCTCACGGTACCGGCGATGGCGTCGCCAAAGTTCTCGATCGCGTCGGGGCAAGGAGCACCAAAGACGCACATTCCGGAAGGATCGATGAGATTGCTGGGGCTGTTCAGGACATATGGATACCGGTTGTGAGACTGGGGCAGGCCGACCACCCCCAAGAATGGATCCTGCGTCATGAACCGTCCCACCTCAGGCTCGTAGTACCGCGCCCGCAGGTAGTACAACCCCGACCCCTCATCCGTCTGCTCCCCAGTGAACAGCCAGTAGTTATCGCTCGTCCCGCTCTGCGTCCGCATCTCGCCGAACGCCCGGTACGCGTACGAGTCCACCACCGCGCCCGTGTCGTCCGTCACGTCCACCACCGACCCCAGTCCGTCGTAAGTGAAGTAGACCTGGTCGCCGTTGCCGTCCGTCGCCGACACCAGGTCCAGCCCATAGACGTACGAGTTCGCCCCGTCCTGCACCACCACCGGCAGCCCGCTTGCTACGTCCCACGTGAAGTCCACGCTGCTGCCCGCGGTAAGGCCCATCCGCAGCCCGTCCCCGTTGTACTCGGCCGTCGAGGTCGCGCTGGCCTCCACCAGCCGGTTTTCGTGGTCATACGCGAAGGTGTCCGTCCCCCGCTCTATCGTGTTCCCGGCGTCGTCGTAGTCATAGCCGACGGCGCCCGCCGTCAGCATCTGGTCCGCGTCGTCATACGTGTACGAGATCGCCGCCGTCGAAGTCCGGTTGCCGGCCGCGTCGTAGGCAAAGCTCTCCGACGAAGTGTCCGGATAGGTCACGCCCGTCAGGCGGTAGAGGTCGTCGTAGCCGTAGCTCTCCGTGCCCGCCGGCGTCACCACCTGCGAGCGATTGCCGGCGTCGTCGAGCGTGTACGTGAAGCTCGACAGCGTCCCGCCCGGGCCCGTATTCACGACCGAGGTCAACCGGTCCGCCGTGTCATACCCATAAGTGGTCTCCACCCCGTTCGGCAGCGCGACCCCCGCCAGGTAGCCCGCGTTGTTGTAGGCGTAGGTCGTCACCTCGCTCAGCCAGTCAGTCACGCTCTCCAGGTTGCCCGCCTCGTCATACGAGTAATCGACATCCTTCGAGTCGGGGTAAACGATCCGCGACCTGTTCCCGGCCTCGTCGTACTCATACGACACGGCGCTCGACCCCGGGAACGTCACGCTTAGTGGCCGGTTTATGGCGTCATAGCTGTAGGCCGTCGTCCCCGTCCCGTCCGTCATCGTCAGCCGGTTGCCCACGTCGTCGTACGTGTAACCGACGTCCGGCGTGCTGCTCCCGCTGTAGTCCACGCCCGTCAACCGGTTCGCCGCGTCGTAGCCGTAGACCGTCACCAGGCCCCTGCCGTCGGTCCTCTCGGTCAGATTGCCGTTGGCGTCGTACTCGTACAGGGTGTCGCGGTCGAGCGGGTCCGTGATGGCCTCCAGCCGGTTCAGCGCGTCGAAGGCGTAGCCCGTGTCCTTGTCCCGCGCGTTGCTGACCAGCGTGCGGTTGCCGTTCCCGTCATAGCCGTAGACCGTGCTCTGGCTCAGCGCGTCGATCACCTCGACCAGCCGGTCGGCGTCGTCATAGACGTAAGTCGTCGTGTTGTCCTCGGCGTCCGTGATGCTCGTCAGGTTGCCCTTCGTGTCATAGCCGTACGTCGTGACGTGGCCGAGATGGTCCTCGACGGTCAGCACTGCGTTCTTGTTGTCGTAGCCGTATTCTGTCTCGTGGTCCAGCTCATTCGTGACGCTGAGCACGCGTCCGCCCGGGTCATAGTCGAGCGTCGTCTCCGGCGGCGTGCCTGCTCCCGAGAAGCGCGGGTCCACGACGCTGACCAGGTTGCCGTACTGGTCGTAGTCAAGCAGCGTCTTGTTTCCCGTGCAGTCCGTCAGCGTGGTCGACTCGACGATCTCGGTCGCCAGGCCCGCGCCGTCGCGCGTGAAGCAGGTCATCGCGACGACCGCGCTCGCATCGTCTTCCACGACCACCTCGATCAGGTTGCCCGGCGTGTCGTAGGCGTATTCGGTCATCCGCCCAAGCGGGTCCGTCACGCTCTCGATGTCGTTCAGTCCGGTGTACGTCAGCACCCACGACGTGCCACCCGAGGCCAACTCGCAGCTCGAGTCGGTGTTCAGCTCGTCGACGACTCGCGTCACCATCCCCGCCGTCCCGTACTCATAGGCCCTCCGGTTTCCGCGCGGGTCGAGCACGCAGACCAGGTTGTCGTCCTCGTCGTACTCGAACTCCGTGACCCCGGCCAGCGCATCCGTGATCTGCACCGTGCGCAGCTGGTTGTCGAACCCGTACGTCGTCTCGTATCCCCGCGGGTCGACCACGAGTGTCCGCCCGACCCGGCAGCGAGCGGCGGGCAGTCGCCGTCGCTCGTCAGCGGCCCCCAACCGTAGAAGAAGCAGAACACGCCGTCCACGGCGTCGACCTGCTTCCACACCCTGCCCTGCGCGTCGTAGTAGCTCTCCGTCTGCAGGTGATCGTTGGCGTCCGTCAGCGTCGCCATCTGGTGAGCGTCCGTGTAGGTATAGCTCGTGACACCGCCCTTGACGTCAGTGACTTCCACCAGGTCGCCCGCCGCGTCGTAATCGAACTCGACCGTCCGTCCGAGCGGGTCCTCGACGCTCCGCAGCCGGCTCTCGTAGCTGACCTCGATCTCGTCGACCACGATGAACCCGCTCGCCGAGTCGTCCACCGCCCGCACCTGGATCGTCTGTCCGGCGTACGCCGATGTATCGATGAACACGTCTTCCAGCGTGTCGGCGTCGTTGGCCGGCGACGTCTCCAGCACCTCGCTGGTGTCCGCCAGCACGACCGCCAGGTACACGTTCCCCGGCTCGTTCGACGTCCCGCCTAGCCGCGCGCGCAGCGTGTGGCCGGCCGTGAACGTCGTCGAAGTCAGCGTCCCCGTCGCTCCCACGCCCGCCGTCAGGCTACGTCCGTAGAACGTCTCGCTGCCATCGAACGGCGCCGAGCCGAACGCCGTGCCCGTCGTCGTCCAGTTCGTGTAGTCCTCTTCCTGGAAATCCGAATTGGTGAAAGCCGCTACCCCCTGCCCCAGCGGCGCGGTGACTCCGCCGATCAGCGGGTCGTATTCGAAGCTGAGCTCCCTCCCGCCCTCGTCGGTCACCGTCTCGAGCTGCCCGTCCATGCTGTACGTCAGCGTCGTCGCGTTGCTGTTGCGGTCAGCGATGCTCGTCAGCACGCCCCCGGCGTCAAAGTTGAAGGCGGTCTGGTCCGGCGTCGTCAGCGTGAACGTGCCGTCCATGTTCTCGACCAGAACGTCGTGGTTCCCCGGTGACGCCGTGAACGAGCCTCCCGACTCCGTGAAGCGCGAGCTGTGGCCCTCGCCGTATCTCACCACCGCGCCGCTATCCAGCGTGGTCAGGTGGATGTTGTAGTTGTGACTCCAGTTGTATCCGAGCGGTCCCTCGCTCCCAGCCTGTGCGTTATAGAAGCGAGCAAACTCCAGTGGCGGCCCGGGCCCCGGGATCAGCAGGTCGGTGTGACGATGAGTAAGCGCCCCAGTCGAGGTATTGACAGGGTCCCCCGCCTCGGCCACCGGCGCGTCCGCACTCGATCCCGACCCGCCCAACAGCAGGTCGAAAGCTGCGTCGACCGCGAGAACATCCAGGATCATCAGGCCGCCATGCCACTGATCTACCGAATTGTTGCTCAGCCTTCCGTGAGCGATCAACCAATCCGTTGCCGCCTGCTGGCAGGTTGGTCCTTGCGCCTGATATGTGCCGATCGTGCTCCCGTCATCGGCATTCAAGGCCTTGACCTCTACGCAGCTATTGATGGTGCTCGAATCGATCAGCTTCTTGGCCCATGTCAGGTCTCGCCGGAAGGAAGTGGGTTCGCTCAGAATCGTTTCGCCGCCGAAGAGGAGGTAGCCTCCATGTGGTCCATCCGCACGCCACTCCGGATCAGGGGCACCGTTCCCGATCTTCCACTGCGGTACCTCCGTCCTGAGGCCAATGTCATCCAGCCCTAGCCGTCCGCTGATTGTGTCGAACCGCAGCCGAACGGTTTCGCCCTGCCACGCCTCTATCTTCCGTTCGAAGATCCGCCAGGCTGAAGCTGGTCGCACCGAGACCGCGACTGTCTCCACCGTCGCAAAGCTGGGTCCCGTCAGAAACCTGACGTGATAGGCCGGCGACGTTCCGTGCATCGCCACGTGCCTGAAGGTGAGCAGTTGGGCATCAGTCGGTATGGTGAAGGGCTCCGAGGGTGAAATGTGTGCCGTTGACCTCCGCGAATTCCCCGGTCGGGCCGCTTACGATTTCTGGAACGGCGCTGGGCGCCCCAACGTTCTCCCACTCCGGGATCACGTTGTCCACCCTGATGCTGTCGAAGGCGACGCCGTCGAACACGGTCTTGAACCGAAGGGCCACGGTCTGGCCTCTCCAGGTGGAGATGTTGAACGTCACCCGCGCCCAACTCGCCGGCGCGTGCACGTTCGTCTGCAAATTGCCCTCGCTCGTCCCGTTCCAGATCCGCGGCTGGTACAGGGTGCCGCTCAACGTCCGCCTGTGGCTCCAGCTGATCGTCTGCGCGTCGTCCGGCACCGTGAACATCGCCGACTCAAGCATCGGGCCGTTGGCCGTCGCCTTCGCGAAGTAGCCCGGGTCGCGCCGCCGGTGTCGATCTGGAATTCGCCTGTCGGGCTGGTCCAGGGCGTCAGCGCTCCCGTCTCGAAGTCCGCGTTGGTCGGCCCGCTGACCTCGTAACCCTCTTCCTCGAAGTCCTTGTTGTCGAGTTCGAGCGGCACCTCGTACGGAGGCATCTCGAACCCCAGGTTGCCGCCCCCGCCGCCGTCAGCGATGACCGCCGCGCTCGCCGGATGCGGTGTCCCCGCAAGCAGGCCGGCGGCCAGCGGAATCAGGAGAAGGGTCGCGAGACGGACGATTCGTATGGGACACACCCCAATCCGGTAGGACGCCCGGCCAGGGTGCGCCTGCTAAGTGCTCAGAGCAGGTGTCGCAGCGCCGCTGCAACAACTGCGCCTACGTTAATCAACAGTGCCAACCAGCGCAAGTCCCTTAGCGTCACCAGGAGCCCTTCGACTTGAGCGAGAACCCGGGAAGGCTCGGGGCCAGCACGGCACTACTCCGTGGTGAGCTACAACGTCCCTCGGTCTTACGCGCAGCCCTCGCCCGTCGGCGGCCCGAAGAAGAACGAAATATGCATGTGGTGGTGGTGGAAGCGCCCGCCGATCTCGTCGCCGCCCCAGCACACCATGCGCTCGATGCGCCTCACGAGATCCGGATCCGCCGAGAACATGTTGCGCGCCGCCGCCTCGATCATCCGGCCTATCCTTGGGTCGACGATGATGATGCGGATGTGCGGACTCTCGACGAGCTTCGAGATGAAGAAGGCGTTGACCCGGGCGTCAATCCTCGGCGGGCCGGTGCAGTAGCCGCCCGAGTTGGGGCAGACCGGCGCCGCGTTGTTGGCCCCCGCCCGCCGGTAGTAGGCCACGTCGAGGTCGTTGCCCAGGTGCGTCCCCTGGGGATGGCGCGGGCGCTGCGGGCTCAGCTCGAACCCGGGCGTCCTGGCCTGGACTCCGCCGATGTCCACCATGCCCAGCGGCGGCTCGTTCGCAAAGCGCCGCGCGGTGAAGTTGGCAGCGTAGAAAAACGCCTCCAGGGCACGCCGCTGGCCCCAACGATACTGCGGCAGCGACCCGGTATTGGCCCCGCTGACCCCATCGTTGTGGAAGTACGACGCGCCGTTCCAGGGTACCGGGAAGGCCAGCCGCTGCCGGCAATAGCGGGCGAGTCCGTTGCAGGCCGCGCTTGCGTTGAAGCGCGCGGTTGAGATGCCCAGGCGGTAGGGGCCCGGAAACGGGTTGTGCGCGTACGCGAAGACCTCGACGCGGTAGACCGTCGCCGTGCGGGCGAGGAATCCATACATCGAAAGCGTCTCGCGCCCGCCCGTGCAGCCCCAGCCGATCGGCGCGTCGCAGTCGCTCAGTCCCCGGACCCGGCCGCCCTGGATCACGCGCAGGTTCATGTCTACGGCAGTGTTGTCGAACGTCACCGTCACCGTCGTCAGCTGACCGGGGCGCGCGCGCACCCGGAAGCAGTCGGTGAGTTTCGAGGAGGTCAGCCGCTCCCCATGGTTGCCCGGGGCGCGGAAGGGACAGGCCGCCGCCTCGGCCGTTTCATCCGGGACGGGGCTGAGCGAGATTGCGGCGACGATGGCTGCCGCGAGGCAGGCCAAGGCGAAGCGAGCCAAACTTCCGCGATTGTAGAGGATGCCCCGCCGCCGCTTCCACGCAGCGCGCGGTTCGCGCTACCCGCGGTACTGGATGCGGGTCGCCAGGCGGTCTTTGTTCAGCCTCTTGTTGAGGTGCAGGCCCTCCAGGATCAGCTCCACGGCTGACGCCTGCTCGGCCTTGTTCTTGCCGTCCGTCAGCTTCGCGACCGGCTCCTTCAGTGCCTCCAGCTCCTTCAGCAGCTTCGTGTACTCCGAGGAAGCCACGTCGGGGCCAGCTTCGACCGACAGCCCGGCCTTGAAGCGCATGACCACCTCTTCGAGCTCGCCGATGTTGAAGTAGCGGTTGAAGACGCCGTGCACGGCGCCCTGGATCAGCTTTTCGATGATCTGTTCCTCGCGGCCGTCCTCCACCGTTTCGAATTCGACCTTACCCGAGAGGGAAGGAATCAAGAACGGCAGGTCGCTGATCCGCGGCACCACGTCCTTCTCGCCCAGACGAATGGCGCGGCGCTGGGCGTTGGCCAGCAGGCTCTCGTAGTTCGCTATCGAGGCGCGCACAGACACGCCGGAGCGCTGGTTGATGTCGGGGCTGCGGCGGGCCAGCCGGCTGACCTCGGCGACGATCTCCTTCATGTATTGCGGTACCGTGACCACGAATTCCGCGTCCTGCCAGGAGCGCCGCTCCTGCTCCATGATCTCGATCTCGTTCTCGAGGCTGCGCGGGTAGTGGGTCCGGATCTGCGCGCCGTAGCGATCCTTGAGCGGGGTGATGATGCGCCCGCGGTTCGTGTAGTCCTCGGGGTTGGCGCTCGCCACCACGAAGATGTCGAGCGGCAGACGCACCCGGTAGCCCCGAATCTGGACGTCGTGCTCCTCCATGATGTTCAACAGCCCCACCTGGATCCTCTCGGCCAGGTCGGGCAACTCATTGATGCAGAAGATGCCGCGGTTGCTGCGCGGGATCAGCCCATAATGAATGGTCAGCTCGTCGGACAGATAGCGCCCTTCGGCCACCTTGATCGGGTCAACCTCGCCGATCAGGTCGGCGATCGTGATGTCCGGGGTCGCCAGCTTCTCGCCGTAGCGCTCGGAGCGCGTGAGCCAGGCAACCTCAGTGTTGTCGCCCTCCGCTGCAAGCCGCTCTATCGACGCCCGGGAGATGGGGTCAAACGGGTCATCGTTGATCTCGCTGCCGGCGATGGTGGGGATCTCGTCGTCGAGCAGCGACACCAGCGCCCGGATCAGGCGCGACTTCGCCTGGCCGCGCTCGCCCAGGAAGATGATGTCCTGTCCGGACAGGATGGCGTTCTCCAGCGCCGGGACCACGCTGTCCTCGTAGCCGACGATGCCCGGGAACAACCTTTCGCCTGAGGAGAGCTTGCCGATCAGGTTGTCGCGCATCTCCTGGCGGACGTTCTTCTTCTGATACCCGGCGGCGCGCAGCTCGCCGACGGTCATTGGCCTCTTAGCTACCACGGCATACCTCTTGTTCGTGAAGGCATCGGCCCTCGCCTACCCCAATCATAGGTCAGGCCATCATCCTGGCTGGTTGCCCTGCTCGAGGAAACGCGCCAGCTCGTCGCGCTCGAACAGCGGTAGCGGAGCCCCCGTCGCGTCCACCACGCCGCCGCCCGCCACGAAGCGGCCGATTGGCCGCCCCTGGAAGCGTGATTGCGTAAGCGCGGCGCTCAGCGAATCTCCTTGGCCCCGGCGAACTGCTAAAAGAAGGGCCCCAGACGCCAGCAGGCCGAGCGGATCGATGCCAAGCGCCGCACAAACAGTACGTGTCTCGCGGCGCACAGGGATCGCTTCCAGGTCAACGACGATGCCGAGGCTGCTCGCTCCCGCCAGCTCGACCAACGCCCCCGCCACCCCGCCTTCAGTCGGGTCGTGCATCATCGCCACCGCCCCGGACGCCGCCGCCGCGCGCGCCGGCGCCACGATGCTGATCCCGGGGGCATCGAGCAGCGCCGTCCCGGCCGCGATGACGTCCGCGCTTACGCCGGCAGCCGTCAGCCGTGGACCCGCCTCGCGGCAGAGGATAGCCGTGCCCTCGATTGCGATTTCTCCGATGAGCCAGGCCTCGTCTCCGGCGCTTACCTGGCGGTTGAGCACGCCGTCGGCGGGCAGCTCGCCGAGCATCGTGCCCGCCACAACGGTGTGATTCACGGCGGCGGTTACCTCGCTCTGTCCGCCGACCAGCGAGACGCCGAGCGTCCCGCAGGCCTCGGCGAGGTCGGCGAACGTGGCGCGGACATCGGTCTCGCTCGTGCCCAGGGGGAAAAGGAGAGTGGCGAGGAACCAGCGCGGCCCAGCGCCCATCACGGCGATGTCGTTGGCGTTCACCTGCACGGCGTAGCGCGCGGGTCGCCGGGTGGCGAAGGTGATCGGGTCAGCGGCGACCACGATCCGCCCGCCTGAAGCCCCCTGCAAGATCGCCGCATCCAGCCCGACCCCCGGCCCCACCAGCACCGATGGATCACCCGGCAAGCCTTCGAGCAGGCCACGCAACAAATCGCTGGGGATCTTGCCGCTGGGAAGCATCGACTCGATGCCCAATACTAGCATCCGCGGCTGGCGTCGCTGGGCAGGCGTGAAGCCCCCGGGCTGACTGCCACTGGCCTGGTACTTAGCGAGCTACAGCAACGGGGTGAACACCGGTTACTGGGATAAGTTCGCCGCACGAAAGCTGAAGCGCACCGCAAGCAACGGCTGGATCAACCGTCCACGACCTAATCGCCTGTCCCGGCGTCCAACCCGAGCTCAACGAACAGTGCGACCACCTCGCCGGCGATTATGCCGTAGAACGGGTTGGTGAGCGCCGTCACCGCCAGTGCGGTACCTCCTGGTAGCGGCTCCTCGGCCGCGCCAGGCAGCTGCTCGGGCATGATCACCGGTATCCCCAGCACGACAAGGAACCCGGCGATCGCCTGTAGCGGCACCAGTCGTCCAACGCGAGTGATCAACCCGGTGAACGCGATCACCGCCATGAAGGCCATGAACAGCACCGTTGAGAACACCGGCATCGAGGTGTCGGCCATCGGCGCCGGCGTGCTCTCGACCGGCGCGCCCCCGAGCATCGCGCTGAGAAGGCTGGCGGCGCCCGTCATCAGCTGCACCCCATCCAGCTGGGTGTCCTCGCCCGACACGTCGGCGTTCACCGTATCGTATGAGACAACCGCCCCCAGGCGCAGCGCGAGCAGCGAGAACGCCCCAACGAGGACGGGCATCGCCAGCACCTTGCCCCATTGCAGTGGAGTCAGGCGCATCCCCGGCTCTTCTGCCTGCTCCCCGTCGGATTTGTTGTCGTTCTCTTGTTCCTTTTCTTTCCCCTGTCCCCGACCGACAGGACCCGGCAGGAGCCGCGAAGGCACGAAGCTAATCGCCGTCCCCACGGCCATCGCAGACACGATCACCACCACCAGGTCGGTGGTCACCAGATAGGCGATGAAGCCAGTGAGCGTCGAGGTCCCCGCGACGAGCGGACGTTCGCCGATGTACTGGACACCCACCTTCGTCAAGATCAGGCCGACCCCCGCGATCACCCCGGCGATGACCGATGGGTTCAGGAGGTCGATCAGCTCTGAATAGAGACCGAGGACGCCCAGGATGATGCTGGGGATCGCCGAAAGGATGACCACGTAGAGGATCAGTGGGCGCTCTTTCACCGTGTGCGTCGCAACCGTGATGCTCTCGACGGTGAAGGTCGCTGGCGTGACAGATGAGTAGAGCGTCGCGATCCCCGCCGCCAGTGCGTAGCCGGCCGCCGTCGCCCGCGCGCTGAAGCGATGCCGCGCCGCGTACAATCCCTCGGCCACTCCGTCAGCGCACATGCCGGCGGCGGGCGATAACAGAAATCAGCATGAGAAGCCCTTCCCCTACTACCGAGCGGTTCGACGGCCGGCGAGGCAGGGAAAGCCCCGCCGCCCGATGTCAGCTAGCTGTCGCGAGAAGTCAGTCGCGGTCGATAGCCGCGCTACCAGGCGAGCCCGCCCCGGCCTCCCAGGCCTCCCGGGCCCGCTCGGTCTGAGGCTCGCCACTGCGCGTGCGGCCCATCTTGCCCGCCTCGACCTGAGCTGCGAGCACGTCGCAGATCAGTCGTACCCCCAACAACGAAGTGATGTCCGCTACGTCAAAAGGCGGTGAAACCTCGACGACCTCCATCCCGAGCAGGCCCTCGCTGGCGAACCTCCGGACGAGGCGCAGGGCCTCGCGTGGGTAGAGTCCCCCAGGCTCCGGCCAGCCCGTAGCGGGCGCGAACCCCGGGTCGATGGAGTCGATATCGAACGACAGGAACACCCCTTCGGCGCCGTTTCCCCACGCGACCTCCAGGGCGATGTCGGCCACCTTATCGATGCCGAGGCGCTCCATGTCCTCGACCGTGATCACGGTCGAGCCCTGCTTGCGACCCTCGGCCACGCCCGGCCTGGGGACCTGCCAGCCACCGATCCCTATCTGGACCAGGTTACCCATGTCGAAGTGGCGCTCGTGTGCTGCCCAGTACCAGGGAGTTGTGTGCATCCGCTCGTCAAGGTCCTTTGCCTGCGTGTCGATGTGCCGGTCGAAGTGGATGACCCCGATTTTCTTGCCGAATGCGTTCATTACCCCGCGCGCCGTTGGAAAACCAATCGAGTGGTCGCCGCCCAGGATCACAGGGAACACCCCGTTGCCACGGATGTATTCGATCCCTTTTGTGATCTGGTCGAATGCCTTATCGATGTTGGCCGGGATGACGAAGATATCCCCCACGTCGACGATGTCCAGTTGCTCGCGCAGGTCGATCCCCAGCTCGTAGTAGTAGGGCGTGTACAGCCCGGAGATGCGGCGCATCCCCTCCGGGCCGAAGCGCGGCCCCGGGGCGATATGTGGTTCCGGTATCCAGCGGGACCCCCACGATCGCCACCTCGTGCTCGCCGACCTGCTTGATGTCTTCAAGAGATGGGGCCTTCAGGAAGGTGTTGATGCCGGCGAAGTGTGGTACTTCGCCGCGTACGAAGGTGCTCGCCATCTCGCTCTCTTCCACGGCATCGGACGGCGGTAGTCCGAGCTCGTGGGTGCGCTCAAGCTCACGCTTGAAGCGCTCATCGGCCAACCCCTCCTCGTGCTTCTTGGCTCGCTCGCCGCCCAGCTCATTGCCGCCGGGATCGCCCGCGCTCATGCTCTGCGGAATCTGTTCTCGATCACGATCTTTTGCCATTGGCTTCCCCTCTTATCCGGTTGTCCGTCTGCGGTTCGCACGCTTTAACGTTTCACCTTGTCCTCCCCCAGCCGGTTCGGAATCTGTACGTGGACTTCTGGACGGACCGGCCGGCAGTCCGCCGCAACAATGCGCGAAATGGGGAGGTTGGTGGAGAGTGGGAAGTGGCCGCCCGTCTGCCTCGGAAAGGAAGCAGGCAAAGCGCGCCTCGAATAGATCGTAGAAGGAGCCCGGACAGCTATTGAGTCTCGGGGCGTCTAATCCCCGTTAAACCGGGCCAGCGCTCAGTCCGCCAGAGGCGCTGTGCGAACGTGCTTGCTCCAGGCGAACAGTCAGTGCAGGCTGGAGCGCTTGTTTTTCACGTAGTCGACGAGGATGTACTGCCCCAGCTTGTCCGGCGTCGTGTAGAAGACGCGGCCCTTGTTGATCTTCGCCACCTGGTTCACGAACTCCTTGAGGTAGTAGTTCCTGTCCAGCATGAACGTATTGATCGTGATGTCCTTCTGGGTGCAGCGCTTCACTTCCTTGAGCGTCTCGCGGATCGTTATCGGGCTCGGGGGGTAGCTGAAATAGCTGCGACCGTGCTCCAGGTGCGCCGTCGGCTCGCCGTCCGAGATCATGATGATCTGCCGCGACCCCGCGTTGTGACGCGCCAGGATCTTCTGCGCCAGCATCAGCGCGTGGTGCATGTTGGTGCCCAGCACCGACTCGTCCCAGCGCACGTAGGGCAGCTGCTCGGCGTTTAGCTCGCGGGCGTATGCCGAGAAGCCAA
Organism: Dehalococcoidia bacterium; assembly: GCA_009377665.1. Taxonomy (GTDB): domain Bacteria; phylum Chloroflexota; class Dehalococcoidia; order WHTO01; family WHTO01; genus WHTO01. The sequence continues at coordinate 13,101 of WHTO01000047.1, forward strand.
TGATGTAGAGCTTGTCGCGGGCAAACTGGCTGCGGATCAGGTTGTTCAGCGCCAGCGCCACCTTCTTCGCGGCCTGGAAGCTCCCGCGCAGCGCCATCGACCACGACAGGTCGAGCATCATCACCGTCGCCGTCGAGGTCAGCAACTCCGAGCGGTAGACCGCGAAGTCGTCCTTGTCGAGGCGCAGGGGGACCATCGGTCCCTCGCGGATCAGCGAGTTCATGACCGTCTCGCCCAGGTTCAGGTGGAAGGGGTCGCCGAACTCGTAACCCTTGGTGTCGTCGGAGCGCTCGCCCGCCCGGCCGCGCTCCCGCGTCTGATGACGGCCGGCGGCGTCCTTCTTCAGCTGCTGATAGATTTCGCCCAGCGCCTTCTGGCCGATCTTGCGCGTGCCGCGGGGCGTCAGCTCCCAGCTGTTGCCGCGCTTGCGAATGTAGCCGGCGTCCTCGAGCACTTCGAGGAACTTGCGCAGCTGGTCCAGCGTTTCGCGGGCCTCCGGCCCCAGGACGTCCTCGAGCTTCTCCTCGTCGATGTCGCTGATGTCGCCGCCGTACTGCGTGCGTTCGAGCTGGCGCTCCAGCTCGTCCATGTCCTGCATGCTGTCCATCAGCTGCATGGCCTGCTGGAGGTTCATCTCCTCGTCGCCGCGGAACGGGTACTGGTTCCGCAGGTCGCGCGAGGGCAGCAGCATCTCAAGGTTCGCCGCGAGCTCGCTCAGCTCGCTCTGCAGAGCCGGGTCTCCGATCTTGTCGCGCATGAGGTCCTGCAGCTGCTGCCGCATGTCGCCGGGCATGCTGTCCATCAGGCTCTGCATCTGCGCCACCTGCTGTTGCATGCGCTCGATCAGCTCGTCAAGGTTCTGCGGTGGATTGTCGCCGAACATGTCGCCGTACTTCTCCATGAAGCTGTCGAAGTCCGGCTCCTTGCCTGACACGCGGTCGTTGAGCATCTGGTTCAGCTCGCTGACCATGTTCTTCAGGCGCTCCATGTCCTGCGGCGACATGCTGTTGATCTGGTCCGAGATGTCCTTGAAGAAGCTGTCCGCCATGGCGTTCTTCAGCATCTCCATCAGTTCCTGGAACTCGGACTGGGCGTCGGGGTTGAGGAACTCGTAGTTCTGAAGCTCCTTTACCCGGCTCCCGGCGTCATCGGGCAGGGAATCGAGGAAGTTCTGCTTGCGCTCGGCGATGTTGCGCAGCATGTCCGAGAACTGCGAGCGCTCGTTGCCCGTCCAGTCGCCCGGGCCGGGCGTCTGTGCGCCATCCTGTCCCTCGGCGCCGGCACCCGCGTCGTTCTGGCCGGCGCCTTCTTGCGGACCGCCTGCGTTCTCGGCGCGGGGCTGCCCGCTCGGTGTGGCCTGCCCCTGGCGTTCGCCAGCGTTCGGCCGATCGTCCGCGGACGACGGGTCGCGGCTGGCTTCTGCGCCGTCGGCGTCGTCGGGCTGGCCCGCTTCCGGCTGCGGCGCGCCGCCGGCGTCGGCGAGGCGCTGGTCGATCGTTGAGCGCTCCTTCTCGAGGATGCTCTGCAGCTTCTTGGCGATGTCGTCGAAGGCCGACGACAGGTCGTAGCGTTCGAGCGTCTGGCGGCGCTCCTGGCGCAGCTGCTGGAGGAGGTCGCGCAGCCCCTGCATCTTCTGTCCGTCAGGGTTGCGCATGCCGCGCTGAAGGAGGTTACGCAGGGCGTGCTGCAGGTCGCCGAAGTTCATCAGGTCGTCCGTGATGAAGTCGAGAACGCTGTCCGGGTCGAGGTCGGGGATCTCCTGGGAGCCGTCCCAGTCGCTGTATCGGTATCGCATCGCCATCGGGCAAGACCGCCTTAGTTGCCTACGCGCCAAGTATAGGCGGCTTGCCCCGGCCCCCGAGCCCCGGCGAGGGGGGCGCGACACGATTCGAGCTACAAAAGGACGAGCGACCGCGCCTCTCCAGCGCAGCCATGGGCGGATGCGATGCGGCGTTCGAACGGCCAAACCCGGCGACCTGCGATCCGCGCGGGTGTGGCCTACGTATGAACGCTAGGAGTTACGCTACGGCGTCCCCTCCCCGCAGGAAGGAGGTGACCGAAAGGCCCGATATCCGGTTCTGACTGAAGCAAGCAAGAGCCGGGACACGCCCTCCTCTGTCCCCAACCAACGAGGGGTCAGAAATGCACATAGCACGGGTCCACAAGAGAGCAACCCTGGCGGTGGCCGCTGTCGCCGCGCTCGCCCTCGCCGCCTTCCTGGTGCTCGGCGCCGACTGGACGGCGAGCGCCGGCAGGGGTCCCCAGCCCAACAACCAGTTCGTGGCGACGCTGACCGGCCTCCAGGAGGTGCCGGCCATCTCGACTCCCGCCCGCGGGAGGTTCGTCGCCACCGTCGACGGCGACCGGATTCACTTCCGGCTTACCTACAACAGGCTCCAAGGAGCGGAAGCCCTCTTCGCCCACATCCATTTCGGGCAGCGCGCGGTTAACGGCGGCGTCATCGTCCACCTCTGCGGCGGGCCGAGGCCGGCCTGCCCGCACCCGTTCGGGACCGTCGAGGGCACGATCAGGCGCGGTGATATCGAGGGCCCCGCCTCTCAGGGCATTGCCCCCGGCGAGTTCGACGAGGTCGTTAGGGCGATGCGCAGCCGCGTCACCTACGTCAATGTCCACACCGACCTATTCCCGAGCGGCGAGATCCGCGGCCAGTTGATACCGAGGTAAATCCGGCGGGGGCGAGGCTCGGCCTCGCCCCCGCGAATCCCGCGGCTACTTGTGGCAGATGTAGTAGCTATTGATGATGTCGGCTTCCACGCGCTCGACGGCCACGTCCTTGAAGCCGGCGTCGCCCAGCATCTGAATCGCCTTTTGCTCGCCCCACATCGTGCCGAGCCCGGCGCCGCCCTGCGCCAGCGAAGTCGTCATGCAGTAGAAGATCGAGAACGTGTAGAGCAGGGGCGCGAGCGGATGCTCGAGATTGTCCTCCAGGTTGCTCGACGCCGCCATGTCTGCGCAGAAGTAGGTGCCGCCGGGTTTCAGCGTGTCGTGTATCCCATCCAGCACCTCGGCCGGCCGCGCCAGGTCGTGGATGACGTCGAACGTCGTGATCAGGTCGAACCTGGGCTCCTCACCGACGAAGGCGGCGATGTCGCGCGCCTCGAAGCGGGCGTTCTCCAGGCCCCACTCCCGGGCCTCGCCGCGAGCGAAATCCAGGCCCTCGTCGGAGATGTCAAAACCGACGAAGCGGCTGTTCGGGAAGGCCTTTGCCATGACGTTGATCGCGTGGCCGCCGCCCGTGCCAAAGTCTGCCACGTCGATGCCGGTTTCGAGCTTCTCGACAAGCCCGGGCACGAGGGGAAGCGTGCGGTCGACCAGCGTCGCGTCGAAGATTGCGGCCGTCTCGGCGCGCTGCAGCTCCTGGAACTTCGGATAGGAGGAGTACGGGACGCCGCCGCCCTTCTCGAACGCCTCGATCACCTGGTCCTCGACCTGTCCGACCAGCGCCATGTAAGGCGCCAGCCCCGCCAGGTTGTCCGGCCCCGCCGCCCGCGTGACCATCGCCGCGTGCTCCGCCGGTAGGTGGTAGGTCTGGGCCGCCGGCTCGTAGTAAACGATCTCGCCGACGGTGAGAGCGCCCAGCCACTCGCGCACGTAGCGCTCGTCCAGGCCCGCCGCCTGCGCTACCTGCTCGCTCGTCGAGGGTTGCAGGCCCGCCATCGTGTCGAACAGGCCGGTGCGGTGGCCGACGCTCAGCTGAAAGGCAAGACCTGCATGGTTGAGGATTTCGAGCAGGCGACCGCCGAACGCCTCGACCCTGCTTGCATCCAGTTGTTCCGTTGTCATGATTGGCCTCCCGCCTGCTCCCATGCCTGATGTTGCCTTGCCAGTGGCCTGCTGGATGCCCGGGGCACCTCGCGGCGTCTGCGGGTCCACTTTGTGGCGAAAGTATACGCCTGCTGCAAGAGCAGAGGGTCGAGCGTCTCTCGGCCGCGCTGTCGCCGCTACCGGTCGCAGCGCGGAACATTAGACTGTGAGCTCGCCAGGGCAGCCCGCCCAATCCTCTCCCATCGACTGGTCAGCCGTCTTCTCCCCGCGCTCGATCGCGGTCGCCGGCGCCTCCAACCGTGTTGACACCCCCGGCAACGACTACGTCCGCAGCCTGCTGAACTGCGGCTACGCCGGGCCGATCTACCCTATCCACCCGCGCGGCGAGGACGTGGAGGGCCTCAAGGCCTACACGAGCCTGCGCGACATCCCTGGCGACATCGAATACGTCATATCCTGCGTCCCGACCGACGCCGCCCTCGGCCTGCTCGAAGACTGCATCGTCAAGGGCGTGAAGGTCGTGCAGCTCTTCACCGCGCGTTTCAGCGAGACCGGCAGCGAAGACGCCGCCGCGCTCGAGCAGACGATCCTGCGGCGCGCCGCCGAGAACGGCATTCGCCTGGTCGGCCCGAACTGCATGGGCATCTACGACCCGCGCTCCGGGCTCTCGTTCCGCGTAGACTTCGAGCCCGCGCCGGGCGGCGTCGCCTTCCTGACGCAGAGCGGCAGCATGGCCATCGAGCTCGTCTATCAGGCCTATCCCCGCGGCGTCCGCTTCAGCCGCGTGGTTAGCTACGGCAATGGCCTCGACCTGGACGCCATGGACTTCCTCGATTTCCTCGCCCAGGACGATGCGACAAAGGTCATCGCCATCTACATCGAGGGCACGACCGACGGGCGCGGCCTCTACGAAAGCCTCCGCGCCGCCGCCAGCCGCAAGCCCGTGATCGTGCTCAAGGGCGGCCGCACGGAGGCCGGCACGCGCTCCGCCCGCTCCCACACGGCCGCCCTTGCCGGCCAGCGCCGGGTCTGGTCCACCATGATCAAGCAGCCGGGGCCATCGAGGTCGCGAGCGTCGAAGACGTCATCGACCTGATGGTCGCCTTCAGCGCGTT
>WHTO01000048.1 GCA_009377665.1 Dehalococcoidia bacterium
TCATTCCGTCGACCATCGGATCGTTGATGGCGTCCCGGCCGCGGCGCTACTGGCGCGGGTACGCGAGATCATTGAGCGCCCCTATCTGCTTTTGGCCGATGATTGACATCGACCTCAAGGGTCGAATCGTCCTGGAACGCTTCTCCAGCGAAGTCCTGCGCGACAATCCCCTCGGCGATCCCCACGTGCGGTCGGTGTTGGTCTACCTGCCACCCGGCTATGACGAGAGAAGCGAACGTTATCCGGTTATCTTCTGCCTCGCGGGCTTTACGGGTACGAGCTGGTCGTTCCTGCGTTACGAGCCATTTGGCTACCCATTGCCCGCCCGCTTCGAGCGCTTGATCGAGGACGGGCGGAGCCAGCCGGCCATTCTCGTCCTGGTCGACGGAATGACGAGGGTCGGGGGCAACCAGTACATCAACTCGGAGGCGGTCGGCCGCTACGAGGACCACATCGTCGACGAACTGGTGCCGTTCATCGACGGCAGGTACCGCACGCTCGAAGCGGGGCATCGCGGCGTGATGGGGAAATCGAGCGGCGGGTATGGAGCGATAGTGCACGGCATGCGTCACCCCGACGTGTGGTCGGCGGTGGCCTGCCACAGTGGCGACATGTACTTCGAGTATTGCTATCTGCCGGACTTTCCACCGGCGATCGACGGCCTGCGCGATCACGCCTCGGTTAAGGAATGGCTAGAAGCCTTCGAGGCCAGGCCGAAGAAGTCGGGGCAGGACATCGAGGTGCTCAACATCGTCGCGATGTCGGCGTTCTACTCGCCCGGACGCCGGTCGGCGATGGGCATCGATCTGCCGTTCGACACCCAGACCGGTAAGCTTCGGAACGATGTATGGCAACGCTGGTTGGAGCACGACCCGGTACGCCTCGCCGCGCGGTTCGCGGAGGGCCTGAAGACGCTAAAACTCCTCTTCATCGACTGCGGGACGAGGGACCAGTTCAACCTCCATCACGGGGCCCGGATCCTCGCGTCGCGCTTGCGAGAGCTTGGTGTGCCGCACGAACACCAGGAGTTCGAGGACAACCACTCCGATATTCAGTATCGCTACGATGTGAGCCTGCCCAGGCTGAGCGCGGCGTTGGCGGCCGTTTAACGGATGGAAGAGTTCGACCTCGTCGTTATTGGCGGCGGCCCCGCCGGCTACAGTGGGGCGCTGCGGGCTGCGGAGGATGGCGCACGCGTGGCCCTGGTCGAGGCCGAGAACCTCGGCGGAAACTGCGTGAATCATGCCTGCGTACCCTCGCGTATCCTCCTGGACATCGCCGAGCAGTCGATCCGCAACCGTGAGCTTGAGTTCGCGGGCGTGGTTGCCCCGGCCAGCACTGTTGTCGACTTCGCCCGCGCCGCGGCGCGCAAGGACAGCCTCGTCTCGGAGTTGCGGTCGGCCGTGGGCGCAGCGCTGCGTCACGGCCGCGTGAAGCATTTCGACGGCCGGGGAGCCCTTTCGGCGCCGGGGCGGGTGCTCCTGGACCTTCGCGAGGGCGGTAACACCGAGGTGCTGACGGCGAACGTCCTGCTCGCCACGGGTTCGCGCGCTGAGCTCCCTACTCTGCCCGACGCCAGGCCGCTGGATGCGATTACCGCCGACGCGCTCTGGATAGCGCGTGAGCTGCCGGCGGAGGGGGTCGTCGTGCGCGGCGAGCAGGGCTCGCCGATCTTCGCTGCCGAGGTCGCCTATCTTCTCGCCGTCTTCGGCAGCACGGTAACGCTGATCGAACAGGGAGATTCGCTCCTGCCGGGCGAGGAACCCGAGCTGAGCGTGGCGTTGCGGCAGTCGCTCGAGGCGCTGGGCGTCTCGGTCCTGACTAGGGCGCGCGTGACGGGGCGGACGGGCTCAACCGTGACCGTTAACCAGACCGTCGAGGTGCCAGCCGATGCCGTAGTGATTGGCGACTGCCGCGTGCCCTTTGATGGCGGCTCGGGGTTGCGCGAGCTGGGAGCGGCTTACGACGGGCTGAGTATCGTCGTCGACGATAAGCAGCGGACGTCCGTGGCGAGCGTATTCGCCGCGGGCGATGCGACCGGCGTCGGTTTCTCCAACGTTGCCGCCGCGTGCGGGCGGCGTGCTGCCGAGTCTGCCCTGGGCCTGCTACCCACGATCGACCTCAGGTTCACTCCGCGCGCAATAACCACGTTCCCCGAGTTCGCCGCTGTTGGCGTTACCGAGGCCGAAGCCGTGGCAGCGGGGTACGACGTAATCACTGGGGTGGCCGACCTTTCGTTCAATGCCCGCGCGATCTCGTCGGGGGCGCGGCAGGGCGCTGTGAAGGTGGTGTCGGAGCGCCGTCTGCACCAGATCCTCGGCGTTCACATCCTCGGCGCGCAGGCCTCGGAGCTGATCAACCAGGCGTCGCTCGCGATGCGGCTAGAGGCCACGCTGGAGGACCTGGCGGCTGTGCCTGGCTGGCACCCCACGCTCTCAGAGGGCTTGGGAGTGGCGGCGCGGCGGGCTCTGCGGGCAGCCGGGTCTTAGGCGGGCGCTCTGGAAGGTACGACCTCGCGCACCGCGGCGACGATCTCGTCTGACCCGGGGAGCCATTCCTTCTCAAGCGCCGGGCTGAAGGGGACGGGGCTGTATGGCGCGCCGACGCGCAGTGGCGGCGCGTCGAGGTAGTCAAAGGCCTCGACCGAGAGGCGGGCGACGATCTCGGCGCCGATACCGAAGTCTCGCACGGCCTCGTGCGCCACGACGAGGCGATGGGTCTTGCGCACTGACTCGGCCATGGTCTCGACGTCGAGGGGCACCAGGGAGCGCGGGTCGACCACCTCGACTTCGATGCCCTGCTCCGAGAGCTCGTGCGCGGCCTTGAGGGCTTCGTGCACCATGCGCGCGGTGGCGATCACGGTTACGTCGTGCCCCTGGCGCTTGACCTCGGCCGAGCCGAATGGGATGACGTAGGGCTCTTCGGGCACGTCGCTTCGCTTCCGGTAGAGGCCCTTGTGCTCGAGGAAGATCACGGGGTTGTCGTCTCTAATCGCGGAGATCAGCAGGCCCTTGGCGTCGGTGGCGGACGAGGGCATGACCACGAGCAGGCCCGGGATGTGGCAGAGGAGGGCCTCAAGGCTCTGGGAGTGCTGGGCGGCCAGGTTGAAGCCGCCGCCGAAGGCGCTCCTGACGACGATCGGCAGCCGGGCCTTGCCGCCGAACATGTACTTCATCTTGGCCATCTGGTTGAGGATCTCGTCGAAGCAGCAGCCGATGAAGTCCATGAACATGATCTCGACGACGGGCCGCATCCCGGTGACGGCGGCGCCCACGGCGAGGCCAATGATCGCGCTTTCCGAGATCGGCGTGTCGACGACACGGGTATCGCCGTACTCGGCGTGGAGGGCTGCGGTGGCGCCGAAAGCCCCACCGTGGGCGCCGATATCCTCGCCCGCGATGAACACGGTCGGATCGCGCTCCATTTCCTGGCGCAGCGCCTCGTTGATGGCGTGGACGAAGTGTAGCTCTCTCACCGGCCTCCCGAACCCTCGATTGGAGAAGTCTCCCGCTGATTATGGTTGCGTTGCGCGAGGGGGCCAGTGGCGCGCCGGCGTCGCGGGATCGCGGCGTCAGCTCCCGGTGCCGAGGAAGTCAAGGAGGAGGGCGTTGAGGCGGTCGGGCTGGTCGAGTGGAATCCAGTGACCGGAATCATCGATGCGCTCGTAGCGCCACTCGCCGCTGACGTACCGGGCGCTCGCGATCATGGATTCTTCACCGAGGTACGGGTCGCCGCTGCTCCAGACGCCCAGCGTGGGTGCAGAGATTGATGTCCAATCGAACTGCCGGCCAACGCGGAAGAGGACCTCGGGCCCGGCGTTCGCCCGATACCAGTTGATGCCGGCGGTGAGCGCGCCTGGACGGGAGAGGTCGGCCACGTAGTGGTCGACGTCCCTGGCGCCTGCGGTCCACTCGCGGAAGAGCCGCCAGTCATCGCGCATCATGACCTCCTCGGCGAACGGGTACTGGTAGAGGAGCATGTACCACGATTTGCCGTACTGTTCCGCCGAGCCGAAAAGGACCGCGGGATGCCCGACGGAGAGGACGACGAGCCTGTCGACACGGCGTGGCGCGATGGTGGCGAGCAGCCAGGCCAGGGACGCGCCCCAATCGTGGCCGACGACGTGGGCGCTGGCCACGCCGCAGGCGTCGAGGATGGCGATCAGGTCGGCGGCGAGCTTCTGGCCGCGGTAGTCCTCGACGGACTGCGGCCTCGAGGAGTTTCCGAAGCCGCGCTGGTCGGGCGCAATGACGCGATAGCCGGCGGCAACGAGCGCGGGGATCTGGTTGCGCCAGAGCAGGGCCGAGTCAGGGAAGCCGTGCAGGAGGAGGACGGCCGGACCGTCGCCGGCGTCGATGACACTGAAGCGGAGCTCGCCGATGGTGATTTCGCGGCGCGGGAAGTCTCTATCCATCGAGCGTCCCTCCTCGTCTGAGTGTGGATGCTGAGCGCGGCGCTCGCGACGGGCCCCGCTCAGGGGCGGAGCTCGACGAAGCCGGCGGCGCTGAAGTCGCCGTCGAAGGCGAAGGCGTCGCTGATGCCAAGGCGGCGCATGAGCTGGAAGCTTGTGGCGTCGACGAAGGAGTACTCGCGCTCGTCGTGCTGCCTTAGCCAGGCCAGGGCGTCGTTTTCGATCTCCGGGTCGGCGCGTACGACCTCGAGCCTCGGCGTGCGGCCCAGACCATTGAGGAAGTTCACGGCAGACTGGTGCCCGACCTTGCGACGGATGAAAGTCCAGCTCTCGCCGACCACGTGATTGGATGTGACGAGCTGTCGCGAGCCAACTGATGTCAGTAGGCCTGAAGCGTGGGCGTGATGCTCGTCCCTGGGGACCCTCAGGGCGATCCAGAACGACGAGTCGACGAAGGCCACGCTCGGGAAATCGGCGATCAAGAGGCTCAATGGGGCCGGGATCGATCGGTCCTACCTTGGGTAGACAACATCGTCGACGGAAGCGGGTTCGACGTCGTCGACGCCGATCATCTCCCAGAGGGGGTCCTCTTCGATGGGGGGCAGGGGACGGACTCGCGCTCGGACGAACTCGCGGACGAGATCGGACTTGGAGCGCTTGGTCTGCCGCGCCATGCGCTCCAGGGCGTCGTCGAGTTCCTCGTCCATCAGGATCTGCAAGCGTCTCATAGCATGGTGATCATAGGCAGGCGGTTGCCGCGGCGTGGTCCTGGCTGCTCGCTGGGCGCGCCGGCCAGTCGTAGACGACTTCGTCGATGTCGGCGGGTTCATAGTCGTCGACGCCGATCATCTCCCAGAGGGGGTCCTCTTCGATGGGGGGCAGGGGACGGACTCGCGCTCGGACGAACTCGCGGACGAGATCGGACTTGGAGCGCTTGGTCTGCCGCGCCATGCGCTCCAGGGCGTCATCGAGTTCCTCGTCCATCAGGATCTGCAGGCGTCTCATAGCACAGATCTTACACAACGCTCGTGTCCCTTGTGTATGGGCGTTGAAGATCAGGGCGAACGGCGGGCGTAGTTGGCTCGCCACGTCCCGAACCACCAAATCTAGGGTTGCAAAGGTGTATCAACACAAGATGTTGTTGACGCGCCGGTCAAGTGGTGCTAGGTTTGCACCTCAGGACAAGAAATGCGCTGCCCGTTTTGCTTCGATGAGGACTCAAAGGTTGTCGACTCCCGCACAACCGCCGACGGTGTGAAGCGGCGCCGCGAGTGCACAGCCTGCAACCGCCGGTTCACAACCTACGAGCGGGTGCAGGTGGCCGGCGTCTACGTGATCAAGAAGGACGGGCGACGCGAGGAGTTCTCGCGTGAGAAGCTCCTCGCCGGCGTGCGCAAGGCCTGCCAGAAGCGTCCGCTGCCGGCCGACGCGGTCGAAGGCCTGGGGGATTATGTCGAGGCGGTGGTCCTCAAGCAGGGCGCCGCGGAGCTGCCCAGCACCTACGTGGGTGAGCTTGTGATGGAGCGACTGCGCGCCCTGGATGAGATCGCGTACATCCGCTTCGCGTCGGTCTACCGCTCGTTCGCCGATGTCGAGGCGCTGAAAGAGGAGCTGGCTGCCCTGGAAGGCCGGCGTGGAGCCGGCCGGACACCATCGCCGCCGGGCAGCCAGCTTCCGCTCCTTGGCCAGGACGAACTGAAGGCCGCCCCGCGGCGGCCGACGAAGGATGGAGCGGTGACGCGGCTCGTCCGTGGCCGGCGGCGTCCTGCGGAGGAGATGGACGATGAAGAGCCCATTCCCGAGGCAAGGGAGGCGGGGAGCTGAGCGTGACTTGCGAACTCTGTGGGAGCGAGGCGGTGGTCAAGCTGCACTGCAAGATCATCTGCCGAAACTGTGGGGCGACCCGGGACTGCAGCGACTCGTGAACGATGGAGAGACATTGGCTGACAGCAGTACCGAACTTCTGAAGTGGATCAAGCGATTCGATGCTGTGAAGCAAGACTTTGAGCAGCGGCACAATCGCCATGTCCGCATGCGGTCGTGGATTCCTCCCTCCGTGATAGTCGACTGCATGCCGACCGGTTCGTTGGTGTGTTTCCTGAAGGCGCCCACGCCATGTGAGTCAGAAGGGGCTGTCCTGTTCGGTGGTGTATCACTCAAGTTGGTGTCTCCCATTAATTGGCCCACTATGCCGGCATCTCACATGGCAATTCGGCAGTTCTCGTCATCCACGGATGGTTCTTGGAATCTGCTGCTCGATAAAGCCGGTGTTTGGTGGGCGACGGAATGCACCATCGATTTCGGTGAGTTCGAAGTGCCAATGAGGGCTAGCACCCTCGGAGAGCTCAGTGAGTTTGAGTCCGAAGGCTGGCTCCGTCGGAAGTACCAGATCGACTTTGACCAATTCTTCTATGAACTGCTGATTGAAGCTTCCGCCGAAAAGGTGGCTGCATGAAGAAGGAGGCTCCGCATGACTAAGACAGATTGGCGACGGCGAGAAGAGCTGCTACGGGTGTGGGAGAGCGCCGATCAGCGCCTGCTGCGGGTGGCGATGGCTTACCCGTTTAACGCAGACGTGGTCGAGCGGACCTATCGCGCCGAGCGCGAGGCGATGAACAGGCTGGCCGATTTCGACCGGATCATGGGCCTGCGGCCGCAGTCAGTGGGGGCCGAACTGGTAATGGATACCCGGCAGGCCGTCGCCTAGGCACTATCCCCATCCGTTCGCCGCGGCGGGGAAGGTGTTGACACTTTGGGGGCCTTGAGGGCCGCGTGGGGGATGGCTGTCCCCGACGCTGGTTCCAGGAAATACGAGTCAGGAAGGATCTAAGGGATGGTTCTCGACACCGCCTCGACTAACGTCACGTCTGCGCCGGCAGACCTGAAGCCGGTCGCTCTCACGGACAACTCCAGGGTTGTCCTCGAGCGGCGTTACCTGCGCAAGGGTGAGGGCGGTCGAATCATCGAGACGCCCGAGGAGATGTTCTGGCGGGTGGCCTACGCCATCGCCGAACCGGAGACGGATCGCGACGCTGCTTCCCGCTCGTTCTACAACCTGATGGCAGACATGGAGTTCATGCCCAACTCGCCGACGCTGATGAACGCCGGTACAGGGCAGGGCACTTTCTCGGCGTGTTTCGTGCTGCCGGTCGAGGACTCGATGGACTCGATCATGGATACGGCGAAGGCCACGGCGATGGTCCAGAAGTACGGCGGTGGCACCGGCTTCGCCTTCTCGCGTTTGCGCCAGAAGGGCGCGCCGATCGCCACGACCCACGGCAAGGCCTGCGGTCCAGTGTCGGTGCTTCAGCACTACGACGACGTGTCGCGGATGGTTACCCAGGGCGGGAAGCGCGACGGCGCCAACATGGGCATCCTCTCGATCCATCACCCGGACATCCGGGAGTTCATCCACTGCAAGGACGATGGCGAGTCGATCACGCGCTTCAACATCTCGGTGGCGATCAGTGACGTCTTTATGGAGGCCTATGAGCAGGACGGCGAGTACGACCTGGTCGACCCGAGGACGAAGGAAGTCGTCGGCACGCTGCGGGCGCGGGAGATCCTCGAGGAGATCGTCGAGTCGGCCTGGAAGACGGGCGACCCGGGCCTGGTCTTCATCGACACGATCAACCGCGACAACCCGACGCCCCATAAGGGCTATCTGTGGTCGACGAACCCCTGCGGCGAGGTCCCCCTCCTCGATTGGGAGGCCTGCAACCTGGGCTCGCTGAACGTCGCCCGTTTCTGGGACGAGGGGCGCCAGGAGATGGACTGGAACCGGATGCGTGAGGCCGTGCGGCTGGCCACGCGTTTCCTCGACAACGTGGTGACGACCAACAACTTCCCGCTGCCGCAGATCCGCGAGACGGTGGACGGCAACCGCAAGATCGGGCTGGGCGTGATGGGCTGGGCCGACCTGCTGATCATGCGCGGCATCCCCTACAACTCTGAGGAGGCCATCGAGTTCGGCGAAAGCCTGATGGGTTTCATCTCGCGCGAGTCGGACGAGATGTCGATGGAGCTGGGTGAGGAGCGCGGTGTGTTCCCCTGGTTCGAGGGCTCGGTCTACGACAAGCCGGGTGCGCGGCCGATGCGCAACGCGACGCGCACGTGCATCGCCCCGACGGGGACGATCAGCATCATCGCGGGGGCTTCGAGCGGCATCGAGCCCCTGTTCTCGCTGGCGCACTACCGCACGATGGGCGACGGGACGGTGTTGCCCGAGATCGCCGACGCGTTCCAGGACTTGGCGCGCAAGCGTGACTTCTGGAGCGCCGACCTGATGGCCGAGCTGGCCGGTGGGGCGTCGATCCACGGCCGTTCGGACATTCCCGACGATGTCCAGCGCCTGTTCCCGACAGCGATGGATATATCGGAAACCTGGCACATCCGGATGCAGGCGGCGTTCCAGAAGGGGACCGACCTCGCGGTGTCGAAGACGATCAACCTGAAGAACGAGGCCACGGTCGACGACATCCGCTCGGCGTACACGCTGGCCTACAAGACGGGCTGCAAGGGTATCACGATCTACCGCGACGGCTCGCGCGATTGGCAGGTCCTCTCGCACAAGAAGGAAGAGGCGACCCCGGCTGCGCCGACGCCGCAGCGGCGGCGCCTGCCCGACGAGCGCCCGTCGATCACGCACAAGTTCCGCGTCGGCGAGCAGGAGGGCTACCTGACGGTCGGCCTTTACGACGACGGGTCTCCGGGCGAGATCTTCGTCAACATCGCCCGGGAGGGCTCGACGGTGTCGGGCCTGGTGGACGCGGTGGCCCTGCTGACCTCGGTCAGCATCCAGTACGGTGTGCCGCTGGCGGACATCGTGCGCAAGCTCAAGAACACGCGGTTCGAGCCCTCGGGTATGACGGGCAACCCGGACATCCCGCAGGCGACGTCGATCCTCGACTACATCTATCGCTGGTTGGACCGCAAGTTCGAGCTGGGTGTGAACGGCCACGGCCACGAGAAGCTGCCGGTCGTCATGGCGGAGGTTGGGCCGGCGGGGCTGGCGCAGCTGGAGGCGCAGGTCGCGGACAACGACTCGGGGTTGGGCTGCCCCGACTGCGGCGCCTTGCTGGTGTACCAGGAGGGGTGCCTGTTGTGCCGCGCGTGCGGCTACAACAAGTGCGGCTAGCGAGGTAGGAATTGACTTTATCGCGACCGCCGACGGACTCAATCCCCTCCAGTCGGGCAGCTCCCATGCCAACGGACTGCGTTCTCGACTTCCTTCTGGTGCAACTTGCCGAGGAACTGCAGATTCCCAGCGGCACCCGGCAAGAGGTGGAGGACCATTACCAAGCGATTGCTGACATCATCTCAAGAGGCAGGTTACGCGGAGCCGACATCAGGGTGTATCCACAAGGCTCGGCTGCTCTTGGAACGACGGTCAAGCCGGTTCGCAAAGACGAATTTGATCTGGATGTCGTCGTGCAGGTGGGCGACGCGAATGTTCTCGGCCCTGAATGGCTGAACGACGCTGTATTTGCGGATATCGAGAGTCACGGTCGCTATAAGGACAAAACGGAACGGCTCCCGCGCTGCCTCCGGATTAGCTATGCGGGCCGGTTCCATCTGGATGTTGTCCCGGCCATTCCTGACCGACTTCGTGGGGGAACCGCGTTGCTTATCCCGTCAGCGGATGACGAGAACGCGACCTGGCGACGCGCGAATCCTCTGGCATATCGAGGCTGGTTCAAAGGCCGATCTTCATTCGCACTCGGCCTCAAGGACGCCTCCGTGAGCCCGCTGCCATTGCCGGAGCCTGCGAGGAGTAAGAGCGCGCTGCAGATTGTGGTTCAGTTGCTAAAGCGCCACCACCAGTATCACCTGCACGACGAGTCCTTGAGGACGCCGTCGGTGGTATTGACGACCATAGCTGCGGCCGCAGCAGTAGCATACAACTCCGTCGCTGAGGCCTTTGATGCTGGGCTCCGCGCGGTTTCCTTGTATGCAGCCATGCGTGAACCCATCTCGATCCCTGATCCCGCTGTTCCTGATGCGGTTGTCAACGAGAAATGGGGAGATCGTCCAGAAGTCTTCCAGGCGTTCAAAAGGCAAGTGGCTCTCCTGTTCCAGCAGTGGTCGGATCTGAGAGTTTCAGCTGGACAGGGCGTGGACGGTTTGTCGACGGGGCTTGCCGAGATGTTTGGCGAGGAGCCGGTCAATCGCGCAGTCAAGGCCTATGGCAGCGCCATGAGCGCCTCTCTTAAATCGGGCAGGGTGGCAACCGGAGCAGGCGGGATACTGATGCCGTCGGTGAGCTCGAGGCCACCAAACCCGCAGCATGAGTTCTACGGCGATGCCACCGAGAGCTGGGCCGACTAAACCTCGGCCGCTCGCGCTTGCTCTTCAGGCATCAGCGTTAGTTCGCAGGCGGAATTGGAACGCCGTGGTGACAAGGTCGAAACTGACGGCTGAGGGGTATGTCCAGCCCACAATCTGGTCTCGAACCTACCGAGTCAGACTAAGTTACAGCTTGGGATCGCAGCCGAGCGTTAACGTCATCAGCCCCGAGCTGCAGCGCTCAAGCCCTCTGTCCGACACACATCGCTATCGGGATGGGAGTTTATGCCTATACCGGCCGGGATTCAGGGACTGGAGACCCCAGGATTTCGTAGGAGAATCGGTCGTTCCGTGGGTCTCCGAGTGGTTGTTCTTCTATGAGCTATGGCTGACTACGGGTTGGTGGCTCGGGGGCGGTCAGCACCCTACGGTCGCCACAACCCGCAAGTGATCAGGAAGCGCAAACGACGCCATAGGCCGAAGCGACTCCGCACTGCCCCGACGTAAGCATCGATTTCTCGGGACACGTCTATCTTCGGGGCGTCGTTGTACAGGTTCATGTCGCGATCAGTGGCCGGCGGCGGAGCCTCCCAAGCGGTTCTTAAGTGCTCACGGGTCGCGTTCCTTGCCGCCTTGACCAGCGCCGAATAGACGGCAGCAACGTGCGTGCTTTCTATTCTTATCCAACTCTCATGGAGTCGAATCTCTTCCTGGAGGTCAGCGATCTTGGAAGCCAGAGCGTATCGAGCCTCGTCCACGGGCGCACGCCGTCGTACACGATACGGCGCTTCTATCCATTTCTGGACGGCAGCGAGGGCCTCCGCGAACTCGCGGCTTCTCGCCGCCTCGTACTCGGCAAGTCTCTGGCCGCTGTAGGTGAGGACGCCCGCTAAGGCAGCAAGCGCGATGGCCATGACCTCGGCATTCATAACCAGAACTCTATCGAACTGGACTCAAAGGGGCGCTCGTAGCAAAGAGCTTGATACAACCTAGAATCTGCCTGATGACTACGGCAACGATATCGAGCAAAGGTCCGGTGACAATCCCTGCCTCGATCATCCGCAGGCTCGGCCTTAAGGCGGGTGGAAGCCGCTGGTCGCCTCGCTTTCCTGCTGCGCCGTCCCGACTCCCTGACTGAACACCTCGGGGGCTCCCTAATGGGGTATATGGAGATGCGGTCGCTTACGTCGATCGCGAGCGGTGTGTGGAGCTAGCCTCCCTCAACACCGTCCTTTTCGACACGACGGCATGCATCTACTATCCACAATCTGCTTGATCTCTAGGGCGATGCGACTTAGCCTGACGCGCTAAGTGTGAGCGGCTAACGATGCGTAGAGTGGATGCGAATGGCTAGGGCTTTTATGCGGGCGCTTGTGGCGGCAGTTTGTGCTGTAATTCTGCTGGTTGCATGCGGCGGGGACGAAGGCGGCTTGGGTCGAGAAGATGGGCGCGAGGGCGAAGCAGGGTGGCTCGGTGGTGGTGGGCGCGACGTAGAGGCCGAGGCGACTGAGGCCGTCCCCGCGCCCACTTCTACTACCAGTCCGAGCACGATTGAGGACCTGCTTGAGGACTATGTCGTCGACTTGACGCCTATCGAGATTCTGCCTCCCTCCACTCTTTGTCCCCTCGATGAAGAGACAGGGATGTATGTCTGCCCACCTCCAACCCCGGAGCCAACGAACGAGCCGGGGATCACTAGCGTCTTTGACCTGAGGGCAGGGGATCGTTTCGACGCGGCACTCGATGACATAGGAGCTGGCGTGAGGGCTGTAAGAGTAGTGTCGTGCGATGATCCGACCGCGAAATCTAGGGTCCTCGATGTGTTTGCCGTGGAAGACCCTGGTGGGTCGTGGCCTGGACAAGCGTACATCGACAACCAGGCTGCGTTTTGGTGTGCAGCCGAGGCAAGATTCTATCTCTATCCAACCGCTGACGGCTGGTCGGAAGGCGACTACGACATTACCTGTCTGACAGACGTTCAGGCCTGACCAGATGGGAGGCTTTATGCTCGACGCCCTGATTGCCGTTGCCTGGTTGGGACTCCGGCTGACGGGCTTCACCTCACTGGCGTTCATCTTAGTGCTTTCATTGCGCAGGAGCTGGGCTACCTGAACTAGCCCGACCTTCGATCTGACACGAGAGGGACGCTCAAGCGGCGCCCTATCTTTTTGTCCCGTGCGTGCGGGCAACGGCGGACTTTGCCTTTCCCTCTCGCAAGCTGCTGATTGAGGTGGACGGTGGCGTGTGGACAGGCGGGCGTCACGTCTCGGGCTCGGGTTTTACTGCCGACCTGGAGACGTTCAACGCCGCCGCTTCTGGCATCGCCCTGAAACAGGTCGAGAGAGCCCTTCGGTGAATGACTTCGTCGGCACGCTGGCGGTGGCTGCCTTCGCCCTGATAGGGCTGGCGTCGGTGGTGTGGCTGGTTGTGAGAGGGTCTGAGCAGGGCGCCGCTCGTCAGGTGGTGTCGGTGACGAACCTCCTGCGCCCGAACCGCCGCCCGGGCAAGGCCAAGCGCTTCCGGCTGTACGACACGGTGCTCGGGGCCTTCGAGTCGGTCAACCTGAACGCCCCGCCCAACGAATTCTCCCATTCCGAGATGTTCAGGCGTACGCCTCGCGCTCCCCCTGGGTGGAGTTCCTTCTTTGATGGGCTCTGCGGGGATGCTAGAATCGATACAGGCATTCCTAGCACTCTCGTGGTTAGAGTGCTAACAATCGATAAGGGAGCGACGAAACTAACTTGACCGAGGAACTGAACCCACGCCGCGCTGAGCTGCTCAGGCTCATAGTGCACGAGTACGTCGATTCGGCGGCGCCGGTGGGCTCGCAGACGCTGGTCAAGAAGTACAACCTTCTCCTGTCGGCGGCGACGATCCGCAACGAGATGGCCCGGCTCGAGGGCGACCGCTACATCTCCCATCCCCACACTTCGGCCGGGCGCGTGCCGTCCGACCGCGGATACCGCTACTTCGTCGAGTGGCTGATGGGTGATGAGGAGCTCTCGGCTGAGGAGAAGGCCCGCATCCGCCACCAGTTCCACCAGGTTGCCGGCGAGGTCGAAGGCTGGGGCGAGCTGGCGGCGGCGATCCTGTCGCAGACGGCGCAGACGCTGGCGCTTGTCACGGCGCCTCGGTCGGCGCGCTCGCGGTTGAAGCACATCGAGTTGCTCGAGTTGAACGAGCGCACGGTCCTGATGGTCGTTGTGCTGCAGGAGGCGCGCGTGCGTCAACGGTTGCTCAACGTGCCCGAGGCGATCAGCCAGGAGGCTCTCTCGGCCCTGTCGACGCGGATCAACCAGGCTTATGCCGGGCTGAGCGAAGCCGAGATGATGGCGCCCGCGGAATCACCGGTCGAAGAGGCGGCGATCGTGGCCGTGCTCAGGGAGATGCTGCGCGGCGAGGACGAGGGACACCAGCCGGAGACGTTTACCGACGGCCTGGAGAACGTGCTGGCTGAACCCGAGTTCGCTCGCAGCGAGCGTGCAGTCGAGGTCATCGAGGCCGTCGACGACCGCAACCTCTCGCGGGTTATCCCGTTCGAGAGGCTGGTGGAGGACTCGGTGCTCGTCAGCATCGGCGCCGAGAACCGCGACGAATCGCTGCACGACTTCAGCGTCGTCGTTTCCCAGTACGGGGTGCGGGGTTCGCTGCTCGGGGCCATCGGCATCGTCGGTCCCACGCGCATGCGCTATCCGCGGATGATTTCGACCGTGCGCTACATGGCTGAGGTCATGAGTGACCTCGTCGCCGGGCTGCAACGCGAGACCAACGACTCGGAGGTGCAGACAAACTGATGAATGAAACGACAAAGGAACCAGGAGAAGGCGAGGGCGCCTCGAACTCCGCCGCAGCCGAGGGCGGCGAGGCGGAGGAGACGGGGGCCGCGCCTGACAAGGAAGCTATGACATCGGAAGACAGGGTTGCCCTCGCCGAACGCGAGGCGGAGGAGTTCCGCGGCAAGTGGATGCGGGCGGCAGCCGACTATCAGAACCTGAAGCGACGCAGCGAGCAGGAACTCCAGGAGCGGTCACGCTACGCGAATGCCTCGCTGATCATCAACATCCTGCCGATCGTCGACGACTTCGAGCGGGCGTTTAGCACGCTCGACGCCCGGCTCGCCGGCCTGACGTGGACGGAAGGCATCGTCAACATCTACCGCAAGTTCCGCCAGGCTCTGGAGTCTGCGGGTGTGAGGGAGATAGAGGCGGAGGGCATCGAGTTTGACCCAAACGTCCACGAGGCCATCCAGTACTCGGAAGGCGACGATGGCAAGGTCATCTCGGTTGTCCAGAAGGGCTACAAGCTGGGCGACCGCGTAATCAGGCCGGCCGTGGTTGTGGTTGGCAGGGGCGGCGGTGAGGGCACCGCCGACGAGAATGAGAATCCATCGGCCCCAGGAGGCAAATAACGAATGGCAAGAGTAATAGGAATCGATCTAGGCACGACGAACAGCGTCGTAGCCGTGATGGAGGGTGGCGAGCCGGTGGTCATCGCCAATTCCGAAGGCGCGCGCACGACTCCCTCGGTCGTCGCCCTGAGCAAGTCGGGTGAGCGGCTGGTGGGCCAGGTGGCCAAGCGCCAGGCGATCACCAACCCCGAAAACACGGTGATGTCGATCAAGCGGCTGATGGGCCGCAAGGCCGACGATCCCGAGGTGGCGCGCACGAGGACGCTCGTGCCTTACGGCATCGTCGACGCATCGAACGGTGACGCCCACGTCCAGATGGGCAACAAGGCTTATTCGCCGCCCGAGATCTCGGCGATGATCCTGCAGAAGCTCAAGACCGACGCTGAGGCCTACCTGGGCGACAAGGTAACGGAGGCGGTGATCACCGTCCCGGCTTACTTCAACGACAGCCAGCGCAACGCCACGAAGGACGCCGGGCGCATCGCCGGGCTCGAGGTGCTGCGCATCATCAACGAGCCGACCGCAGCCTCGCTGGCCTATGGCCTCGACAAGAAGGGCGAGGAGACGATCGCGGTCTACGACCTGGGTGGAGGCACCTTCGACATCTCGATCCTCGAGATCGGAGAGGGCACGTTCCACGTCAAGTCGACCAGCGGCGACACGCACCTGGGCGGCGACGACTTTGACCAGCGGATCATCGAGTGGCTCTGCGACGAGTTCAAGAAGGAGCAGGGCATCGACCTGCGCCAGGACCGGATGGCGCTGCAGCGCCTGAAGGACGCGGGAGAGCAGGCGAAGATCGCCCTCTCATCGACACAGGAGCACGAGATCAACCTGCCGTTCGTAACGGCGGACTCCAGCGGCCCCAAGCACCTCGCCATCAACCTGAGTCGCTCGAAGCTCGAGCAGCTGGTTGGCGAGCTGGTTGACCAGACGCTGGGGCCCTGCCGCCAGGCCCTCGATGACGCGGGGGTCGCGGCGGCTCAGATCGACGAGGTCGTGCTGGTCGGCGGCCAGACGCGTATGCCGCTGGTCCAGGAAAAGGTCCGCGAGTTCTTCAACAAGGAGCCGCACAAGGGCGTGAACCCGGACGAGGTGGTGGCCATCGGCGCGGCGATCCAGGCGGGGGTGCTCAAGGGCGATGTCAAGGACGTGCTGCTGCTCGACGTGACGCCGCTGACCCTGGGCATCGAGACGCTGGGAGGGGTGCGGACGCCCCTGATCGAGCGCAACACGACGATCCCGACCTCGAAGAGCCAGGTCTTCAGCACCGCGGCCGACAGCCAGACGAGCGTCGAGATCCACGTGCTGCAGGGCGAGCGCCAGATGGCCTCCGACAACAAGTCTCTCGGGCGCTTCATCCTGGACGGCATCCTGCCGGCGCCGCGTGGCATGCCGCAGGTCGAGGTCACGTTCGACATCGACGCCAACGGCATCCTGAACGTCAGCGCCCGCGACAAAGCGACGGGCAAGGAGCAAAAGATCACGATCACGGCGGCCTCGGGCCTGACGGAGGAGGAAGTCCAGCGCATGCAGCATGAGGCTGAGCTTCACGCCGACGAGGACCAGCGTCGCCGCGACGAGATAGAGCTCAGGAACCAGGCCGACTCGCTGGCCTACACGGCCGAGAAGACCGTGAACGAGAACGCTGACAAGATCCCGGCCGAGCTCAAGAGCGAGGTCGAGGGCAGGATCGCGTCCGTGCGCAGCGCGCTGCAGGGCGGCGATTCGGCGACCCTGCAGCTGGCGATGAACGACCTGATGGAGTCGGTCCAGAAGGTCGGGCAGGCGGTCTACGCTCAGGGCGAGCCCGCGCCCGAGGGTGAGGGCGCCGGCGTCGGCGCGGAGGGCAATACCCCGCCGCCGGGCGAGGCCGACGAGGGCACCGTCGAGGGCGAATACCGCGAGGTTTAAGCCCTCGCGACAGGAGAGACGAGAGGGCGGGCCGCGAGGCCTGCCCCTCTTCGTTATCCTGTGTGTCAGACGAGGACATAGACGATGGTCAAGCCAACAGCTAAGCGCTCCCCTAAGCGGTCCGACAAGGAAGACGGGCAACTGTCATCGACAGCGCCTGCATCTGATCCATTCCGAAAAATGGCACGTGTGGTCATTGACGTGGATAGGGAGGTGCTGGAGTCACTGAAGGACAAGTAGGTGACACCTGGCCGAGCTATGACCAAATAACAGGCATCCTCTTCGAGCTAACGGCGGGACTCTATGGATCTGAGGATGCGGCGTTTCCAGCATTCTCGATTCGCGACAATCGCCTGTTGGAGTCCGCTCTCGCCTTACCCCACCAGCCGTACTACGAGTCATTCTCCGAGAAGCTGGCAGCTATGGTCCGCTCTATCGCCGGCAATCACGCTTTAGCCGATGGCAATAAGCGCCTCGCGGTGACGGTTCTACATTCCACCCTGCTGGTGAACGGGTACCTGTATCGGTGGAATGAAGAGGACGCCGAGCAGCTGATTCTGCGGGTGGCCACTGGTGAGTCCGACTTCCGCTGGCTCGCCGCGTATATAGAGACGCACGTGGAATACGTTGGGCCTGAGCTGTCCGGATACGACGGGACGGAACTGCGGCGCAGGCTCCTCGCGCTACGAGCGCCCGAGTCGGGGGGTACAGGCGGGGGCCGTGTCGACTCGGATTGATGAAGGCTTTGATAGGATCATCGG
>WHTO01000049.1 GCA_009377665.1 Dehalococcoidia bacterium
GTGGATGTCGACCCCACGAGGGTGGCTTTCAGGTGGCCGTCCGAGTTTCCCTCGGCGTGACGGAAGGCGGCGTCCTCCGGCACGAGCGTGCGCAGGTGCCGCAGCATGTCAGACTGGACGTCGCGGTCGGCGTTCTCATTGACCGTGACCGCCGCTGTGGTGTGCGGAACATAGACGAATGCCATCCCCTCGTCGACGCCGCTGCGGCTGACCGCTTCGGCCGTCTCCCGGGTGATGTCGATCATCTCTTCGCGTGCGCGTGTCTGGACTTCGAACTGCTGCATCCGGATCAAAGAAGCGGCCCGCTTTCACGGGCCGCAGGCGCTGAGCCAAGTCTAATCGAGGACGTGCCGACGACGCGCCGCCCCCGTTAACCTCGGTGGCTTTAGTCGGCGAAGCCCGGTGGTGGCGAGAACCCGCCGATCTCCCGCGCCATCAGGGCGGCGAACCCGATCGGCGTGCGGTCCTCCAGGTACGGCCCGATGACCTGCAGGCCGATCGGCAGGCCCTCCGCCGAAAGTCCAACCGGGAACGCCGTCGCCGGCTGACCCGCGAGCGTCGAGAGCCCCGGGTAGAAGCTGTGCAGGTCGTAGGCGATTTCTGTGCCGTCGACCACCATGCGCCGGCTGTTGAACGGCGCCGCGTCGTGCTTGAACGCCGGCATCATCGTAGCCGGGGCCAGCAGCACGTCCCAGTCGCGAAAGAAGTCCCGGTAGGCAGCGCGGTGACGCTCCCGCTCGGCGTGCCAGCCCAGGAACTCGGACGCACCGGCCCTGACGGCCTGCACCCTGACCGGGTCGAACTCATTGCGCCCGGCTGCCAGCTTCGCTATGAGCTCTTCGCGTGCCTCGCCCGCGACTTCTCGAAACATCATGACAGTCAGCAGCGAGATGTAGAGACGGTGATGAGCCCTGGTGTCTCGCAGGTTCTCTGGCGCCGCGCGCCCCACGCTCGCTCCCATCCCACCGAGACGGTCGACAACGCCCTCCAGGGCGGCAGCGACTCCGGCGTCCAGCGGCAGCCAGTCGACCGCTGGCAGGACGGCCACCCGGAAGTCGGACAGGCGCTCGCGCCGCGTCGGCGGCAGCTCCAACCGCCACGCGGCTTCCTCGCCGATTTCCGGGCCCGCAATCACGTCCAGCGCCAGCTCCAGGTCCTTGGCGCTGCGGGCAAGCGGGCCCATGACGCTCATGGCCGTGCCCCAGTTTGGCAGTGGCGACCCCGGGAAGTGGCCGCTGCGCGGGACGACGGTCTCACTCGGCCGGTGTCCATAAAGTCCGCAGAAGGCCGCCGGTATGCGGATCGAACCGCCCACGTCGCTCCCGAACTCCAGCGGGGTCAGGCCGGCCGCCAGCGCGGCCGCCCCGCCGCCGGTGCTGCCGCCGGGCGTCCGCCCGAGGTCCCACGGGTTGTTGCTGCGGCCAAACAGGCGGTTGTTCGACTGCCAGTCCGAGGCCAGCGGCGGGATGTTGGTCTTGCCCATCAATACTGCGCCCGCGGCCTTCAGCCGCGCGGCCAGCAGCGAGTCACACTCGGCGCGGTGCTCTCCCCGGTGCGCCAGGCCGGCCGTCGAAGGCAGTCCCTCGCAGTCGATGCAGTCCTTGATCGTCAGGGGCAGGCCCAGCAGTGGACCGTCCTCGCCCGAAGTGCGCGCCTGGTCGGCGCGCTCGGCTGCTTTCCTGGCGTTGTCGAAGTCGGGCGTGATGATGGCGTTGAGCGCCGGGTTGTGCCGCTCGATGCGGGCCAGGTGGAGGTCAAGCAGCTCCCGCGCCGAGACCAGTTTCTTGCGCAGGGCGACGATCATCTCCGTCGCCGGCGTGAATGGGTCGAGTCCTACCCGCGTTGTCATCGCCTACCCCCTTCGGGCGCCCACCGCCCCAGTCAGCCGCATGTTAACCAAAGGCCGCGGGTGCCGCCGCCCGGCGTTATGAGTCGAGGACCGCCTCGATGTTCTCGATCATCTCGTCGAACGTAACCTGTCCCAAATGGACGTCGAAGATCACCCCGTCGCGGCCGATGAAATAGCTGGTCGGCATGGTGAACACGCGATACTCGTCGACGACGTTGCCGCTGGGGTCGAGGCCGATGGCCTCGAAGTTGACCCCAAGCTCCTCGATGAACCTGAGGGCGGGCGAGTAGGCTTCCTGGTTGTTCAGGGCGATAACGACAACCTCGTCACGGTAGATGTCCTGGATGTCGTGCATTGCCGGCATCTCGGCCCGGCAGGGGCCGCACCACGTCGCCCAGAAGTTGAGGATGACTATCCTGCCTCGGAAGTCGGCGAGCTGGACGCGCTCGCCCTCGAGCGTCGTCGTCGCGAAGTTGGGCGCGATCTGCCCCTCCTCGATGCCCGTGTCACCCGAGGTCCCCGGCGTCCCCGACTCCACGACCTCGTAGTCCAGTTCCTCGCCCTCGCCGGTCGCCACCTCGGTTTCGCCAGGGGCGAGGATGTTGGCTTCGTCGACGACGATCACACCATCCGCGTTGATGATCGTCTCCTGTCCACGGCCGCCGATGATCCCGAGCCCAAAAGCGATTGCCGTCCCAGCGCTGACGAAGAGCATCAGCAGGAAGACCCTGGTGAGCCAGGCCTTGAAGCCGTCATCGATCCACGAGCCGCTCAAAACGCCAGCCTCCGCTCCTGCCTCAACCACGGTATCTGGATGACTCTCGCCAGCTGCAGCCCCAGCGCTATCAGCAGCACGCCGGCGACCTTCTCCAGCAGGTCCTGCTGGTCGCGCAGCAGATAGCCGACCACGCCGACCGACGTGCCCAGCACGATGAAGACGAGCGAGAACCCCGCCACGAACGAGACGGCGTGATAGAACGGCCCCCGCGCCGTCGCCAGTCGGCCGTCGGGGCCAACCGCCGAACCGGTCAGGTAACCGAGATAAATCGGCACCATGGGCAGCACGCAGGGCGACACAACCGAGACGAGCCCGGCGGCAAAGGCGATGGCGAGGCCAAGCGGTCCGACTGAGGCCTGCCCCCCGATCTGGTCGGTCTCGGCGAACGTGAAGTAGCTATTCAGGTTGATCAGTGATCCGGTCAGGATCAGTATGCCGAGAAAGATGATCAGGGCGCCGCTCACGAACTCGATCCCTGGGAGAAAGGGATTGATCCGGCGCAGCAGCCCGCGGCTGACGCTGAAAAACGCGCCCATGGCCAGGAAGGGGATCGAGAAGCCCAGGGAGTAAACCGCGAGCAGCAGCGTGGCCTCGGCAACGCCGCCGCTGGTCGCAGCCAGCCCCAGCAGCGCCGCCAGCACCGGCCCCACGCAGGGCGTCCAGCCGATAGAGAACGCGGAACCCACGGCAAATGAGCGCGCGTAGCCGATTCGGCTGCCCGCCGCGCTGCTCGCTTCCAGTGTTCGCTCCGCTGCCATGAATCCTCACAGAGGATACGAGGTGTGCCCGCCGATCAGCTCTTATCGATCGGTGTTGGAGAAGCGCCCGCGAGCCTTACCATCAAGGGCGGAGGACTCGGATGGAGAGCATAAGCGGCAAGGCGGCCATCTGCGCCGTGGGGATCACGCCGATGGGCAAGATCTACGGGCACGACGCCGCCTATTTCGCCCAGGAGGCCGTCCGCCTCGCCCTGGAGGACTGTGGCCTCGACCGCGCCGAGGTCGATGGGTTGATCATCAACCCCGGGACAACGCCCATCGGCGGCATGGATAGCCTCGGCCTCCAGAACCAGCTATCACTGTCCAACCTGCGCCTGCTCAACGCGATGACCGCCGGCGGCGCCAGCGCCGGGATGATGGTCCAGTTCGCCGCGATGGCCGTCACGAGCGGGCTCGCAAACTACGTCGTCTGCGTGTTCGGTGACGCCCCCCTCAGGGAGGGGCGCGGCGGCGGCGAGGCATACGGCTTCCGGCGGCAGCGGCCGACCGGTATGGCCAGCCTGCCCGAGGCCTATGGGATCTTCGGCGTCAACCTTCGTTACGCCCTGGGCGCGCGGCGTCACATGGCGCTTTACGGCACCACGAACGACCACCTCGGCGCCATCGCCGTCGCCGAGCGCCAGTGGGCGCAGATGAACCCCCTGGCCCAGCACCGCGACCCCATGACAATGGAGGACTACCACAGCTCGCGCTGGATCGCGGAGCCGCTGCACCTCTACGACTGCACCCTCGTCAGCAATGGCGGCGTTGTCGTAATCGTCACGACGGCCGAGCGCGCCCGCGACCTCAAGCAGCCGCCCGCCTACATCCTCGGGATGGGACAGGGCCACCCGGGCGACCTGCGCTCGGCCGGCTGGGACCTCGATACCCAGACCGGCGCGACGCTCGCACGCGAAACCGCCTTCCCGATGGCCGGCGTCACCACCGCTGACATCGACGTCTGCGAGCTCTACGACTGCTACACCTACACGGCGATGATCCAGCTCGAAGACTACGGCTTCTGCGCCAAGGGCGAGGGTGGAGCGTTTGTGTCCGACGGCAAGCTGGCCCCGGGGGGCTCGCTGCCGATGAACACCGGCGGCGGCATGCTCTCGGGCTACTACATGTGGGGGATGACGCCGCTTTCCGAGGGCGTCCTGCAGGCGCGCGGCACCGCTGGCGAGCGACAGGTCGACAAGCACGACGTGGTCCTCGTCAGCGGCAACGGCGGCATCCTCGACTACCACTCGACCATCGTCCTGGGCGCCAGCGCGTCATGAGCAGCCAGCCGCACGGCAAGCCGATCCCCGTTCCGGACGAGGCCTCGCGACCGTTCTTCGAGGGGATGAAAGATCACCAGCTAGTCATCATGCGCTGTCCCAGCGGGCACTGGCGTATGCCCGCCTCCAGGCGTTGCCCGGTCTGCTGGTCGCTTGAGTTCAGTTGGGAGCGCGCCTCAGGGCGGGGCAAAGTCTACACCTTCGCCATCATGCACCAGGTGCTGCATCCCGGCTTCATCGACGAGGCGCCGTACAACGTAACCGTCGTCGAGCTGGACGAGGGGCCGCGCTACCAGGCCAACCTGGTCGGCATCGCCAACGACCGGATCCAGGTGGGTATGCCAGTGGTGGCCACGTACGAGGACGTCGGCGGAGACGTCACTCTATTGCGCTTCGCCCCGGTCTGAACGCGTGAGCTAGCGTCTAGGATCAGTTAATGGCCGAGGGGAAGGCGGGCCGCCTGGTCGAGGTCGAACCGTATCTGCTGCACGGCGTGCAGTACTACAGACTGCTCATCGAGTGGCTTGACCAGCCGGGGACGGGCCGCGAAGCGCGCATCGCCCACGACGCGATCTATGCCGAGCCGGCCCGCGGTGATGAAGTCGAAGTGGTAGCCATCCTCAATGTCGTGGACCGCATCATCCGCCGGACGGAGGATTGAGCGCGATGTCCGCCATCGCCCGGAGCGCCTGCCTGTGATCATTCGCGAGTACGAGGTGGTGTTGCGCGAGATCGAGGATCTCGCCCTCAGCGCGGATGGCCGATCATTGGCCCCGAGCGCGGAACGGTACTCGTCGACGCGATCCATGCCCACAAACCGACGCGCATCCTGGAGATCGGCGCGCTCGTCGGCTGCTCGTCGATCCTGATGGCCGCCAACCTCGAAGAAGGCGAGGTAGTCAGCATCGAGATCGGCCCCGACAACGCCCAGGCGACGGCCGAGAACCAGGCGCGCGCCGGCGTCGCCGACCGCTGCACGGTCATCGAGGGCGACGCGCTCCAGCGCATCGGCGACCTGCAGGGCCCCTTCGACATGCTCTTCATCGACGCCGAAAAGGAAGACTACCTGCGCTACCTGGAGCTTGCCGAACCGCTACTGACAGCCGATGCCATCGTCGTCGCCGATAACGTGAAGCGCTTCGCTGCTGATCTGCAACCCTATCTCGATTACGTCCGCGGCTCCGGCCGCTACGAGAGCGCCTACCACGACTTCGAGGACGACGGCCTCGAGGTATCGGTGCGCAAGGGATAAGGCTTGGGCAGCGAGGTCTTTGGCGTCGTTTCCCTCCCCGGGCAGCAGCACTACCAGGCGATCAAGGCGCTCTGGCGGGAAATCGAGACGAAGTTCGGTATTCCGCCCATCGAGCGCACCATCGTGCCGCACTTCACCCATCACTGCGCCGAGCGCTACGACGGGGAGCAGCTGGAACGGCTGCTGACCGAGCGGGCACAGGAGCTCACGCGGTTTACTGTCCCCTGCGGCCCAGTGGCCATTGCCAACGCCGGCGACTATCCCGTTTTCTTCCTCGTCCTGGCACGCTCCCCGGCCCTGGCGCGAATTCATGAGGAGCTGTGGCAGGACCTTGAACCCCTCGGCGAGGGGATCATCGACCGCTACGCGCCCGAGACGTGGCTCCCGCACATCACGCTGACCCCGGACGGCTTCCCACGCGAGCACACCGGCGACCTCGCGGCCTTCCTGTCCGAGCAAGACTTCGAATGGGAGGTCGAGGTTGACAACTTCACGCTCCTGCACGACACCGGCGAGCGACAGCAGGTCGAGTGGCGGGTGCTCTTCGGCGGCGGCACGATGCCCACGCAGGCCAGCGCCGACGCCGGTTGAAGCGCACGGCTTATTGCCTCGACTTCCCGGACGAGAATCCGGAGAGGGCTCACCTCTTCCGGGCGGGGTTCAGGTGTGTCCCCTTTTTGCTACCATTCCCCCAACAACCGAATAACGACTGCGATCGGGAGTAGTAGCCGGGCGCGGACGGTGAAGAGAACCGGGGTTAGGTGAGAGCCCGGGGCCGCCCAGCCCGATGAATGGACCCGTGAGTCGCGGCCCGAACGTCGATGACTGGTAGGCGCCGCCGGTACGGCCACCGCTAAAAGGCCGGCGTCATAGCCCACGGGCTGTGACGGCTGAGTCGGCCTCCCGCGAGGCCGAGAACAGGGGTGGCACCGCGACCACGTTGTTAAGCAACCTTCTCGCCCCCTGGCGAGAAGGTTTTTTGTTGCCCCGAAACAAGCGATTCAAGGCTGAGCGTTGAACCAATGACCGACCGAAAGCGAATACTTACCGGCATCCGGCCCACCGGAGCCCTGCACCTGGGCCACTACGCCGGCGCGCTCGAGAACTGGCTGCGGCTGCAGAAGGAGTACGAATGCTACTTCTTGATCGCCGACTACCAGGTCTCGGACTACGCGGACGACATCGACACCGTCCGCGAGGCGGTCTTCGAGGTCGCCCTCGACTGGCTGGGCGTTGGCCTCGACCCCGAGGGCAGCCACTTCGTCATCGAATCGATGGTGCCGGAGCACTGCGAGCTCGCCCTGCTCCTGAGCTGGTACCTGCCGTTGGGCATGCTCCAGCGCAACCCGACCCTCAAGTCCGAGTTGCAGGGCGTCAGCGACGAGGGCAACAACGTGGCCTTCTTCTTCTATCCGGTCATGCAGGCCGCCAACATCTTGATGCCGATGGCGCACCTCGTGCCCGTGGGCGAGGACCAGCTGCCGCACATCGAGATGACGCGCGAGCTGGCGAGGCGCTTCAACCGCCGCTTCGGCGAGACCTTCCCCGAGCCGGAGGGAATGGTGGGCCGCTTCCCGCGCCTCGTCGGCCTCGACGGACAGGCGAAGATGAGCAAGTCACTCGACAACGCCATCTGGCTCAAGGACGACCCTGAGACGGTCAAGCGCAAGGTTATGAGCATGTACACCGACCCGACCCGGCTGCGGGCCACCGACCCGGGTCACGTCGAAGGCAACCCGGTATTCATGTATCACGACGCATTCAACCCGGACGTGGCCGAGGTCGACGACCTGAAGGAGCGCTACCGGGCGGGACGCGTCGGTGACGTCGAGGTCAAGCAGAAGCTGGCCGCTGCGCTCAACGCCTTTCTCGACCCGATCCGCGAGCGCCGCGCGGCCTTCGCGGCGAAGCCCGAGAGGGTTAAGGAGGCCCTCGCCGAGGGCAGCCGCCAGGGCAAGGCCCGCGCCGAACAGACCATGGCGCTGGTCCGCGAGCGCATGCGATTGGAGTACCTGAAATGAGCGCACCGAGCGTCTACAATCCCTCCCTCGCGGAGGTGGAAGCAGTCGCCGGCCAGGGCAATCTCGTGCCGGTCTACCGCAGCGTCCCGGCCGACCTCGAGACGCCCGTTTCCGCCTACCTCAAGGTGGCGGCGGCCGGCGGCCACTCCTTCCTCCTCGAGAGCGTCGAGGGTGGCGAGAACCTGGGACGCTACAGCTTCATCGGCACCGAGCCCTATCGCGTCCTGCGCAGCGGCCCCGGAGAACCGGCGGGCGCGGTCGACCCGCTGGTCGAGATCGAGCGCGAGCTCGCCCGCTTCAATCCCATCCATCTCCCCGGTCTGCCGCGCTTCACGGGCGGCGCCGTCGGCTACCTGGGCTATGAGGTTGCGCGCTACTTCGAGCGCCTGCCGCAGGCGCCACGCGACGCCCTCGGCGTCCCCGAGGCGATTTTCCTCTTCGTCGATACGCTGCTGGTCTTCGACCACCTGCAGCACGAGATCAAGGTCGTCTCCCACGCCCGCACCGACGGCGACATCGCCGCCGCCTACAAGCACGCCACCTGGCGCATCGACGACATCGTCGCCCGCCTCGCCGCACCGCTTGGGGCGCTGCCCTACGAAGAGCCCGACGCCGCTGAGGGCGGTGAGGTCGGCTCGAACGTCGAGAGCGAGGAGTACCTGGCGAGGGTGGGGAAGGCGAGGGAGCACATCATCGCCGGCGACATCTACCAGGTGCAGGTCTCCCAGCGCTTCTCGCGCGAGACGCCGGTTCATCCATTCGCCATCTACAGGGCACTGCGGCGCGTCAACCCATCGCCCTACATGTATTACCTGGACTTCGGCGATATGCAGATCGTGGGCGCCTCGCCCGAGATGCTGGTGCGCGTGGACAACGGCAACATCGAGTCCCACCCGATCGCTGGGACGCGCCGGCGTGGGAGGGATGAAGCCGACGAGCGGCGCATGGAGGCCGAGCTGCGCGAAGATGAAAAGGAGCGCGCCGAGCACCTCATGCTGGTTGACCTTCAGCGCAACGATCTCGGTCGTGTCTGCAAGGCCGGCAGCGTCAGCGTCACGCAGCTGATGGAAGTCGAGAAGTACTCACACGTTATGCATCTCGTCTCGCACGTCGTCGGCGTCCTGGAGGAAGGCGTGAGCAGCTACGATGCCCTGCGCGCGAGCTTTCCGGCCGGGACCGTGACCGGCGCGCCCAAGATCCGCGCGATGCAGATCATCGCCGACCTCGAAGACGACCGTCGCGGGCCCTACGCCGGGTGCGTCGGCTATTTCGATTTCTCGGGCAACGTCGACACGGCAATAACGATCCGGACGTTGGTGATCAAAGACGGTGTCGCCCACGCCCAGGCCGCTGGAGGCGTCGTCTACGACAGCGAGCCTGAGCTGGAGTACATGGAATGCCAGAACAAGGCGCGCGCGACTCTGCGCGCCATCGAGGAAGCCGAAGCATCGGCGCGCCGGGCGCCGGGCAGCCTGGGGTATTGAAATGAACGATCGACGCGTCCTCTACGGTCTCGGCGCGGCTGTCGTTGTCCTGGCCGTGATCGCGGTCGTGCTCGTGCTCGTCGGGGTCCTCGGCGACGGGGATGACGATGACGACGAAGGACAGGTCGCGGCGACGCCCACAGCCGAGAACGGCGACGACGATACCGGGGGAGACGCAACTGCGAACCCCGGCGATGACAGCCCCGATCCCACGCAGGGCGCGGGGGACACCCCGACCGCGACCTCCACACCAGCCGGACCGGCAACGACGGCGATCGACGCCGTCGGTCGCTTCATCGAGCAACTGGGCCAGCAGTTCGCTGGCCCTTGCGAGGAGACGACCCTTGAGGAGGACACCGGGAAGTTTTGCGCCATCGAGCGCGGGACGAGCGGGAACCAGACCGCCTTCGCGGTCGGGCCCACGTTCAGCGAGATCACGGAGCTCTACTTCGTGCGTCCCGAGGGGGGCGGCTTCGTGGTCGACCACATCGAGCCCGCGCCGTGCCAGGGCGCGTTGCCCTGCCCGCCCCCCGTCGGCGCGACCGTCGAGGTGGTCGTCAACGGCTGCGTCAACGCGCGCAGCGAGCCGACGGTCACCGCTCGCATCAACCAGTGCGTCGCGGGCGGCACGTCGGCTGTGCTGTCCGGCGGCCCCCAGGAAGCCGACGCCCGGACGTGGGTCCAGCTCGAAGGGTTGGGTTGGATTTCCGCCAGCTACATCAACTGCGTCGAAGGCTGCGGCTGATGCTTCTCATCATCGATAACTACGACAGCTTCACCTACAACCTCTACCAATTTCTATCCGAGTTGGGCGCCGACGTCCGCGTCGTCCGCAACGACCAGGTAACGGTCGACGAGGTCAAGGCTATGCGCCCCGAGCGGATTGTGATCTCGCCCGGTCCGGGGCGGCCCGAGCAGGCGGGCATCTCCATCGACGTCATCCAGACCATGGCCGACCGCGTCCCCATCCTGGGCGTCTGCCTGGGACACCAGGCCATCGCCAGCGCTTTCGGCGGCGCCGTCATCGGCGCCGGCGAGATCAAGCACGGCAAAGCCTCCGACGTAACCCACGATGACCGCGGTGTCTTCCAGGGGTTACCGAACCCCGTCAACGTCATCCGCTATCACTCGCTTGCAATCGAGGAGGAGAGCCTGCCCGAGGAAATCGAGGTCACGGCTCGGGCCGAGAACGGCCTGATCATGGGCGTCCGCCACAAGAGCCTGCCGCTGGAAGGCGTCCAGTTCCATCCAGAATCGGTGCTGACCGAAGCCGGCAAAGACCTGCTGCGCAACTTCCTCAAAGTCTCCTATCAGACCGACGAGGTGGACGAGCTCGCCGTTGCCCGCGACGCCATCGCCGCGGTCGTGGCGGGCACCGACCTCACCCGGGAACAGGCCGCCGAGGCGATGGGGCAGTTGATGAGCGGCACCGCTACGCCGGCCCAGATCGGGGCGTTCCTGACCGGGCTCCGCCTCAAGGGCGAAACCGTCGAGGAGATGGCGGGCATGGCCACCGCCATGCGCCGCCGCGCCGCCCGCATCTACATCGAGGGCCCTCTCCTCGACACTTGCGGGACCGGCGGCGACGCCTCGGGCTCGATCAACGTCTCCACGGCAGCCGCATTCGTCGCCGCCGGCGCTGGCGCCCGGGTTGCGAAGCACGGCAACCGCGCGATGTCGAGCGTCTCCGGGTCGGCCGATGTCCTCGAGGCGCTCGGCGCCCGCATCGACCTCGAGCCGCCCCAGGTTGCCGAGTGCATCCGTGACACCGGGATCGGCTTCCTCTTTGCCCAGAAGTTCCACCCGGCCATGAAGTACGTGGCGCCGGCCCGGCGCGAGATCGGCATCCGATCCGTCTTCAACATCCTCGGCCCGCTCACCAACCCGGCGGGCGCCCGACATCAGCTCATCGGCGTCGCCATCCCCAATCTGGCGGGGAAGATGGCCGAGGCCCTGCGCCTGCTGGGCAGCCAGCATGCGCTGGTTGTCCACGGCAGCGGCATGGACGAGCTGACAACCACCGGCGCCACAACCGTCTTCGAGCTGAAGGACGGCGAAGTCAGCGAGTATGAGATAACGCCCGAGGAATTTGGCCTGAAGCGCGCGAAGCCCGCCGACCTGCTGGGCGGGAGTAAGGAAGACAACGCCCGCATCATCCGCGACCTCCTTGAGGGCAAGAAGGGGCCGATCCGCGACATCGCCCTACTCAACGCGGCAGCCGCCCTGGTCGCCGCCGACATCGCCACGTCGCTTGCTGAAGGACTTGAACTGGCCGCCCGGTCGATCGATAGCGGGGCGGCCCTGGCCCGGCTCGACGCGTTCGCGCGGCGCACCACCGAACTGGCTGAGGAGGCCGTGAGCGTATGACCACAGCGCCTCGCACCGGCACCTACCTCAACGAGATCCTCGCTCACAAGGCGCGCGAGGTATCCGAGCGCCTCGACGGCGCCGACATGGCGGAGCTTGAGGCTCGCGCCCGCGCCGTAACGGGGAGGCTCTCGCTGGCCTCGGCGCTGAAGACGGGAAGCCTGGAGATCATCGCCGAGATCAAGCGCCGCTCCCCGAGCGGGGAGTTCCGCCTCGATCTCGACCCCGTTGACGTCGCCAACGAGTACCGCCGCGGCGGGGCCGCCGCGGTCTCGGTACTCACCGACGAACGCTTCTTTGGCGGCAGCCTGGACGATCTCCAACGCGTCTACGCATCCGACGCCCGCGCCGAGGGGCTCGTTGTCCTGCGCAAGGAGTTCATAATCGACGAGAGGCAGATCGCGGAAAGCGCGGCCTCCGGCGCCGACGCCATCCTGCTGATCGTCGTGGCGCTCAGCGCCGAGCAACTGGGCGCGCTCCTGCGTCTTACCTACGATCTGGGCATGGAGGCCCTGGTCGAAGTCCACGACGAGGCCGAGGTGGAGATCGCGCTGGATGCGGGCACCCGCATAATAGGCATCAACAATCGTGACCTGCGGCGCTTCCGGACCGACATCGCCGTGAGCGAGCGGCTGCTGCCATCGCTTCCGGCCAACCTCGTGCGCGTCGCCGAAAGTGGTATCAGGTCGCGCGAGGATGTCCAGCGCGTGCGCGAGGCGGGCGCCGACGCCGTGCTGATCGGAGAAACCATCATGAAGTCGGATGACCCTGCGGGGCGCGTAAAGGAGTTGCGGGGATGCTAGTGCTGACCGCCGGCCTGCCCGGCACCGGAAAAAGTGGCGTCGCCCGCTTCGTCGGCAAGGAGCTTCACGCGCCCGTCCTCGATAAGGACGTCATCAAGTCGGCGCTGCTCGAGCGCGGCGAGCAAGACTGGAACCGCAGCGGGTCGCTCGCCTACACCATCCTGCGCGACCTCACCCACGAGCTGTTGCGACAGGGCTTCGACGTGGTCATCGACAGCCCGGGACACTACAAGCGTTTCCAGGCCGACATGGTCGCCGTTGCCGAGGAGCACGGCTCGGAGATCAGGCTGATAGAGTGCATCTGTTCCGACGACGAGGAGCGGCAACGCCGCTTTGCCAGGCGCAAGAGCGGCGGCGCCATGCCGGCGCAGATGGATGACCTCGATGAAGTCCTCGACGAGGTCGAACGTGAAGACTTCACGCCCGAGGGTCTGCCCGCCCTCCAGGTCGATACCTGCGTCGATGAGGACGAGATGCAACGCAAGATCAAGAAATACCTCGCCGAGCGGCCGAACCTCGCCGAGATCGCCGGTGACGTCAGGCGCAGCACCGTCAAGGAGGAAGAGGGCGACGGCTAGCGCCGGCTGTGCCCGGGGAATCTGACATGAGCGTGCTCGTTAAGATCTGCGGACTGATGCGTCCCTCGGACTGCGAAGCAGCGGTTGAGGCAGGGGCCGACTTTGTCGGCGTTGTCTTCGCTGAAAGCCGGCGGCAGCAAACGCGCCAATCCGCCATCGAGATCCTGGCCAGCATGCCGAAACGGACCGGGCGGCGCCTCCGGCGCCCCCCAAAGGCGTTAAGCGTCGTCGAGTGGTATCGACATCGCGCACGCCAGGTCGAAGCGCTTTTCGAGAAGCGCAGGACGCTCGTCGTGGGCGTCTTCGATGGCGTGAACCCCGGGCTCGTCATGGCCTACGCCGACACTATAGGGCTCGACCTCGCCCAGATCGGCCCCAACGACCCGTGGGACGACGCCCACTATATAGGCATCCCCGTCATCAAGGCAATCCAGGGCAGCACAACCTCGTTCGATGCCATCGAGAAAGAGCCGTCCATCTGCCTGCTCGACGGCGACCGCCCGGGTAGCGGCGAAGCCTTCGACTGGCGCCCGGCCACGGCGCTCGCCGCCGAGATGCCGATCATGCTCGCCGGAGGCCTGACCGCCGACAACGTCGGCGAGGCCGTCCGTACCGTCCAGCCGTGGGCCGTCGACGTCAGCTCTGGTGTCGAGGTCGACGGCCGGAAGGACCCTGAGCTGATGAAGCGCTTTGTGGCTGCAGCAAAGGGCAGTTCTTGAGCCGCTTCGATGAGCTTGCCGCCTCGTTCGCGGCCGACCAGCGGGGACCCTGGCCCGAGCTGAGCTACCGCCTGTTCGTCTCGCAGCTCGAGGAGCACAGGACCGGCAAGCTGCGGGTTCTCGACGCCGGCGGCGGCGCCGGAGCGTTGGCCGTACGCCTGGCCCGCGACGGACACGACGTGACCCTCCTCGACCAGAGTGAGGGGATGCTGGCGCAGGCGCGAGACGCCGCGGCCGAGGCAGGCGTCGTCATCCGCATCCTCGAAAGCACGATTGAGGAAGCCGACGACCTGATCCCGGAGCCGGAGTTCGACCTGGTGGCCTGCCACAACGTGCTCGAGTACGTGGTCAACCTGGCTGACACCATCCGTTCGCTTCGCCGTTGGATGCGGCCGGATGGACTGCTCTCTCTTGTCGTCCATAACGCGGTCTCGCTGCCGCTCTGGTGCGCCATGCACGAGCTCAACTTCGAGGAGGCCCTGGTCAATCTCGGCGCCCGCACCTGGCGCGGACGCTTCAGCGATTCGGCGCGGGCGTTCGATAGCGACGAGATCAGCGGCCTCGTCAGTTCTGGCGACCTGACAGTAGTCGGCAGCTACGGCCTGGGCGTCGTCTCACCCTACATCCCCGACGAGGATGCCAAGTTCACCGACCGGCGCATCCATCAGCTCGAAGAGCTGGAGCGCCGGCTCGGCAGCCTGTCGCCCTACAAGGAGGTGGCCCGGCGCCTGCACGTCGTCGCCGCGCAGGGCGAGGTCCGCAATGACTGAATCGCGCGCGGCCATGCCCGACGAGCGCGGCAGGTTCGGCGAGTTCGGCGGGCGCTTCGTGCCAGAAACCCTCGTCGCCGCCCTCGAGGAGATCACGACTGCCTACGAGGAGGCGAGGGAGGACGAGGCCTTCCAGGCCGAGCTCGCCCGTCTGCTGCGCGACTTCGTCGGCCGCCCGACACCCCTCTACTTTGCCGAGCGGCTGAGTCAGCGACTCGGGGTGCAGGTCTACCTCAAGCGCGAGGACCTCGCCCACACCGGCGCGCACAAGATCAACAACGCCGTTGGCCAGGCCCTGCTGGCGCAGCGGCTGGGCAAGCAGCGGATCATCGCCGAGACAGGGGCCGGGCAGCACGGCGTCGCCAGCGCGACGGTATGCGCAAAGTTCGGGCTGGCGTGCGTGGTCTACATGGGCGAGGAAGACATCCGCCGCCAGCAACCCAACGTCTTTCGCATGCGCCTGCTCGGCGCCGAGGTCGTGCCCGTTTCAACCGGCTCCAGGACCCTCAAGGACGCGATCAACGAAGCCATGCGCGACTGGGTGACCAACGTGGCCGACAGCTACTACCTGCTCGGCAGCGCCGTCGGCCCGCACCCGTACCCAATGATGGTGCGCGACTTCCAGAGCGTGATCGGCACCGAAGCCCGCGCCCAGTTCCACGGACGCCTTGGCAGGCTTCCCGACTTTGTCGTCGCCTGTGTCGGCGGTGGCTCCAACGCCATCGGCCTCTTCAGCGCCTTCGTGGATGACGCCAACGTAAGACTGGTTGGCGTCGAGGCCGGCGGCCTGGGGCTGTCATCGGGCAAGCACGCGGCCAGCATCGTGGCGGGCAAGACCGGTGTCCTGCACGGCTCCCGGTCCTACCTCCTGCAGGACGACGCCGGCCAGGTCCTCGAGACGCACAGCGTCTCGGCCGGGCTTGATTATCCGGGCGTCGGCCCCGAACACTCCTATCTGAACGAATCTGGCCGGGCCGAGTATGTGACAGCCGACGACAAAGAAGCGCTCGCCGCGCTCCAGTCACTCTGCCTGGCCGAAGGCATCATCCCGGCCCTCGAGCCCTCGCACGCGCTGGCCCACGTTGAGAAGCTGGCCCAGGAACACCCGGGGGCGTCGATCCTGGTCGGCCTCTCCGGGCGCGGCGACAAGGACCTGGCCACCGTGATTGATCGGATGGGCGACTCCTGAAGGAGATGCAGGCCGACCACCCCACCGAAGATCCCCCCCGCCTGCTGAGGCCGCTGCCTCCCTGGGGCGCCGGCGTCGTCTTCCGCGCCCTCGTCTACACGCTCGCTGTCATCGTCGCCCTGCTCATGGTGATCGTGGCCGTCTACGTCTCGCTGGACGTCGACGAGGGCAGCCCCGAGGAGATTGCCGTCTCCATGATCGGCCAGGTTTTCGCCAACATGGCAATCCTCGCCGGCATCTACTGGTACGTTTCCCGGCGTGGCGCCGGGCCCGGCGACTTCGGCTTCCGCTCGTTCGATGTTGGCCGCTGGTGGTGGATCGTCATCGCCTTTGTCCTGGCGTCCTACGCCACGCTCGCGGCCTACTCCGGCCTGGTCGACCTCCTCGAATCGCTCCTCGACCGCAACGTCGAGTTCCTCATGCCCGAGAGCAACATACCGGACGAGGTCACCGAATCGGCGCTGGTGCTGGTCATCGCGGCGCTTTTCAGCGTGGGCGTCGCGCCGCTGACCGAAGAGATGTTCTTTCGAGGCTTCGTGCTGGGCGGCCTGAGCCGAAGCTGGGGCCTGGTCGTCGCCGTGATCGGCAGCTCGCTGCTGTTCGGCCTGGTCCACGGCCAGGGCGGCCTGATCATCCCCTTCTCGATTGTTGGCGCCTATCTCGCTTTCGCCTACCTCTACACTCGGTCGTTGTGGGGCTCTGTCGCCTGCCACCTGACGTTCAACGGCATCAGCATCGCGGCTCTGGCTCTCATATGACGGGAAGGATCCAGGCCACCTTCGAGGGACTGCGGGCCGAGGGCCGGACGGGCGTCGTGGCCTACCTGACCTGCGGCTTCCCGACCCCGGCCGAAACCCCCGCGCTCGTGGACGCCCTCGTTGAGGGCGGAGCCGACATAGTCGAGCTGGGCGTGCCCTTCAGCGACCCGCTCGCCGACGGCAGGACGATCCAGAAGTCCGACCAGGTCGCGCTGGAACAGGGCGTGACCCTGTCCAGCTGCATCAGCACGGTGGCCACCATGAGAGCGGCCGGCCTTACCGTGCCGTTGGTTCTGATGGGCTACTACAACCCGATCCTCGCGCTGGGGCAGTCGGCCTTCGTAGACGCAGCGGCTGCCGCAGGGGTCGACGGCGTCATCGTCGTCGACCTGCCCGCCGAAGAGGCCGGCGACTTCCGCAGCCTCTGTTCGTCTCGCAGCCTCGATTTGATCTTCCTCGTCGCCCCCACTACCAGCGACGAACGGCTGGCCCGCACGGCCGGCCTTGCTTCCGGGTTCGTCTACTGCGTGAGCCTGGCCGGCACCACGGGCGCGCGCGAGCGGTTGCCCGACCACCTGCCTGCCTTCATTGGCCGAGTGCGGGCCGTCACCGACCTGCCACTGGCCGTCGGCTTTGGCATCTGGAAGCCGGAGCACTTCCAGGCCCTCCGAGGCCTGGCGGATGCAGCTGTCGTGGGAAGCGCTATTATCGATGTCGTCGACCGTGCCGACGCGTCGGCGAGATGTGAGAATCTGCGTGAGTATGTTGAGGTCTTCTCCGGCCGCCGAGGGGCAAGCATCCAGTAGGCCGCGCGCGACGAGTGCCGCGGTTCATGTTGCGATGTCCTTCGGGGCCGGTACGTTTGGCCTCCACCGTCGCCCCTATAGGTAGCGCCACGGGGGCGCCCTTCAGCCGCCGAGCTTTCTGCGGCGCAATTTCATCGATTGGTCAACAACAGGAGGACACCGACAGGCATGCGTTGCCGTGGCATTAGAGGCGCCACCACCGTTGAGTCGAACAGCCGCGAGGACATCCTCGAGGCGGCTCGCGACCTGCTCGACCGCCTGG
>WHTO01000050.1 GCA_009377665.1 Dehalococcoidia bacterium
CCTGGTCGCCTGGCTGGCGTTCTGCGCGGCAGCCATCGCCGTCACGCTTCGCCGCTACCTGAGGCTGTCGCTGTGACAGAGGAACGGACAACGCCTGCGATCTCGTTCAAGGACGTGTCCCGCTGGTACGGCGACGTCGTCGCCGTCAACGAGGTCTCCTTCGAGATCGCGCCGGGGATTACCGGGTTGCTCGGCCCCAACGGCGCCGGCAAGTCGACCATCCTCAACATGCTCGCCGGCCTCCTGAAGCCATCACGAGGCGAAGTACGCATCCTCGGCCAAAGCGTGACCGACAATCCGCCGATCTACTCCCACCTGGGCTTCGTCAGCGAGCGCGACTCCATCTACCAGTTCATGACCTGCCGGGAGTTCGTGGCCCTCATGGCGCGGCTCTATTCCCTGCCCGACCCGGCCACGGCGGCGCAGCGGGCGATTGCCACCGTTGGGTTGGAGGCCGATCAGGATCGGCCACTCGGCGGCTACTCCAAGGGCATGCGCCAACGCGCCCGGATCGCCGCCGGCATCGTCCACGATCCGACCGTGCTGGTGCTCGACGAGCCCTTCACCGGCACCGATCCGCGGCAGCGCCTGCACATGATGTCGGTGCTCGAAGAACTGGCCGCCGCGGGCAAGACGATAATCTTCTCCTCGCACATCCTCGAAGAGGTCGGACGCGTCGCCGGCTCGGTCCTGGTGCTCGTCGGTGGCCGCCTCGCGGCTTCCGGTAATTTCCGCGAGATCCGCCGCTTGATGACCGACCGTCCACACAGCGTGCGCGTCACCAGCAGCGACAACCGTGCTCTCGCCTCTGCTCTCGTCAGGCAAAGCTCCATCTCAGGCGTCGAAATCGGGGACGGGCGTCTCGTCATCCACACCACCGACCTGGGCGACTACGCGCGGCTGCTGCCGGCGCTCGCCCGCGAGAACAACGTGAGGCTCATCGAGGTCATCCCGACCGACCTTTCCCTGGAAAGCGTCTTCGGGTACCTGGTGTCCAAACGATGAATGCCGAGATCGTCCAGCTCACCCTCAGGCAGCAGCTCACGCTGGGCCGCTTGATAGCAACGGGCCTTCTGCTCCTGCAACCGCTGATCGTGGGCATTGTCTTCATGCTCTTCGACACCAACGAAGAACCTGTCCAGTTCGCCGCCGACATGCTCGACGTGCTCGTCCTGACCGGCATACTCCCGATCATCGCCCTGCTCGCCGGCACCGGAGTGATGGGTAATGAGGTGCAGAATGGCACCCTGCCCTATCTACTGCTCAAGCCGATCTCGCGAGTCTCGATCTTGCTCAGCAAAACGATTGTCGCGGTGATCACGACGGCCGCCGTCCTCGTCCCCACGATCCTCGTCTCCGGGCTGATGATCGGCACCGACGCCGACACCACGCGCGTGGCGCTGGGTTTCGCCGTGGCGGCTGCCTTTGGCGCGGCGATCTACGGTACCTTTTTTGTGCTCCTCAGCCTGCTGACAAGCCGAGCATTCATCGTCGGGCTGATCTACATCTTCCTCTGGGAAGCCGCGATCACCAACATCTTCCCGGGCGTCCAGTATCTGAGCATCCGCCACTACAGCCGCGCTGTGGCAGACGCGATCGCCGCCCAGCCAGACGGCGTCCTCGATAGCGAGCTCGCCATCGTGCCGGCGCTGGTCCTCGCCATCGTCGCGGCCGCTCTCAGTCTCTGGCTGGCGACCGAGCGGCTGCGCGGTTACCAGGTGGGCGATACGAGCGGATGAGCCCAGATACACGTCACGAATCTAGAATCAGAGTGTGGCTGCCCAGGCCCGCGCGAGCGGCTTCGATTGGAGACTGACCGCCACGACAGCCGTGGTGCTCGACGAGCCGAATCGTCGTACCTGCGCTGGGCCATTTCCTGGGATAGAAACGTGAAGGACGGCAATGAAGGATAGCTTCGGCACCAGGCAGAACCTGCGGACATCAGATGGGGAGGTAGTCTATTACAGCATTCCCGAGCTGGGCGCGCAGGGCTTCCCCGTCGACAGGCTCCCCTACACGGTCAAGATCCTGCTCGAGAACCTCCTTCGTCACGCCGACTCCGGGATCGCCAGGCAGGATGATATCCAGGCCCTGGCCAACTGGGATGGCCAGCCAACCGTGTCACGCGAGTTTCCGTTCCTCCCCGCGCGGGTGATCCTCCAGGACTTCACGGGCGTGCCCGCCATCGTTGACCTTGCGGCGATGCGCTCGGCGATGGTCCGCCTCGGCGGCGACCCGTCGAAGGTCAACCCGCTGATCCGCGCCGACCTCGTGATCGACCATTCCGTCCAGGTCGACGTTTTCGGCACCAACCTGGCCTTTCAGCGCAA
Organism: Dehalococcoidia bacterium; assembly: GCA_009377665.1. GTDB lineage: Bacteria > Chloroflexota > Dehalococcoidia > WHTO01 > WHTO01 > WHTO01. The sequence continues at coordinate 2,331 of WHTO01000050.1, forward strand.
CGTCGAGTACGAGTACGAGCGCAACTTCGAGCGCTATGCGCTGCTCCGGTGGGGGCAGACGGCCTTCGACAACTTCCGCGTCGTCCCCCCGGGCACCGGTATCGTCCACCAGGTCAACCTCGAGTTCCTCGCGTCGGTCGTCGACACCCGCGAGCACGACGGGCAGACGCTGGCTTTCCCGGACACCCTGGTCGGCACCGACTCCCACACGACGATGATCAACGGACTCGGAGTCCTCGGCTGGGGCGTCGGCGGCATCGAGGCCGAGGCCTGTATGCTCGGCCAGCCCCTCTACCTCCTTCAGCCCGAGGTTATTGGCGTCCGTCTCGACGGCGCGCTAAACGCGGGAGCCACCGCCACCGACCTCGTGCTGACCGTCACCGAGATGCTGCGCAACTACGGTGTGGTCGGGAAGTTCGTTGAGTTCGGAGGCCCGGGGCTGTCATCATTGCCGCTCGCCGACCGCGCGACCATAGCGAACATGTCCCCCGAGTACGGCGCCACGTCGGCGATCTTCCCCGTCGACACAGAGACCCTCACCTACCTGCGCCAGACCAACCGGCCCCCGGGCCTGGTCGATCTCGTCGAGCGCTACGCCCGCGCCCAGGGTATGTGGCACCAGTCCGACTCCCCCGACCCCGTTTACAGCGACCTGCTCGAGCTTGACCTCAGCAGCGTCGAGCCCAGCCTGGCAGGCCCGCGACGGCCGCAGGACCGCGTCGCGCTGGCCGAAGTCGGCAACAAGTTTCGCAGCGCCTACTGGCCGGACGGCATCGATAGCCGCCAGCCCGTCGCCAAAGAGGTCGGCCGCTTCGAGGCAGAGGGTGGAGCGGAGGCTCCGCCAATGCCGCCCCCCGGCGAGGAGCTGAACTTCCGGCGCGCCGACGTCGAGCTCGATGGGAAGAAGGCCGCCGTCAGCGATGGCTCGGTGGCCATAGCCGCGATCACAAGCTGCACCAACACCTCCAATCCCTCGGTCATGGTGGGTGCCGGCCTGCTGGCAAAGAAAGCCGTCGAGCGCGGCCTGACCGTGCCGCTGTTCGTCAAGACAAGCCTGGCGCCGGGCTCGGCTGTCGTCACCGACTACCTGGACAAGGCCGGCGTCACGCCGGCGCTGGAGGCCCTGGGCTTCCACACCGTCGGCTATGGCTGCACCACCTGCATCGGCAACAGCGGTCCGCTGCAGGAGCCGGTGTCCGCCGTCATCAACGCCAACGACCTGACCGTGGCCGCCGTGCTCAGCGGCAACCGCAACTTCGAGGGCCGTATCCATCCCGAAGTGCGCGCCTCATTCCTGGCCTCACCGCCCCTGGTCGTCGCCTATGCGCTTGCGGGCAACGTCAACAAGGACCTGACAAGCGAGCCGCTTGGCCTCGACCGCAACGGCGAACCCGTCTACCTGCGCGAGATCTGGCCGACCCCCGAGGAGGTCAGCAAAGCGGTCAGCGAGGCCGTCACACCCGACCTCTTCGCCAGCACCTACGGGCGCGTCTTCACAGGCGACGAGCGCTGGCAGAAGCTGCCCGTCCCGACGGGCAACCTCTATGACTGGGACGAGAGCTCGACTTATATCCAGGAGCCTCCCTTCTTCCAGGAGATGACCCAGGAGCCCGCGCCCCTCCGCGATCTCAACTCGGCGCGCGTGCTCGTATTCGTCGGGGACTCCGTCACGACCGACCACATCTCACCCGCCGGCGCCATCCCCAAGAGCAGCCCGGCCGGGCTCTACCTGGTCGGCAAGGGAGTTGAACAGCGCGATTTCAACAGCCTCGGCGCCCGCCGCGGCAACCACGAGGTCATGATGCGCGCGACCTTCGGCAACATCCGGTTGCGCAACAAGCTCACGCCCGGGAAGGAAGGGAACTGGACGCGCCACCTACCCGATGGCGAGGTCAGCAGCATCTACGAGGCTGCCATGCGCTACCAGGGCGACGGCGTACCGACGATCGTCATCGCCGGTAAGGAGTACGGGTCCGGCAGCTCGCGAGACTGGGCCGCCAAGGGCCCGATGCTTCTCGGCATCAGGGCGGCGATAGCCGAGAGCTTCGAGCGCATCCACCGCAGCAACCTGGTGGGCATGGGTATCCTCCCCCTCCAATTCCTCGCCGGCGAGAACGCCGAGTCCCTCGGCCTCGACGGCACCGAGTCGTACGACATCGCCGGCGTCGCCGGCCTGCGCCCGGGGGGCCACGCCGAAGTCGTCGCCCGCACCGGCGATGGCTCTGTGAAACGCTTCCAGGCAGTCGTCCGCATCGACAGCCAGACCGAGGTCGAATACTACCGCCACGGCGGCGTCCTCAACTACGTCCTGCGCAACCTCCTGAAAGGGAACGACACGGCCTGATCAGGGCAGAGCCCAGAAAGGCTCTCGGATAAAGCCACGAAGGAGAGACTCAGAGGCTACACCCTATTGAGGCGTTTCAAAGGGGTGTCCTTGAGATTCAAGCCGTATACCGACGAGCCGAACCCAGCGCGTGAAGGTCAACCAGCCGCCGGCCGCAGAGTCCGCCCGGCATCCCCAATACGCTCCAGCGTCACCTCCCGCCCCAGGATCTCCAGGCTCTCGAACAGGGGTGGCGACACGGTGCTCCCCGTCACCGCCATGCGCAGCAGGCCGAAGAAATCACGAGGCTTCAGCCCGAGCTCTTCGCCAAGCCCACGCAGGGCTGACTGGATGCCCTCGTGCGTCCAGTCGGGCAGGGCGCCAAGTCGCTCCGTGGCAGCAGTCAACGCGGCCAGCGCGACCTCCGGCTCCGAAGCGAAGCGCTTGCCCAGCAAGTCGTCGGCTGTCACCAAAATCTCCCGCGTGAAGAAAAACGCCGTAAGCGGGTAGGCGTCGGCGAGCAGCTCCATCCGCGTCTGGATCAGCGGCACGATCCGGCCCACCAACTCGAGATCGGGCTCCCGCGCCGTCTCCGGCAGCTCGCGCTGGAGGAAAGGCAGGATGCGCCGGGCCAGCTCGTCCTCGGGCAGCGCCCGGATGTACTCGCCGTTCATCCAGCGCAGCTTGTCGGCATCGAAGATCCCCGGCGTCGCGCTGACGCGGTCGAGGCTGAACGAACGGACCAGCGTCTCGCGGTCGATTATCTCGGTCTTGTCGTCCAGCGACCAACCCAGCAGCGCCAGGAAGTTGACCATGGCCTCCGGCAGATAGCCCGCGTCCCGGTACTCAAGCACGGTCGTCGACCCGTGCCGCTTGGCGAGGCGCTTGCGGTCCGCGCCCAGGATCGACGGCAGGTGCACAAACAGCGACGGCTCATAGCCCAGCGCCGTGTAGATCAAGGCGTGGCGTGGCGCGCTGGGTATCCACTCGTCGCCACGAAAGACGTGGCTGATCGCCATCGCCTTGTCGTCAACCACCGACGCCAGGTGATAGGTCGGGTAGCCGTCCGATTTGAGAATCACGAAGTCATCGATCGTCCTGTTCTCGACGGTGACGACCCCACGGATGGCATCGCGGAAGGACGTCTCGCCCTCAGTGGGCGAGGCGAAGCGGATGACGTTCGGCTCGTCGGCCTCCAGTCGCTCGGCCAGCTCCTGCGGGGGCAAAGCACGACAGCGGCGGTCGTAGCCCGGCGGCTGCTTCGCGGCCTGTTGCTGACGACGAAGCTCGCCCAGGCGCTCTGGCGTGCAGAAGCAGTGGTAGGCCTTGCCGTTGGCTACCAATCGCTCAGCCGCTTCCAGATACAACGCCAAGCGTTCGGACTGCGTGTAAGGCGCGTGCGGACCGCCCACGTCTGGACCCTCGTCCCAGTCGAGACCGAGCCAGCGCAGGGCCTCCATCTGGGCCTCGACCCCGCCATCGACGTAGCGCTCCCTGTCCGTGTCCTCGATCCGCAGGATGAAAGTGCCGCCGGCGTTGCGGGCCAGCAGCCAGTCGAAAAGGGCCGCGCGCATGTTGCCGACATGTGGCAGGCCGGTCGGGCTTGGGGCGTACCTGGTGCGCACAATCATGCCTAAAGGGTCAGCGCTCGGCAGCCCCATCGCAACGGCTTCAGAAGATGGCGAGCGGGTTGACCGGTGAGCCGGTCGTCCCCTTGAAGCGCAGCGGCGCGATCGTCAGCAGGAACTCCCAGCGTCCCTCCTCGGCGCAGGCCGCCGAGATTGGCTCCAGGTCGGCGTTGTCAACCAGGTGCAAACCCATGTACATGATCGCGGCGACGTGGATCGGCAGACGCCAACGCTTGAAGCCCGAGGGATAGAGGTCGTTGGCGTTGTCACCGCCGAGCACAGCGACCCGCCGCTGGAACAGCCAGGGGATGCAGTCCGCGTGGAGACCCGGCGAGCGGATCTCCTCCCCGACACCCTCGTGCATTGTGCCGCTGCGCACGAAGAGTATGTCGCCCTCGCCAACGGACAGTCCCTGGGCCTGCTCGGCGGCCTCGAGGTCCTGCGGAAGGATAGGCGTCGATTGCGGCAACGGGCCGCCCTTGACCCGCGCGACATCGAGCAGGACACCACGTCCCACGATTCCTGAAGGGCCAAGCCGGTCTATTGACAGCTTCGTCGCGCCATCTGGGAGCACGGCCTCGTCCGAATAGCCGTTGTACATCTGCCCGCGGGCGAAGATGTGGCAGAGGGCATCGATATGCGTCACGCCGTGGCCATGGAAGACCAGGCCGATGTAGTCACCCGAGCCGCCGCCCGGGTAGCGGAATACGTCGTGGCTGGCCCTTGGGATGCCCGAGGCGGCGTCCAGCTTGGTCTCACGCGAGAGCGACACCACGCGGCCCGATTTTGCCAGCCCCACGGCGTGTCGCCGCCGCTCGGCGGTCAGGTAGTTAAGGGTCCCCAGCTCGTCGTCCGGTCCCCAGCGGCCCCAGTTCGAGGCTGCGAGCGCGGCCTCGGCCAGCGCTTCGTCGGTAGTGATCTTCACCGGTCCTCCAGTTCAGCGTTCTTCTCTAGCGAGAGTCTGGTACGCAAAGGCCCATTGCATCCAGTGCTCGCCGGAAATCCTCCGGCGCCTCGACCCCGACGACGACCAACTCGCCCGTCTGCGGTTGGCGGAAGGCCAGCCGCAGGGAGTGCAGAGCCTGCCTGGCAATCGCCTCCGAGCGCCGTCCATAGATCGGGTCGCCCAGCACCGGATAACCGATGGCTGCCAGGTGCACCCTGATCTGATGCGTGCGGCCGGTCTCCAGGCCGACCTCAAGCAGGGCCGCCGCAGGGCCCTGGGTGAGCACCCGGTAGCGCGTCCGCGCCTCGCGGCCTCCCTCGACTATCGCCCGGCGCTTACGGTCGCGAGGATGGCGCCCCAGCGGCGCCTCGACCACCCCCTCAGCCGGGGCGACACGCCCGATCACGATGGCGAGGTAGGTCTTCTCGACCTCGCGATCCTTGATCTGCCGCGCCAGCTCCTGCTCAGCGGCCGCGTTGCGCGCAACCATCATCACGCCCGACGTGTCCTTATCCAACCGATGCACTATCCCGGGCCGCAGCTCTGATAGGGATCCAATCTCGGGATAGTGAGCGAGCAGGACATTCACCAGGGTATCGTCGTGGTGTCCCGGCGATGCATGGACGGTCACTCCTGCCGGCTTGTCGACGACGACGACATCGGCGTCCTCGTAGAGGATGACCAGCGGCAGGCCGAGAGCCTGCAGTCCCGTTTGAGCCGGTTCCGGGGCATCGATCTCCACCACGTCGCCCGCCGCCAGGCGCCGCGATCCCCGGACTGTTCGCCCGCCCACTCGGACCAGGCCCGCCTCGATCAGCCGGCGCGCCTCCGCACGGGAGATCTCCGGGCAGGACGAAGCAACCCAGGTATCGAGCCGTTCGCCTGGTTCGCTAACCGTCAGGACGCGACTGTTCATCATTCTGGGCCGGCTTCGGACTCTCAGCGAACAGCGAAAAGATGATCAGCATCGTCACGCCGATCGTGATCGAGGAATCGGCGACGTTGAACGCCGGCCAGTTGGGGAACTTGATGAAGTCGATGACCTCGCCGGCCGCAACGCGGTCGATCAGGTTGCCGATAGCGCCGCCCAGCAACAATCCGAGGGCGATGCGGACCAGGTTGTGCTCGGCTGGCGGAAAGAAGCAATAGAAACCGATCGCCACTATCGCCATCAGGCTGGTAACAATGAGGAAGAGCGTCTGGCCTTCCAGCAGCCCGAACGCCGCCCCCGAGTTCGTCACATGCACGAAGCGGACGGCCCAACCCTCGGGCCACTGGTCCCCTCGCTCGATCAGGCCCGCGGCGATCGCCTTGGTAAACTGGTCCAGTACCACCGCGATTGCGGCGGCCCCGAGGAACAGCGCATTTGCGCCGGCGCCGGGCAGTCGGGGACGCTCCTCGGCCTGTTCCACTGTAGGGATCGTAACAACGGGCGCCCTCTGGGGGCTGACAGGTGCCTGTTACCTATAATTGCCGCATAGACCACACACCCAATCGGAAGGCTTCGGCACTTGGCTTTTGACATCTTCTCGAGGGGTAAGAAGCAGCAGGAAGACCACGGGGATCGCCTGCCGCCCGGCCAGAAGGTCGTTGATGGTTGGCCGGTCCTTTCCTATGGCTCGACGCCCCGCATCAAGCTCGACGAGTGGCGTCTACGCATAGGCGGGCTCGTCGAGGAGCAGGTCGAGTTCACCTGGGATGAATTCATGGCCTTACCTCAAACCACCGTCACCTCCGACATCCACTGCGTCACCCACTGGAGCAAGTTCGATAACGAGTGGCAGGGCGTCGCCTGGCCGGACCTGGTGAAGGACGTCAGGGTGAAACCCGAAGCCCGCCACATCATGCAGCACTCCTACGGCGGCTACACGGCCAACGTGCCGATTCGCGACATGGAGGAGTCGGGCGTGATCTTCGCCCACACCCACAACGGCAAGCCCATAGAACCCGATCACGGCGGCCCCATGCGCCCCGTCGTCCCCCACCTTTACTTCTGGAAAAGCGCCAAGTGGCTGCGCGGCATCGAGTTCATGGCAGACGAGAAGCCGGGCTTCTGGGAGATGTACGGCTACCACATCTACGGCGACCCCTGGAAGGAAGAGCGCTACTCGTAGGAGCCGGCGGCTACAGCGGCTAAGCGAAGAAGTCAGCGACGCGGCAGCGGAACCCGGGTACCAGATCGCCGGCGTCGATTTCGTCGTCCTCCCTCAGGAACCGCGTCTCACCGCCGCGCTGGTAGACAGCGACCGACCGCCGTTCCGGGTCCACCAGCCAGACCAGCGTTGCACCCGCCCGCAGGTAGTGGTCGACCTTCCGCGCCATCTCGGAGGCGCTATTGGAGGGTGAGAGGACCTCGACCGCCAGGTCGGGCGCGCCGGGCGGGAAGCCCTTGCGCTCAGAAGCCGGCCTCACCCTCGTCTTCAAGACAAACGCGACATCGGGCGCCAGGACGGTGTCGGGGTTGGAGGCCAGCCGATAACCGGTGTCCGCGATGACCAACCTGCCTCGCCTGCTCTGAATGTTAGCCGCGGCCATCAACTCGGCTATCGTTCCAGCCACCAAACCCTGGCCATCGGACGACGGAGCCATACTCAGCAGCTCTCCCTCTAGCAACTCGTGACGCAGGCCATCATCCGGGAGTACCGCCAGCTCGTCGGCCGTCATCAATCTTCCGCTCGTGGCAACCATTTCGCTCCAAGGATACGCCGCAGGGACACTGCAGCGGCTTACAGGAAGAAGTCGGCGACGCGGCGGCGGAATCCGGGTATCAGTTCGCCGGCGTCGATTTCGTCGTCTTCCCTCAGGAAGCGCGTCTCACCGCCGCGCTGGTAGACAGCGACCGACCGCCGTTCCGGGTCCACCAGCCAGACCAGGGTCGCACCCGCCCGCAGGTAGTGGTCCACCTTCCGCGCCATCTCGGAAGCGCTGTTGGAGGGCGAGAGGACCTCGACCGCCAGGTCGGGCGCGCCGGGCGGGAAGCCCTTGCGCTCAGAAGCCGGCCTCACCCTCGCCTTCAAGAGAAACGCGACATCGGGCGCCAACACCGTGTCGGGGTGGGAGGCCAGCCGATAGCCAGTGTCGGCAACCAGCACGCGGCCCCTCCCGGTTTGGAGATCGGCTGCGCCAAGCAGCACAGCTATCGTTCCGGCCACCAAACCCTGGCCATCAGACGATGGAGCCATACTCAGCAGCTCTCCCTCTAGCAACTCGTGACGCAGGCCATCATCCGGGAGTACCACCAGCTCGTCGGCCGTCATCATTCTTCCGCTCGTGGCAACCATTTCGCTCCAAGGATACGCCCCCGAAGCTCGCCAAACCTCCCATTGACCCACCGCGACCGCTCCCTCACCTCGATAATCAATCCGTGAGCGTCGCGCTGGACGACCTCGACCGCAGGCTGCTTAACGAGGTTCAATCGGACTTCCCGCTTGTCCAGCGGCCCTTCGCCGCTCTCGCCGAACGACTGGAGACCAACGAGGACGACGTCCTGGCCCGCCTGCGCGAAGCGCGCCGGTCGGGCGTCATCCGTCACCTCAGCGCGATCTTCGACGTCTACCGCATCGGCTACCGCAGCACCCTGGTGGCGATGCACATTGACCCTCATCGCCTCGACGAGGCCGCGGCCGTCATCAGCGCTCATCCGGGCGTCAGCCACAACTACGGGCGCGACCACCACTTCAACCTCTGGTTCGTGCTCGCCATTCGCCACGACTCCGACCTCGAGGCCATCATCCATGACCTGGCACTTCGGGCGGGCGCCCGCCGAACCATCAACCTGCCCGCCCTCAAGCTCTACAAGATCGATGTCGAGTTCGACATGGTCGGAGGCACCGGACGAATGACCCGTCGCAACGGCCAGCGCACCACGCCACGCCGCGACCTCACCGCGGATGAGGTCAACCTCGTCCGCGTAGTGCAATCCCAGCTGGAGCTCGACCCCGAACCCTTCGCGGCGCCCGCTGCCCGGATCGGGCTCTCCGCCGAAGCCCTGCTGCAACGGATGGAAACTCTACGGCAGGAGGGGATCATGCGCCGCTTCGCCGCGGTCCTCCGTCACCGCGAAGCCGGCTTCCTCGCCAACGGCATGGTCTGCTGGCAGGTCCCGGAGGAGCGAGCCGAGGAGGTTGGCGCGGTATTCTCGGCCCACCCGAAAGTCAGCCACTGCTACAAGCGCCCCACCTACGAGGACTGGCCATACGCGCTGTTCACCATGGTCCACGCCCACGAACGCAGGGAGTGCGACGAGGTTGCCAGGGAGCTGTCAGCAGCCACGGGCATCAGTGACTTCGCAACCCTGTACAGTCACACCGAGTACAAGAAAGAACGCGTCCGCTACTTCATGGAGGAGAGCTCCAGCGGATCCGGATCCGCGACTCCCTCGGCAGCACGAGACGAGGCCAACCCGGCGATCGCTGCAACGCGAACCAGCTTGCCTTGACGAGGTGATGACCTGATGCCAAAGACCACCTGGCCGATGCGGCCGTTCCTGCACGCGGTCGGTACTGGCCCGAAGTCCAACCGCGACCTTACCTACGATGAAGCGCGGACGGTCGCCGACCTTCTCCTCGACCAGAACGCGACCGCGCTGCAGCACGGCGCCTTTCTGATCGCCCTGCGCAACAAGGGAGAATCGCCTGACGAGCTCCACGCCTTCATCGACGCCATCCGGGCACGCTCGACCCTCATCGAACCGGCGGTCGAAGGTCTCGTCGACATCGGCAGTCCCTACGATGGCCGCACCGAGAGCGTCGTACCATCCCCCTTCGCCTCGATCGTCGCGGCCGCCGCCGGCGCCCCCCAGGTCATGCACGGTGCGCCCGACATGCCCCCCAAGCACGGCACCGGCGTCCACGAGCTGCTCGGCGCGCTTTCCATTCCCGTGGACCTTCCGCCCGACGACGTACGGCACGCTATCGAGCAAGAGGGCTTCGGCTACATTAACCAGCAGGTTTTCACACCGGCGCTGTACGCCCTGAAGCAGCGGCGCGAGGAGATGACCCTGCGCTCAGCCTTCAACACCGTAGAGAAGATCTCCAACCTGGCCGGCGCCCCACACCACATCATCGGCCTCACCCACACGCCCTACGTCCACCGCCTGACCGGCGCCATGCTTCGCCTGGGCTTCGGCAGGTCCCTGATCGTCCAGGGCATCGAGGGCAACGAAGATGTCTCGACCTGGCGTCCCAGCCGCCTGCTCGCGGTCGAGGGCGAGACGGTGGAGGAATCGCAGCTCGACCCCTCCGAACACGAACTAGAGCCCGTCGCCCGAGAGGACCTCAGGGCCGAGGATCCCCTGCTCACCAGCGTCAGCAGCTTCCTGCCGGTGCTCCACGGCGAAGGTGAGGGGAAGATGCGTGACCTCGTCTGCTACAACGCCGGGCTGCGGATCTGGCTGTCAGGACGCGCTGATTCGCTGGCGGGGGGCATCGAGGCAGCCCGTTCCGCCGTCAGGTCAGGGGCCGCGCGCAGCAAGCTCGAAAGCCTTCGCCGCGGCGTGCCAACCACCGCCTGACCCCGAAGCTTGCCTGTTCAGAACATTGTGGACAAACGGAACGGGTGCCTCGCCAGGCTGGCCTAGCCTTACTTCTGCCTCGGGGGCCGGTACGGTCAGTGAGGCCTCGCGCAGCCGTCACATCAACCGTCAAGCGCCAGCCTGGCGGTGTGACGAATCCGCGGGGCGGCACCGGCGACAGGACCCCGAGGCGTTTCCTACCCTGGCCGGCCGGGAAGCGCGCCGCTTCCCGGCCCTAACGCACAATCAGGCAACCGTTACGTAGAACCCGAATTCGCCGTAGCCTTCGTCCCAGTTAGCGAAGAACACCAGCAGGTAGTCACCGGCCTCGATGGTCGAGAGATCAACCTCTCCCCTCGTTGACTACCGAGGTCGTAAAGGCCTCCTCCAGCGCCGAAACATCCCAGCGTATGATGCCGTCTCGCGCCTCCGGCGCCTGGCCCTCCACCGACTAAAGGGTGAATACTCCCTCGTTGAAGTCCTCATCCGTCGTCAGCGTCAGTGCAGCAGCGCCCAGTGGCATCGCCTCCGCTTCCGTGACGACGGCGAAGGCGTCGGCGATCACACCATCCCAGCCGAAGTTGCCGAGCACGCCCTCCATCGTCGTAGCACCCTGCGCCAGGACGAGAGATGGTGGTGTCGACGTTTCGGCGACTCCCTCATCAACTGGCAAGGGTCCGCCGCCCTCATCCTGGCCGCCGGCGCCCGGCGTGGGGCTTCCCTCGCCGGGCGTGTCCTCCGTGGTGACGTCCTCTATCGGTTCGTCGTCGTCATCGTTATCGCCGCAAGCGCCGCTGATCATGAGTACGACACCGGCAACCGCGATTCCACCGAGCGCCAGAAAGCCTTTCATCGCGCCGTCCACCTCCTAATTCTGGAGATAAGACGCTGGCGATCCGCCGCTGGTTCCGGTCAGGTGATGCGGTCGAGGATCGCGCTCAGCTCGATGTATTCGTCGGCTGCGTTGCGCAGCTCGGCAGCGGTGCTCTGCCCGAACGAGATGACCTCGACCCGCACGCCCTTGCTCTCAACCAGTTCGACGAGCCGGCGGAAGTCGCCGTCGCCCGAAACCAGGCACACCACGTCAAGGCGGTCCGCCATGGTCACTATGTCGATGGCGAGCTCGACGTCGAAGTTGGCCTTGACTGAGCCATCAGAGAAACGCTTCAGCTGTTTGGTGACGATCTTGTATCCGCGGTCAACGAAGGGTTGGACGAAGCGCTGCGCCTGGAGCTCTGCCGAGGGGTCGTCGCTGATCGGCGCATAGGCGCTCGCTCGCACCAGCTCACGACCGCTTGTCAGGAGATCAAGGAGTTTGCCGAAATCGATCCTGACGCGCAGCCGGTCCGCGGTGTAAATGATGTTGGGGACATCCACGAAGATACCGCAGCGCGGCAGGCGGGTAGTCGTCGGAGTGGCATCCAGGCGCGCCTCGACGCTCTCCACGGCGCGCTGGAAGTCGCGCAAAGCGGAGAACTGCCTCTCGGCCGCCACTTCCAGGGCCGCCGTCTGTCGCAGCAGCAGCTCGGCCAGCGCCTTCGTATCGCTGCTAACGCCGGAAAGGTCGACCTCGGGAAGGGCGGGCGCCGCGCGGCCGTTCTGGCTCGCCGGCTTGCGCCCCCGGCCTGACCCCCTCCCCCGCCTGGCAGGCGCCGGGGCCTCCGCGGCGAGAGCGCTCGGTTCTTCCACGGGCGGAGCGCGTGTTTCGTCCGCGGCGGGGCCGCCGAGAAGCTCTGGCTCCGTCACCGCGCCGTCGTCTATCGCTGCCTTCGGCCGGCGGCGGCGCGGGCGTCGCGGAGGCTTGGCCTCCGAGATACCCTCCTGGTTGTCCGCCTCCGCAGGCGGCGGAGGCTCAGCGGCGGCCGCCGGACCGGCAGCGGCCGCCGGACCGGGACGCTCGGGGGGTATGACCTGGAAACTGGTGAATGGAGAATCCGTCGGCGATTCCGCTTTCGGACGTTTGAAGAAGTTCATTAAGCCACGCTTCCCACGAACTGGAGCACGCTGAGCCTGGCGGCTACCCGTTCGGCAATTTCGATGAGGGCCCGGGCCTGGGGCGATTCGGGATCGGTCGCCACGATCGGTGCGCCGATGTCCGAGCCCTGGCGGATAGCCGGGTGCAGCGGCACCTCGCCCAGGAAGTCCAGGCCGAGCTCCTCGGCCGCTGCCCTCGCTCCGCCGTGCCCGAAGATCTCCGTCCGCTCGCCGCAGTGCGGACAGGCAAAGTAACTCATGTTCTCGACGATTCCGAAGACCGGGACGTTCAACCGCTCGAACATGCCGACGGCCTTTGTCGCATCCTCGATCGAGACCTCCTGCGGCGTGCTCACAACCACCGCGCCCGAGATGGCCGCGTCCTGCGCCATGCTCATCGAGGCATCGCTCGTGCCCGGAGGAAGGTCGATCACCAGGTAGTCCAGCTCGCCCCAGGCCACGTCATGCATCAACTGTCGCACCGCGGAGCCGATCATCGGGCCGCGCCAGACCACCGGCATGCCCTTTTGAAGCACAAAGCCGATCGACGCCACCTTTACACCGTAGCGTTCGACGACGTGCATGCCTTCCTGCGATTGGATTCCGGCTGCCACGCCCGTCATCGTTGGGATGTTGGGTCCGGTGATGTCGGCGTCCATCAGGCCGACGCGCGCGCCGAGCTGGGCGAGAGCGACCGAGAGGTTCACGGCCACCGTGCTCTTTCCCACGCCCCCCTTGTTGCTGGCGACGGCGATCACGTTGCGGACACCCTCGATTGGCTTTGCTTTGCCCTCGTTGCTCGATGCCCGCACGTTGGCGCCCATCTCAATGTCGACGCTGTCGACGCCGGGCAACAACATTACGGCGTCGCGCACTTCCTGCTGCACCTGCTCGCGGAAGGGGCAGGCCGGGGTGGTCAACACGACACGAAGACCGACGCTGCCACCTTCGACGGTTACGTCCTGGATCATTCCGAGAGCGACAAGGGGCCGATGCAGCTCCGGATCCTTAACATCCTTCAGCGCCTCGAGGATGGCTTCCTGCGTTAGTGCGCCTGAACCGTTGCTTCCGTTACTGGTCATATCTCTCCCGGTTAGTTCACTTGCCTCGGTGACGCCTTGCCGCTCACGGCGAGGGCATCGTTAGAACGTCCTGGCTCTTTCCCTGTCCGCTGGTCTGCAGCGATCAGAAAGCGGCAGCACTCGGCGCCTGCCCAGATCGACCTGTCGTGGAGCACGTCAGCGCCGATCAGAGTACGCATCAACGTCAGGTGCCAGTGACAGACCTCCGAATCGGAGCGGGCGAGCTTATGGAAAACACAGTTGTAGTCCCGGACCTCGTAGCCCTTCTCCGTGCTCTCGTATTCGGCGAATCCACTCTCTTCCTGGAGCAGCTCAGCCAGCAGGCGCACGCGCTCCGACAGCGCCTTACCATCGAAGCGGTCGCGATAGCCAGCCGCGGTACGCTCTGCCACTCGCTCCAGGACGATGCGCCGGCGACCCGCGGCGTCGACGTTCTCGAGGTCTCGCGGCCGGAGGAAGGCGATCTCGTCCAGGATCATCTCCGCCAGCACGTCGTACCGGCGCGGGAATGTCTCCTCGCCATCCGCGGTGAGCGTAAACACAAAGTGCGGGCGGCCCGTCGGCCGGCGTACCTCGCGCGCTGAGATTAGGCCGTCGCGCTGGAGCGCCGTGAGGTGCTGCCGGATCGTCATCGGGGCCAGGCCCAAAAGGCGGGTCAGGTCGTCAACAGTGGAACCGCCAGATCGCTTAAGCAGGGCGAGCACGCGGCTCTTGGTCGAGTTAGCCCTTAGTTCTGCCAAGAGGATTCACCATGAGTATAGAGAGCCCGAGGGGTCGAGCACCATAAAAACACTCGCTACTGTATTTAACGTGTAAACTGCGCGGAAAATTGTTAGAATTGAAACGCGAGTGGAACGTAGAGAAGCGATTGGCGTTGTAACTTGTGGTTGGGGAGAAAGGATTAGCGAAAGATCGTGGCTGAGCGAAAAGAGAACCAGGGTAGCCCGGCAGCTGTTGCCGAAGAAGCTCCCGTGTGCCGTCACCGTTGGGTGATCGAGCCGCCCGCGGGTGCGACGAGCCGGGGCAAGTGCAAATTCTGCGGATCCGTCCGCGAGTTTAGCAACGCTGGCGAAACGATCTGGGAGCACCGTGGCATGAACGCCAACGCCGCCCCCAAGAAGGCCAAAAGCAGCTTCGGTAGCCTCGACTAGAGGCGCCAGCTCTGAAGGATGACCGCTGCCCCCGCCGACCGGCGGGGGCAGCTTCGTATACT